>JAUIBG010000006.1 GCA_030428165.1 Actinomycetes bacterium
CACGCTCGCGCTGACCAACCGCGGAGGCGCGACCGCCGACGAGATCGTCGCCCTCGCTCGCCGCATCCGCGACGGCGTCCGCGAGGCCTTCGGCATCACGCTGGTGCCGGAGCCCGTCGCGGTCGGCATCGAGATCTGATCAGCCCTTCGAAGGGAGCCCCCATGTCGCCTGACGACATCCGCACCGCCGTCGCCGGGCTCATGCCCGGTGTGATCGCCGACCTCGAGGAGCTCATCGCCGTCCCGTCGGTGTCGTTCCCCGGCTACCCGGAGGAACCCGTCCAGCGCATGGCGGAGCTCACCGTCGAGAAGTTCAGGGCCGCAGGCTTCGAGGACGCCCGCCTGATGGACGTGCCCAGCGGATACCCGCCCATCTACGGCGAGCTTCCCGGGCCCGATGGCGCTCCCGTCGTCGTGCTGTACGCGCACTACGACGTGCAGCCCGCGCATGAGTCGCAGGGCTGGACCACCGATCCGTTCACGCCCACCCGCAAGGACGACGGCCGCCTCTACGGGCGCGGCGCGTCGGACGACAAGAGCGGCATCGCCACTCACCTCGGCACCCTGCGGGCCTTCGACGGGCGCCCGCCCGTCACCATCCGCCTGATCGTCGAGGGCATGGAGGAGACGGAGAGCAACCTCGAGGCGTTCGTCGAGGCGCACCCCGAGCTGTTCCGGTGCGACGTCTTCGTGGTGGCGGACATGGGCAACCTGCGCGTGGGAGAGCCCGTGCTGACGACGGCGCTGCGCGGCGACGTGTCGTGCGTCGTCACCGTGAGCACCCTCGAGCACCCGCTGCACTCAGGCGTGTTCGGCGGGGCCGCGCCCGACGCCATGATGGCGCTCGCGCGCCTGCTGAGCTCGCTGCAGGACGATGCCGGCGACGTGATCGTTGAGGGCGTCACCGGAGGCGTGTGGGACGGCGGCGACCTGGGCGAGGATGCCTTCCGCGCCAGTGCCGACCTGCTGCCAGGCGTGGGCCTCATCGGCGTCGACCGCGTTGGCGATCGCCTCTGGGCCAAGCCGTCGATCAACGCGATCGGCATCGACACCACGAGCATCGCCCAGTCGTCGAACGTGCTGCACCCCAGCGCGAGCGCCAAGATCTCGATGCGCATCGTGCCGGGGACGGACCCCGAGCAGGAGCTCGCCGCGCTCGTGCGGCACCTCGAGACGCACGCGCCCTGGGGCGCGAGGGTCGAGGTGACCCCGATGAAGACCGCCCCCGCGTTCCTCGTGGCGACCGACGGCCCCGCCTACGCCGCCGCGCGCGAGGCGATGTCGGAGGCGTTCGGCATGCCCTGCGACGAGGCCGGCTCAGGGGGATCGATCCCGCTTCTCCAGACGCTTGCGGAGGCTTCGCCCGGTGCCGAGTTCGTGCTGTGGGGCCCCGAGGACGTGACGCTGTCGAGGATCCACGCGTCCGACGAGAGCGTGGACCCGGCCGAGATCGAGTCGATGATCGTCGCGCAGGTGCTGCTGCTCGAGAAGCTGGCAGGCCGGTAGCGCGATCCCGCGCGCGCGCCGGACGCGACTGCGGCCCCGGGGCGCGGACTCGAGAGTCCGCACGCCCGGGGCCGCAGCGTCGCGAGTGACTAGCCGTCCGTGGCGATGGCCTCGAGGATGTCCATCCTCGACGCACGCCAGGCGGGCCAGATGGCGGCCACGATGCCGGCGACGAACGCGCCGACCGCGTAGATGCCCAGCCATGCCCACGGCACGGTCGGCGTCGCGAAGCCGAACTCCTCGAGGGAGTACACGATCGCCGCGCCGATGCCGACGCCCAGGATCATGCCGGTGATCGCGCCGAACAGGCTCATCACGACCGACTCGAGCGTGATCATGCGCCACACCTCGTTGCGCCTCAGGCCGACGGCGCGGAGCAGTCCGATCTCCCTGGTGCGCTCGGTGACGGAGAGCAGCAGGGTGTTCGCGACGCCGAGGATGGCGACGAGGATCGCCGCGCCCAGCAGGCCGGAGATGACGCCGAGCAGCAGGTCGATGGACTGGTTCGCCACCTGCTGGAGCAGGCCGGGCGGGAATGCCAGCACCGTCGGGTAGTCGGCCAGCACCGTGTTGACGTCGTCGGAGACCTCGTCGAAGCGGTCGGGGTCGTCCTCCTCGTTGATCCCCTCGTCGAAGAGCACGATCGCCTGGATGGCGGCCGCCTGCTCGCCGAACATGTCCTCGGCAGTGCCCCAGTCGACGAAGAAGTTGCCGTCTCCCTCGTTGAGGTACTCGCCGGTGACCTCGAGGTCGAAGCTGCCCTCGTCGGTGACGATCGTCACGGTGTCGCCCACCTCGACGCCGCCCTCGACGATCGACGGGCCGACGAAGACGCCGTCGCCGATCTCGGAGACGCCGGGCTCGGAGTTGTAGGTGAACGTCTGCTCTGCGGTGTCGGTGTCGAGGTAGCTGACGAGCACGTCGTCGCCCTCGAACTGGGCGTCCGAGACTCCGATCCTCGACACGATCTCCACGCCGTCCACGCCTGCGACGTCGTCCATCGCGTCCTGCACGATCCCGTTCGGGTCCGCGCTGATGAGGAACAGCGCCGCATCGGTGCCGCCCAGCTGCTTCTCGATGATTGCCTTGGCCGACTCCGTGAACGTCGCGACCAGGGCGAGCAGCAGCACGCCGATCATCAGCGCCGCTGCGGTGTTGCCCGAGCGACGCGGCTCGCGGTGGATGTTGTTCGCCGCGAGCTTGCCGTCGATGCCGAACGTCCTGGTGAGGATGCCGCGCAGGCCGAACGCCAGCGGGACGAGCACCTGGGCTGCGAGCAGCGTGACGCCGATCACGAGGACGGCGGCGCCGACTCCCACGTAGATGTACGGGTCGCTGAGGTCCATGAACAGGCCGGCGACGATCACCAGGATGCCCAGCAGGGTCAGGGCGATGCCCATGACGTTGCGCATCCTCAGCGGCTTGCGCATCTGCGTGCCGGCCTCGCGGAGCGCCTCCATGGGCGAGATCGTCGCCGCGTGGATCGCGGGCGCGAGCGCCGCGACCAGGGTGACCGTGATGCCCAGGATGTAGCTCCACATCACGGCGTCCCAGGGAACGATCAGCGCCCCGAGGATGTCGCCGTTGACCAGCTCGACCAGGGTGCCCAGGCCGAACGCGAGCGCCCAGCCCAGCAGGATGCCGAGCGTGGAGGCGACGATCGCGATGACGAGCGCCTCGAAGAGGATCATCGTGGTGACCTGGCGGCCGGTCATGCCGATCGCCCGCAGCAGGCCGAACTCCCTGGTGCGCTGCGTCACGATGATGCGGAACGTGTTGAGGATGATGTACGAGCCGACGAAAAGCGCGATCACGGCGAAGGCGATCGTGAAGATGTCGATGTACTCGAGCGCGCTGTCGAGCGCCTCCGCGCTCTCCGCCGCCAGGTCCTCGCCCGTGATGGCGCGGGTGCCGTCAGGCAGGACCTCCTGCACGGCAGGCACGACATCGGCCGGGTCCTCGCCGTCGGCGACCTTGACGCCGATGCTCTGGTAGCCGGTCTTGCCGACCATCTCGTGGGCGGCGTCCTCCGTGATGAAGGCGAGCGTCGCGCCCTGGAGGTTGTTGTCGTCGCCGAACCGGACGGTGCCGACGAGCTCGAACGGTGTCGCGCCGGAGGCGGACAGGACCGAGACGGTGTCGCCCACCTCGTAGCCGAGCGCCTCGACCGCGTCGAAGTCCATGACGATCTCGTCGTCGGACGTCGGGGCCGAGCCCTCCTCGAGCGTGGCCCTGTCGAACTTCTCGTCGCCGGTCCAATTGAACAGCTGGGTCGGGGGCCCGAACTGGGCGAGCGGGTCGGTGGGGTCGGCGTCCTTCGCGAGGATCGCAGCGGTGTCGACCTGGACCGATCCCGCGGCGCCGCCGACCCCGGCGACGCCCTCGATGGCGGTCACGTCGTCGGAGGTGAAGAGGAAGTCGCCGGACGTGAAGTCCTGCTCCTCGTCGCTGTCGGCAGGCTCGGCCTGCACGACGATGTCGGAGCCTCCGTAGATGTCGTCGAACAGGCCGGTGAAGCCGTTCGAGAGGGCTGCGGTGAGCGTCTGCGTCGTGGAGACGAGCATCACGCCCAGCGCGACCGCGATCGCGGTCAGCAGGAGCCGCTTCGGATTATGCCGAACCGACTTGAGAGCAAATGTGAGCATCGTGGATCAGTGCCCCATCGTCTTCATCTTGTCGAACACGAGCTCGTGGGTGGGCTCGCGCATCTCGTCCGTGATGAGGCCGTCCTCGAGGAACAGGATGCGGTCCGCGTAGGAGGCGGCCGTCGGGTCGTGCGTGACCATCACGATGGTCTGGCCGAACTCCTTGACCGCGCGGCGCATGAACGTCAGCAGCTCGGCGCCCGAGCGGGAGTCCAGGTTGCCCGACGGCTCGTCGGCGAAGATGATCTCGGGGCGCGACACGAGGGCGCGGGCCACGGCCACGCGCTGCTGCTGGCCGCCCGAGAGCTCGGTGGGCAGGTGGGTGAGGCGGTTGCCGAGGCCCAGGATGCCGATGATCTCGTCGAACCACTCCGGCGCGACCTTGGTTCCGGCGATGTCCATCGGCAGGGTGATGTTCTCCTTGGCCGTCAGCGACGGGATCAGGTTGAACGACTGGAAGACGAAGCCGATGTGCTCGCGGCGCACGTTCGTGACCTGCGCCTCGGACATCGCCGCAATCTCCTTGTCGCCGATCGTCGAGGTGCCGGACGTCAGCCGGTCCAGACCGGCGAGCGTGTGCAGCAGCGTCGACTTGCCGGAGCCCGAGGGGCCCATGATCGCCGTGAACTCGCCCTTGACGATGTCGACGTTGATGCCCGCGAGGGCGCGCACGGCGGAATCGCCGTGTCCGTAGTCCTTGTAGCCGGACCGCATGGTCGCGGCCAGCTCGATGGTGGTGGTGTCAGTGGACATGGTCTCCTCTTTACATGTCGGGGAACGTGGCAAGTCTTGTCCAGGGCCGCGGGGAGGCGCCATCGGCCGCAAGGACGGTTTCGGGGCATCGTCCATGGGGATGACCTCGGGGACATCCCCCGGGGGAGGCGCCGATGCCGGAGGCGACCAGGAGCATCGGCCCTGGTAGCGAGCCCGGCGGCTAGGAGGAGAGGTCGGCGGAGCCGGGCGTGACGAGCCCGGACTCGTACGCCTCCACGACCGCCTGCACGCGGTCGCGCACGCCCAGCTTGCTGAGGATGTGGCTGACGTGGGTCTTCACGGTCGTCGACGAGACGAAGAGCTGGGAGGCGATCTCCCGATTCGACAGGCCCCTGGCCATCAGCTGGAGCACCTCGAGCTCGCGCTCGGACAAATCGGCCTCGAGGCCCGCCGGATCGTTCGCGGCGCCCTCGTGGGGAGCGCTCGCGGTCGCCGCAGGCAGCGTGCCCGAGGCGAAGTGCTCGATGACGCGCCTGGTCACCTGCGGGGCGAGCAGCGCCTCGCCTGCGGCGACCACGCGGACCGCCTCGACGAGGGAGTCGCCGTCGGCGCTCTTCAGCAGGAAGCCGGAGGCCCCCGCTCTCAGTGCCTCGTAGACGTAGTCGTCCTGGTCGAAGGTCGTGAGCACGATGACCCTCAGCGGCGGGTCGTCCTTGAGGAGCTCCCGCGTCGCCGTCAGGCCGTCCATGCCAGGCATGCGCACGTCCATGAGGACCACGTCGGGGGTGCGCTGAGCGACCATGGTGATCGCCTCGTGGCCGTCGGCGGCCTCGCCGACCACCTCGATGCCGTCCTCGGCGTCGAGGATCATCGTGAGCCCTGCGCGGACCATCGCCTGGTCGTCGACCACGCCCACTCGGATCACCTGCCTGCTCCCTTCACGGCTGCCTGGGCGGCGCCCACCTGGTCGTCGCCCGAGGCCAGCACCGCCCTGACACGGTAGCCCCCGCCGCGGCGCAAGCCGTGCTCGAACGTCCCGCCCACCGCCTGCACGCGCTCGCGCATGCCCGTGAGCCCATGGCCGCCCGAGAGCTGCACCGCCTCCTCGACGGCTCCGCGGCCGTCGTCCTCGACGACGATCTCGACGTGGTCGCTCTCGCGCCTCACCTCGACGGTGGCGTGCGCGCCGGGCCCCGCATGCTTGAGGGCGTTCGTCAACGCCTCCTGCACGATCCGGTAGGCCTGCACCTCGACGCCGGCCGGCACGTGCGCGTTTCCCGCGATCTCGAGCCTGACCGGCAGGCCCGCCTGCTCGACGTGCGCGGCGAGCGCGGGCAGCGCGGCCAGCGACGGCATTGGCGCGTGCGACTCGTCGATGACGATGGGGCCCTGCTGGCCCGTCCCTCCGCCGCCGGCGATCGCACGCTCGCTCTCGGCGCGCTCCGCCGCCTCCTCCTCGGAGGTGCGCAGGACGCCGATCATGCGCTGCATCTCGGCGAGCCCGGTGCGGCCCGAGTCGGAGATCGTCGCGAGCGCGCGCTGGATGCGCGGGTCGGCGTCCTTGGCGAGACGCCTCGCGCCCTCGGCCTGGAGCGTCATCACGGTGACCTCGTGCGCGACCACGTCGTGGAGCTCCCTCGCGATCCTGGCGCGCTCGGCGCGGACCGCATCGGCCGCGGCTTCCTCGGCGGCGAGCGCCTTCCTGGCGTGCCTGACCTCCAGCTCGGTGAACCTCTCACGGCGGATGCGGTCGGCGCGGCCGAACGCGAACGGCACCGCGACCACGAGCGCCACCATGAGCACGGCGGCGAGCGGGATGTCCTCGTAGACGAAGTGGCCGATGAGGGTCCAGCCCGCGCTGATCGCCAAGAGGAGCGCCGCGTGGAGGTAGGCGCGGCGCTTGGGCACCAGCGAGCCGACGCCGTAGAAGGCGATGAACAGCGCGATGCCAGTGAGTCCGGTCGAGTAGTTGAGCCCGACGTAGACGATCCACGCCATCGTGCTGATCCAGGCGACCGCGAGCGGGAAGCGGGAGCGGTAGGTGAGCGGCAGGATCGCGACGGCCAGCAGCGCGTAGCCCGGGGCGTCCATCTGCTTGGACGCGAGATTGCCGATCTCGACGGTGAGGGACCAGGCGATCGCGATCGCGAAGAGGCCGAGCACGATCAGGACGTCCGAGCCGGCGGGGCGCAGGGACTTCATCCGCCCAATCTAGGGGGAGGGGAGCAGGCGGGTCATCGTCCGAGGGGACGATCGCGCGGGCGTCGCTCCCAGCCTCGCGGCCGAGGCTCCCGTCCACATCCGTGTTCGTGCTTCTGGTGTGCGCGCCGCGAGCAGACGATGCTCACGTGGTGCGGTGGCGAGTCGAGGTGCAGGACGACCGCTCGGTCGCCAGGCTCGTGGATCTCGAGGCCGAGGGCGCGGTCACGGCGGGGGACGTCCTGAACGCACTCGCCTCGCGGGGATGGACGGCTGACGGCGTTGAGTCGTCCGCACTCGAGCTCTCGCGTCCGCATGAGCCTGGATCGGCGCCCATCGTGGTGGCGTGGCGCGACGACGTCGGCTCGCTCCTGACGTCGGGGGACCGGTTGCGCGCGGTCCCGGCGGGCACGGCCGATGCCCGGGCTTCTCCGCTCGCGACCGTCACGGTCGTGTCCGGTCCCGACCGTGGCCTCTCCGTCGGCCTGGGTCGCGGGGAGCACGGCATCGGCAGCGGCTCCGTTGCGGTGCGACTGTCGGACCCGGCCGTCGCGGCGTGCCATGCCGTACTGGCGGTCGGCGGCGGTGCGCTCGATCCGGTCGAGATCGTGGATTCCGGCTCGGCGACCGGGATCCTCGTCGACGGCGTGTTCGCGGTCCGTGCGCGCGTCAGCGACCGTGCGATCGTCGCCCTGGGGTCCACCGTGCTCGAGGTCGAGTCCTCGCAGCGGCGGGACGCGGAGGCCGTCAGCAGGGGAGCCGTGCCCGTGACGCGCAACCGGCTTCCCGTGCCGCCATGGGACCCGCCCTCGATCGAGCTGCCGCGACTCGCGGTCCCGCCGCCGCGCGCCGGCCTCCCGCGGCTCGCGATGCTCGCGCCCGCCCTGCTCGGGGTCGGCATGTTCGCGATGACGGGACGAGCGACGTCGCTGCTCCTGGTCGCCATGAGCCCGCTGCTGGCCGGCGCCTCGGTGCTGGACGGGCGCCTCGCCATGCGCCGCTGGGCGAGGCGGGCGCGCGAGGCGTTCGGCGCGCAGCTCGAGCAGGTTGAGACGCGCATCGCCGCCGCTCAAGCCCGAGAGAGGCGGCGATGGGAGGCCGTCCTCCCGCCCCTCGCCGCGGTTGCCGACGCAGTCGTGGCGCGCGGGCCGCTGCTGTGGTCGACGTCCGCGCTCGCCGAGCACTTCCTCGTGCTGAGGGTCGGCACCGGCGCGCGCGAGTCCGACCTGCGGGTGGAGGTGCCCGACGTCGATCGCGACGCCGCGGCGCTCGCGGGCATCGATCTTGACCGTCGCGACGCGGCCGTCGAGCATGCCGGCACGCTCGATGCCGCCCCTGTCCCGATCGCGCTCGCGGACGTCGGAGCCGCTGCTGTGGTCGGGCCGCAGCGCGAGGTAGAGGGCGCCGCTCGCGCCATGCTCGTGAGGCTCGCCGCGACCCACGCGCCGAGCGAGACGGCGATCGCCGCATTCCTGAGCCCCGCCGCGGCGATGCGCTTCGAATGGCTCGCCTGGCTCCCTCACGTGGGGACGACCGGCACCGTCCTCGGGTGCGCGCCCGTAGCCGCAGATGACGGCGTTGAGCTGCTCGACGCACTCGAGCGCCTTGTCGCTCGGCGGCTCGCGAGCGGAGCCTCGGCACCCGCGGTCGTCGTGCTCGTCGACGACGGCAGCCCGGCGGACCGCGCTCGACTCATCCGCCTGGCCGGCTCGGGCGCCGCGGCCGGCGTCCACCTGCTGTGGGTCGCTGCGGACGACACGCGTGTGCCCGCGGCCTGCGGAGCGGTGGTGCGCGTGACGACCGGCGCGGCGCGCATCCTGGATCACTCAACCGGGGCGGCAAGGGATGCCGTCGAGCCGGACCTGCTCGCGCTCGACGCGGCCGCCAGGCTCGCCCGTTGCCTGGTCGCCGTGCGTGACGACGGCATCCCTGATGAGGTGGGGAGCGAGCCGCCGCGGACCATCGGGCTCTCCGAGCTGCACAGCCGTGCGGGCCTCACCGCGATGGCGCTCGCCGCGGGCTGGGGTGCGGCACGAGCCGAGGGAGCGGCTCCGCTCGCCTCGCTGCGCGCGCTCGTGGGACGCGGGGCTGAGGGGCCGGAGTACCTCGACCTCGCCACGGACGGTCCGCACGCGCTCGTCGGCGGTACCACCGGCTCGGGCAAGTCGGAGTTCCTGCAGTCGTGGGTGCTCGGCATGGCCGCGGCGCATCCGCCCTCGCGCGTGACGTTCCTGCTTGTCGACTACAAGGGCGGCAGCGCCTTCGCCGACTGTGTGCGCCTTCCCCACTGCGTCGGCCTGGTGACGGACCTGACACCTGAGCTCGTGGACCGCGCGCTCGTCTCTCTGCGTGCGGAGATCCGCCGCCGTGAGGTGGTGCTCTCCGAGGCAGGCGCCGCGGATCTGGAGGGCCTGCTGCGCTCCGGCGGGGAAGCCCCGCCCAGCCTCGTGATCGTCGTGGACGAGTTCGCCGCGCTCTCGCAGGAGGTGCCGGCGTTCGTCGACGGGATGGTGGACATCGCGCAGCGCGGGCGCTCGCTCGGGGTTCACCTGATCCTCGCGACTCAACGTCCCGCCGGCGTGATCCGGGACAGGATCAGGGCCAACACGAACCTCAGGATCGCTCTGCGCATGGCGGATGAGGCCGACTCGATCGACGTGCTGGGCACTCCCGATGCCGCACGCCTGGACCGCTCGGTCCCTGGACGGGTGCTCGCCCGCACCGGGCCTGGCGTCGTCCGGTGCTTCCAGGCGGCATTCGCCGGGTCGAGCGTCGAGGATCGGGCCCGGCCGGCCGTGACGCTGTGCGACGCCGGCTCCTCCTCTTGGACCTCTGCCGGGTCGCAGCCGCTCTCCGCCGCGCTCGTGCCGCATGACCGTCCGTCCGATGCGAGGACAGCGGTGGAGGCGATGGGGCGCGCGGCCGCCGACCTGCGGCTGCCGCCACCTCGACGGCCGTGGTGCGAGCCACTGGAGGCCGGCGGCGACGTCTTCGAACTCTCTTCGAACGCCGGTGAGCCGTGCATCGGCCTCGTCGACGATCCCGGCCGTCAGCGCCAGGACCCCCTCCCGCTCCGCACTCGCCGCGCGGGACCCACGCTGGTGATCGGCTCCCCGGGCTCGGGCGTCTCGACCTCGCTGCGGAGCGCGGCGGTCGTCGCGCTCGCGGACGCCCAGACGCCCACGCATGTGTACGCGATCGATGCGGCCGGCGGCGGCCTCGAGGCGCTCGAATACCTTCCCCACGTCGCTGGAATCGTCGCGCTCGACGACCGCGAGGGTGTGGCGCGAGTGCTGGCGCTCCTGTCTCGCCCCGCGGCAGACCGAGGCGTCCGTCGCATGCTGCTCGTCGACGGCGTCGGCCCGTTCACGGAGGCGCTGACCCGGGATCGCGCCCGAGTCCGCGAGCTCGATGACCTGCGGACGGTGCTCTCGCGAGGCGGCCAGCTCGCCGTCGACGCCGTCCTCGGAGCGTCTCGTCCAGGCGAGGTGCTGGGGTGGGTGAGCGCGCTCGTGGCGCGCACGGTGGTGCTTCGGCTCGCTGAACCCGGCGGCTACGCCGTGGCGGCCGCGCGCGGTGTGCTTCCGACGCACGAGGCGCCTCCGGGGCGCGGGGTCGTCGTGCCCGACGGTCTCGCCGTCCAGCTCGCAGTCCCTGGCGTGGCGGCAGATCTCGCCGGTCAGATGCGCGTGGCAGGCGCCATGGCGGAGCAGCGGGGAGTCGACCCCCGCTGGCGTGCGCCAGGGGTGCCGCGACTGCCGGACCGCATCCCCGCGTCGAGGGTGCGTAGGGTCGCGGGCGAGGGCATCGTCCTCGGCATCGAGTCGGACACGCTGGCGCCGCTCGAGGTCGACCTCCGCAGGCCGATCGTGGTGGCCGGCGCTCCTCGATCCGGGCGCAGCACCGCGCTCGCGTGGCTCGCGCACGCCGCGCGGCGCCGGCTTCCGCGCGGCCGTCTCGTGCTGTGCACCCCTGAGTCCTCGGCGCTGACCGGCCTGTCGCTCTGGGACGACGTGTGCGCGGGACCCGACGCCGGCCCTGAGGGCCTGGAGCGATGGTCCGGCGCTCTGGGCCGGAGCGCAGATGAGGATCGCGTCGTGCTGGTGCTCGAGGACGTCGCGGACCTCTGGCCCGCGTTCGGAGACGGCGGTGCCACGCTGCTCCGGGAGGCGCAGCGGCGCGGTCATGCGGTCATCGGCGAGGCGGAGACGTCTCGGTGGGGTGCGGGAGGCGTGTCGGCGCTCCTGCGCGCCTCGCGCCGCGGGCTGATCCTGCAGCCGCAGGGCCAGGAGGCGGCCCAGCTCCTGGGTGCGGCCTCGGTGCCGAGCCTGGACGAGTGGCCGCCAGGACGAGGCGTCTGGGTCGAGGGCGGGCGCGCCACCATCGTCCACATCCCCCTGGCCTGACGGCGTCTTCCAGGTGGCAGGCGAGCGCGCTCCACCGCGGGGTGAGGCGGCCTACCGTCGTTGGCACCGCCGCACCGCGCGGCAAGGATGAGGGGGAACCATGGCAAATCTGAGGGTGACGTTCGAGGACATGAGGGGAGCGGCCGTGCGCCTGCGCGGCGGCCAGGACGAGCTCACTGCCACGCTCGCGGGGCTGCAGGGCCTCATCGACTCGCTCGTGGCGGAGGGATTCGTGACCGATGCGGCATCGGTCGCCTTCCAGGAGACCTACTCGCAGTTCACGCACTCGGCGACGAGCACCGTCGCCGCGCTCGAGCAGCTGGGGGCGTTCCTCGCGAGTGCAGCGGACGCGATGCAGCAGACCGACGAGGCGCTCGCGGGGCAGATCCGCTCCCGCTAGCCCGGTGCGGTGCGCGCCGCCTAGTTGTCGCCTGCCCGCTGCCAGCGGAACGTGCGCACGGCGAGGACCAAACCGGCCACGAGCCACACGAACAGCACCAGCGCCGTGAGCGGCAGCTGCCACGAGCCCGCCGCCTCCGCGGAGGCGAAGCTCTCGGGCAAGAACACCGAGCGCATGCCCTGCGCCAGCCACTTCAGCGGGAACACCTGAGCGACGTTCTGCATCCACTCGGGCAGCTGCGTGTACACGAAGAAGACACCTGAGATGAACTGCAGCACGAGCACGATCGGCGTGACGATCGCCGAGGCTGACCGGGCGGACCTGGGCAAGGACGACGCCGCGAGTCCCAGGACGGTCGAGGCCGAGGTGCCCAGCAGGAAGACCCAGGCGAACGTGAGCCATGCCGTCGGGGACTGAGGCAGCTCGAGCCCGTAGAACGCCATGCCGACCGCGATCAGCAGGACGACCTGCACGAACGTCACGGCCAGGATGTGGACAACCTTGCCCAGGAAGAACGCCAGCGGCGGCAGCGGGGTGCCGCGCAGGTGCTTGAGGGTGTCGTTCTCGCGGTCCATCGCCAGGGTGATCGCGAGCGACTGGAAGCCGCTGTTGAGGACGCCAGAGGCGATGAGCCCGGCGGTCAGGTATTGGCTGAAGGTCACGCCTGACGCGAGCTCCTGGTCGCCGAAGATCGATCCGAGCAGCACGAGCATGAAGACCGGGAACGCGAAGATGAAGAACATCTGGTCGCGCGAGCGGACGAACTCCTTGGTGTCCAGCACGGCGCGATCCCACGACAGTGCGAGCAGTGAGGGCTGCATCACTCGTCACCGCCTTCCTCTGAGGCGTCGGCGTCGACGGCATCGGCCCCCACGAGGCCCAGGTAGACGTCCTCGAGCGAGGGGCGGTAGATCTCGAGCCCCTCGATCTCGCCCTCGTGCGTATCCATCAGCTCCCGCACCGTGGCAGTCGGTGTCTGGGTGGTGACCTCGCGGTGGTGGGTGCCCTCGCGCCACCTCACGACGGCCCCGTCCGCCAGCGAGCGCAGCCCCTTCGGGGTGTCGAGCGCGACGAGCTGGCCCTTCGCGATCACCGCGACCCTGTCGGCGAGGTACTCGGCCTCGTCGAGGTAGTGGGTGGTGAGCACGATCGTGGCGCCGGAGTCCTGAAGGCTCTCGATCAGGGTCCAGAACTGGCGCCGCGCCTCGGGGTCGAACCCGGTGGTCGGCTCGTCGAGGAAGATCAGGTCGGGATTGCCGACCACGGCCAGCGCGACGTCGAGCCGGCGGCGCTGGCCCCCGGACAGCGTCCGCGACTGCGCCCTGGCCTTCTCGGTCAGTCCCACGGCCTCGAGGGTCTCGTCGACGTCCCTGGGGTTGGGGTAGAGGCGCGAGGTTGCGTACACGGCCTCGCGCGCCGTGAGCAGCGACGTGGCCGAGGTGGACTGCAGCATGATCCCCAGCCGCTCGCGCCAGGCGCGCGTCGGGCGGGCCGGGTCGTGGCCCAGCACCTCCACGTCGCCGGCCGTGCGCCTGCGGAAGCCCTCGAGGATCTCGACCGTCGTGGACTTGCCGGCGCCGTTCGGGCCGAGCAGCGCGAACACCTCGCCAGGGGCGATCTCGAGGTCGAGGCCGTCCACGGCGCGCAGGCTGCCGTAGTGCTTGTGGAGTCCGCTGACGCGGATCGCTGGTGTGCTCACACGCTCAGGCTAGCCAGGCCCCGGCCGGGGCGCATGGGGGATTCGCCCCATTTCGGCAGCGGCTTAGGAGAACAGTTCCTGAATGCGGCCGACACCCTCGACGAGGTCCTCGTCGCCCAGCGCGTAGCTCAGTCGGGCGTAGCCACCGGGGCCGAAGGCCTCGCCGGGCACGACCGCGACCTCGACCTCCTCGAGGATCATCGTGGCGAGCTCGGCTGAGGTGCTCGCGATCTTGCCGCGCACCTCCTTGCCGAGCAGGCCGCGCACCGACGGGTACGCGTAGAACGCACCCTTGGGGGTCGGGCAGTCGACGCCATCGATCTCGTTGAGCATCTGCACCATGGTGCGGCGGCGGCGGTCGAACGCCTCGCGCATCATGACGACGTCCTCGAGCCCGCCCTCGAGCGCGGCGATCGCGGCGCGCTGCGACACGTTCGCGACGTTCGAGGTGAGGTGGCTCTGGAAGTTCGTGGCGGCCTTGATGACGTCCATCGGGCCGACCATCCAGCCCACGCGCCATCCGGTCATCGCATAGGTCTTGGCGACGCCGTTCAGCACGATCGTGGTGTCCGCGAGCTCGGGGACGAGCTTCAGGATCGGGGTGAACACCGCGTCGTCGTAGACGAGGTGCTCGTAGATCTCGTCGGTGATGACCCAGACGCCGTGCTCGAGCGCCCACTGGCCGATCGCGGTGATCTGCTCGGCGGTGTAGACGGCGCCGGTGGGGTTCGAGGGCGAGCACAGCAGCAGCGCCTTCGTGTTCTCGGTGCGTGCCGCCTCGAGCTGCTCCACGGTCACCAGGTAGTCCTGGTCAGGGCCGGCGAAGACCTCGACGGCGCGGGCGCCGGCCAGGCCGATTGCCTCGGGGTAGGTGGTCCAGTACGGCGCGGGGAGGATGACCTCGTCGCCCGGGTCGAGGATCGCAGCGAAGGCCTGGAACACGGCCTGCTTGCCGCCGTTCGTCACCAGGACCGATGCCGGGTCGATCTCGTAGCCGGAGTCGCGCAGCGTCTTGGTCGCGATGGCCTTCTTGAGCTCGGGAAGGCCGCCAGCGGGGGAGTAGCGGTGGTTCTTGGGCTCCGCGGCCGCGGCGATCGCCGCGTCGACGATGTGCTGCGGCGTGGGGAAGTCGGGCTCGCCCGCGCCGAAGCCGATGACGGGACGGCCCTCGGCCTTCATCGCCTTGGCCTTGGCGTCGACCGCGAGGGTCGCCGAGGGCGCGATGGAGGACAGGCGG
Organism: Actinomycetes bacterium; assembly: GCA_030428165.1. Taxonomy (GTDB): domain Bacteria; phylum Actinomycetota; class Actinomycetes; order Actinomycetales; family Demequinaceae; genus Demequina. The sequence goes on from JAUIBG010000006.1 coordinate 14,807, forward strand.
GCGGACACGCGTGAGGAAGGCATGACAGCATTGTTCCACGACGCGGAGGTCCCGATGGGGGGACCCGGGTCGGGGGATCTGAGCCGGGTTCGCTTTATCCGGCCTGACCCCGTAAGATGTTCATTCGGCTGTTGACAAACGCCATGCTGAGTCATGCCTTCATGACTTGCGTGGAGTTCAGCCGCCGCGGGGGTACCAACCACCCCCGAAGGGCAGTGGCGCAATTGGTAGCGCATCGGTCTCCAAAACCGACGGTTGGGGGTTCGAGTCCCTCCTGCCCTGCGGGGCGCCCGTTCCGGGCGCCGTACCACCACAGACCACTTAAGGACCCCATCGGTGAGCGAACCCGTTGTGACAGACGCAGGCGAGAAGGACCCTCGCCACGAGTCGGCGCGCGGCCGGAACATCTTCGGTCGCATCGCGCTGTTCGTGCGCCAGGTCGTCGCCGAGCTGCGCCGCGTCGTCACGCCGACGCGCGACGAGCTCGTCAACTACACGTGGATCGTCATCGGCTTCGTCGCGGTCATGATCCTGCTGGTCTTCCTCTTCGACTGGGGCTTCGGCTACCTCGCGACTCTGGTGTTCGGCGGCTAGGCCGCGCGACGCCCATCTAGGAGTGATGAATTCATGACCGACGAGACGTTCGAGGACGCCGCAGCCGAGCTGCTCGCCGAGGCCGTGGCCGACAAGGTCGAGGCCGAGGAGGAGTTGGCTGAGGCCGTCGCCGACGGCGACGAGGCCGAGGTCGAGGCCGCCGAGCAGGCTGTCGCCGCCGCCGACGCCGAGGAGGAGGCCGTCGAGGAGGCGATCGCCAAGGTCGCCGCCGACGAGGTGATGCTGTCCCCCGAGGAGGAGATGCGCGCGCAGCTGCGCTTCCTGCCCGGCGAGTGGTACGTCGTGCACTCGTACTCCGGCCACGAGCGCCGCGTGAAGCAGGCCATCGAGCACCGCATCGAGTCGCTCAACATGGAGGACTACATCTTCCAGATCGAGGTCCCGATGGAAGAGGTGACCGAGGTCAAGAACGGCCAGCGCAAGAAGGTCAACCGCGTGCGCATGCCCGGCTACGTCATGGTCCGCATGGACCTCACCGACGCCTCCTGGGGCGCCGTGCGCAACACCCCCGGTGTCACCGGCTTCGTGGGCCACGCCCAGCAGCCCGTGCCGCTGACCATCGACGAGACGATCGCGATGCTCGCCCCGAAGGCTCCCGAGCTGGAGGACGAGTCGACCGGCGGCTCCACCAAGACGTCGTCCGCCCCGACCATCGAGGTCGACTTCGAGGTGGGCGAGTCCGTCACCGTCATCGACGGCCCGTTCGCGACGCTCCCCGGCACCATCTCGGAGATCAGCGCGGAGTCGCAGAAGCTCCACGTGCTCGTGTCCATCTTCGGTCGCGAGACCCCGGTTGAGCTGTCGTTCAACCAGGTGCAGAAGCTCCAGTAGTCGCAGAGATTTCCGGCCGCGGCACACCGCGGGCGGTAAGAGAAAAGAAAGTACAAAGGACCCAACATGGCACCTCCCAAGAAGAAGGTCGCCGGACTGATCAAGCTTCAGATCCAGGCCGGCGCCGCGAACCCCGCTCCGCCCGTCGGCCCGGCACTGGGCCAGCACGGCGTGAACATCATGGAGTTCTGCAAGGCCTACAACGCCGCGACCGAGTCGCAGCGTGGCAACGTCATCCCGGTGGAGATCACGGTCTACGAGGACCGCTCCTTCACCTTCATCACGAAGACGCCGCCGGCCGCTGAGCTCATCAAGAAGGCAGCAGGAGTCCCCAAGGGCTCCGGCGTCCCGCACACGGACAAGGTCGGCTCCATCACGGACGCTCAGGTCCGCGAGATCGCCGAGACCAAGATGCAGGACCTCAACGCCAACGACATCGACGCCGCCGCGAAGATCATCGCCGGCACCGCCCGCTCGATGGGCATCGTCGTCAAGTAGTACCCGCTCGCACCGACCGGTGCGAGCGACACCAGTGGGAGGGTCGCGCTGACCCGCCACCACGACTGCAAAGGAAACGCAGATGACCAAGCGCTCCAAGGCTTACCGCGACGCAGCACAGCTCGTCGACAAGAGCCAGATCTACAGCCCCCGCGAGGCGATCGCCCTCGCGAAGAAGACGTCCTCCAAGAAGATGGACGCGACGATCGACGTCGTGTTCAAGCTGGGCGTCGACCCCCGTCACGCGGACCAGGCCGTCCGTTCGACCGTCATCCTGCCTCACGGCACCGGCAAGACCGCCAGGGTCCTGGTCTTCGCCAACGGTGACAAGGCAGAGGCGGCGACCGAGGCCGGCGCCGACATCGTCGGCGGCGACGAGCTCATCGCCGAGGTGCAGGGCGGACGTCAGGACTTCGACGCCGTCGTCGCCACCCCGGACATGATGGGCAAGGTCGGCCGTCTCGGAAAGGTGCTCGGCCCCCGCGGCCTGATGCCCAACCCGAAGACCGGCACCGTGACGATGGACGTGGCGAAGGCCGTGTCCGACATCAAGGGCGGAAAGATCGCGTTCCGTGTCGACAAGCACGCCAACCTCCACACGCTGATCGGCAAGGCGTCCTTCTCGGACGACCAGCTGGCCGAGAACTTCGCCGCCCTCGTGGACGAGCTCCAGCGTGTGAAGCCGTCCTCCTCGAAGGGCCGCTACATCGTGAAGGCGTCGATCTCCTCGACCACCGGCCCCGGCGTCCCCGTCGACGCCCTGGGCTCGACCGAGGCGTAGCACTTCCCGCGGCTCACGCCGCACCGCGCCAAGGCCCGGTCCTCCAGCAGGAGAGCCGGGCCTTCGTGCGTCCGGAGGTGCCGTGTCCATGCCGCCCCGGCATCGGCTGCGGTGCCTGCCGCCTTGCCCCGGCATCGACTCCGCGGCCGGCCCCGAACTCCCTCCACCCACAAGTGGAACGTGACGCACGATGAAACCGCGATTCTCCGTGCGCGATGTTCCACTTGCGAGCGCTCGCGTCGTCCCAGCAGTGCCGGTTTGCTTCAGCGGGCTGCCGACCCGTACACTTGACGACGCCCAAGACCGCCGGTCGTAGGGTTCGGGAAACCGGACCTCACCGAAGTCCCGCAGCAGCGGAGGCCAGCGCAGGTGAACTGAGACGCGTCAGAAGCGTCGGAGCTCGGGCGGCCCTTCGTGGTCGCCCTTCTTGCGTCCGAGGCCCTCCCGCTGCCCAGCCCCGCCTGCGCGGGGCTTTTCTGTTCTCCGGGGCGGGTTCCGCAAGGAGCCGACGGTCAGATATTCGGAAGGACAACTATGGCGACGCCAGACAAGGTGGCAGCGGTCCAGGAGCTCGTGGAGAACTTCCGCGCGTCCAACGCCGTTGTGATCACCGAGTACCGCGGCCTCTCCGTTCCGGAGCTCGCTGAGCTCCGCGGAAAGCTCCGTGGCAACGCGACGTACAACGTTGCGAAGAACACTCTGACGGCGCTCGCGGCCAAGGAGGCTGGGATTGAGGGGCTCGACGAGCACTTCACCGGCCCCACGGCCATTGCATTCGTCACCGGTGACCCGGTGGAGGTTGCAAAGGGTCTGAAGGACTTCGGCAAGGAGCACAAGGATCTGGTCGTCAAGGCCGGCCTCCTCGAGGGCAACGTCCTCTCTCCTGAAGACATCTCGAAGCTCGCAGACCTCGAGTCCCGTGAGGTACTGCTCGCCAAGGCAGCCGGCGCCATGAAGGCGTCGCTGTTCGGTGCGGCATACATGTTCCAGGCGCCGCTCGCTCAGGCAGCGCGCGCCGTCGACGCCCTGCGTGCCAAGCAGGAGGAGGCCGCGTAAGCGGTCTCCACATTCACCACCACACCCTGCGCGCACGCGCACAACCGTTAGGAAACAGAAATGGCAAAGCTCAGCACTGAGGAGCTCATCGAGCAGTTCAAGGAGCTCTCGCTCATCGAGCTCTCCGAGTTCGTGAAGGCGTTCGAGGAGACCTTCGAGGTCACCGCCGCCGCCCCGGCCGCCGTGGCCGTGGCCGCCCCGGGTGCCGCCGGTGGCGACGCCGGTGAGGCCGCCGAGGAGAAGGACGAGTTCGACGTCATCCTCGCCGCCGTCGGCGACAAGAAGATCCAGGTCATCAAGGAGGTCCGCGCGCTGACCTCCCTCGGCCTGGGCGAGGCGAAGGCTCTCGTCGACGAGGCCCCCAAGGCCGTCCTCGAGGGCGCCAAGAAGGAGGACGCCGAGAAGGCCAAGGCTCAGCTCGAGGCTGCCGGCGCCACCGTCGAGCTCAAGTAGCTCGGCCGCGCGGGATTCCCGCGCATCGGCTCCGCGAAGGCCGTCATCCCTCACGGGGTGGCGGCCTTCGCTGCGTCTCGGGGCCTGCGACGGGCCGGGCGCGGGACCTGGTGCGGGCCTCGGCCACATGATTGACTCGACCTATGCGCGCTATCAATGGAGTCGTTCTCTCCGCAGCCGCCACCGTAGCTGTGCTCGCGGCGTGCTCGGTCACCCCGCGCTCCGTGGAGGACGCGGTGCCGGACTTGGCGCTGGACTCCGAAGTCGAGGTCGTGCTGCCCGGTGCAGGCGAGACCGGTACCGCTCACCTGCTCGGCGACGGCGGCGGGGCGACTCATTATGTGGCGCTCGCGGGGGCAGTCGACGATGCGCCTGACGACGAGCATGGACAGGACGCTGATGATGTGTGCTTCGTCGTCGTGCTGGACTCGGAGGCTGCGGCAGGTTCTGCGTGCGGAACTCCGGAGAGTTTCGCGGCTCGAGGTGCCTGGATCGAGCTCTCGTCCGGTGTGACCCAGGAGTCCGCCGTCGCGTACCTCGCGCCGTTCGACAGCGACCTCGACGCGATCCCCGAGGGCGTCGACTGGTACGAGACACCGGGCGGTGCAGCGGTCATCACCGAGGATCTGACCGCGGAGCAGTGGGACGCGATCGTCGGCTAGGCAGGAGCGCGGCCCGGGCCTCCTGACGGTGAGAATCGTCATCGAATCGCGCTGTGCCACCATGCCTGCATGGCACACGATCACGGGCAGCACGCGGGCGCCGTCCACCGCTGGCGCCTGATTGTCGCGCTCGCGCTCGCGGCCACGTTCATGGTCGTCGAGTTCGTCGCCGCCGCCGTCACCGGGTCGCTCTCGCTGCTGTCCGATGCCGGGCACATGCTGGCGGATGTCGTCACCCTCGCGGTGGCGACCGTCGCGACGATCGTCGCCGCCCGCACCCGTCCCAGCGCACACAGCACCTACGGCGCCTACCGCGCCGAGGTCTTCGCCTCGGCGGTGGCTGTCCTCATCATGCTCGGCACCGCCGTCGCCGTGCTGATCGGCGCGTTCACCCGCGGATCGGACCACGAGATCCTGGTCGGGCCCATGCTCGTCGTCGGCGCGATCGGCCTGGTCGTCAACGTGGTCCAGCTGTGGATCCTACGCACCGGCGCAGGGGAGTCGATCAACGTGCGGGGCGCCTACCTCGAGGTCATGGCCGATGCGCTGGGCTCGGTGGGCGTCATCGTCGCCGGCGTGCTCGTCGCCTGGACGGGCGACACGTGGTGGGATGCCGTGCTGGCGGTCGCCATCGGCGCGTTCGTCGCGGTGCGCGCCGTCGGACTGGGGCGCGAGGTGCTGCACGTGCTCGCGCAGCACGCTCCGCACGGCATGGACCTCGACGAGGTCGAGGCGAGCCTCGCGGCGCTGGACGGGGTGACCGGCGTGCACGATGTCCACGCCTGGACGCTCACCTCGGGCATGGATGTCCTGACGGCGCACGTCCTCACCGGCGAGGGGGTGGACGGTCAGGCGGTGCTGCGTGCAGCTCGAGCCATGCTCGCGGACAGCTACGGGCTGACGCACGCGACGCTGCAGATCGAGGCGGAGCCGAGCGGCGACTGCCTTGACGCCTCATGGTGAGGCGAGCGGAGGCGACTGACGGCTAGACCAGGCCCCGGCATCGGCCCGGGAGCGACGCGCGGGCGAGACCAAAGTGACGCGGTTTCGTGACTGGACAAGACTTGCGCAGACGGGTAGAGTCATTCCTTGCGCTGTCTATTGCCCTGCCCTCATATGCCTACCCGGCGTGCGGTCGTGCGGTGAATCCCCTTCATTGGGGCCTCATCACGCTGAACGCCACGGGATCCGGTGGAGCCGCGGCTAGTCAGACTCGATGAATTCGAATCTTATAGGGAAGGACTCGCCCTTGGCTGCCTCGCGCACCTCTGACGCCACCGCCATCGCCAACCGTTCTCAGTCCAACCGCATCTCGTTCGCCTCGATCTCCGAGCCGCTCGAGGTCCCCAACCTCATCGGCCTCCAGACCGACAGCTTCGACTGGCTGCTCGGCAACGACACGTGGAAGAAGCGTGTCGAGGCGGCCAAGAAGGAGGGGCGCACGGACTTCCCCGAGACGGCAGGCCTCGAGGAGATCTTCGAGGAGATCTCCCCGATCGAGGACTTCGGCAAGACGATGTCGCTGAGCTTCTCGGACCCGTACTTCGAGGAGCCGCGTCACACTCCTGAGGAGTGCAAGGAGAAAGACTTCACCTACGCGGCGCAGCTCTTCGTCACCGCGGAGTTCATGAACCACAACACCGGCGAGATCAAGTCGCAGACGGTGTTCATGGGCGACTTCCCGCTGATGACCCCCAAGGGCACGTTCATCGTGAACGGCACCGAGCGCGTCGTCGTGTCGCAGCTCGTCCGCTCGCCCGGCGTCTACTTCGAGCGCACCCCCGACAAGACGTCCGACAAGGACATCTTCACCGCCAAGGTGATCCCGTCGCGCGGCGCATGGCTCGAGTTCGAGATCGACAAGCGCGACGCCGTCGGCGTCCGCGTCGACCGTAAGCGCAAGCAGCCCATCACGCTGTTCCTCAAAGCCCTCGGCATGACCGACGAGGAGATCTCGGAGCAGTTCAAGGAGTACCCGGCCGTCCTCGAGACCCTGGCCAAGGACACCGTCCACACCCAGGACGAGGCGCTCGTCGACCTGTACCGCAAGCTCCGTCCTGGCGAGCCCCCGACGGTCGAGGCGGGCCAGACCCTGCTCGACAACTACTACTTCAACCCTAAGCGCTACGACCTCGCCAAGGTGGGCCGCTTCAAGCTCAACAAGAAGCTGCTCGTCGGCAAGCCGCTGAACGACTCCGTGCTGGGCCTCGACGACATCATCGCCGCGGCCAAGTACATCGCCGCAGCGCACGCCGGCCACGACACCTTCGAGTCCGCCGAGGGTACCGTCCAGGTCGAGACCGACGACATCGACCACTTCGGCAACCGCCGCATCCGCGCGGTCGGCGAGCTGGTCCAGAACCAGATCCGCACCGGCCTGTCGCGCATGGAGCGCGTCGTCCGCGAGCGCATGACGACCCAGGACGTCGAGGCGATCACGCCGCAGACCCTGATCAACACGCGCCCGGTCGTGGCCGCGATCCGCGAGTTCTTCGGCACCAGCCAGCTCTCGCAGTTCATGGACCAGAACAACCCGCTCGCGGGCCTGACCAACAAGCGCCGCCTCTCGGCGCTGGGCCCCGGCGGCCTCTCCCGCGACCGCGCGGGCATGGAGGTCCGTGACGTCCACCCGTCGCACTACGGCCGCATGTGCCCGATCGAGACCCCTGAGGGTCCGAACATCGGTCTGATCGGCGCGCTCGCGACCTACGGGCGCATCAACCCGCTGGGCTTCGTCGAGACGCCCTACCGCAAGGTCGTCAAGGGCAAGGTCTCGGACAAGGTCGACTACCTCACGGCCGACGACGAGGACCACTTCGTCATCGCCCAGGCCAACGCCCCGCTGAACGACGACAACTCGTTCGCTGAGGACCGCGTCCTGGTGCGCGCCAAGGGCGGCGAGGTCGAGTTCGTGCCCCGCGAGGCCGTGGACTACATGGACGTCTCGCCGCGTCAGATGGTGTCGGTCGCGACGGCCCTGATCCCGTTCCTCGAGCACGATGACGCCAACCGCGCGCTCATGGGCGCCAACATGCAGCGTCAGGCCGTGCCGCTGGTGCGCGCGGAGCGCCCGCTCGTCGGCACCGGCATGGAGCGCCGTGCGGCGATCGACACCGGCGACGTGGTCGTGGCCACCAAGCCCGGCGTCGTCACCGAGGTCAGCTCCGACCTGGTCACCGTCGCGAACGACGACGGCACGACCGGTTCGTACCGCATCGCCAAGTTCGAGCGCTCGAACCAGGGCACCAGCTACAACCAGCGCGTCCTCGTCAACGAGGGCGACGCCATCGTCGAGGGCTCGGTCATCGCCGATGGCCCGTCCACCGACGACGGCGACCTCGCCCTGGGCAAGAACCTGCTCGTGGCGTTCATGTGCTGGGAGGGTCACAACTACGAGGACGCGATCATCCTCAGCCAGCGCCTGGTGCAGGACGACGTCCTGTCCTCGATCCACATCGAGGAGCACGAGGTCGACGCCCGCGACACCAAGCTGGGCCCCGAGGAGATCACGCGCGACATCCCGAACGCCTCCGAGGAGGTGCTCGCGGACCTCGACGAGCGCGGCATCATCCGCATCGGCGCCGAGGTGCGCGCAGGCGACATCCTCGTCGGCAAGGTCACGCCCAAGGGCGAGACCGAGCTCACCCCCGAGGAGCGCCTGCTCCGCGCGATCTTCGGCGAGAAGGCGCGCGAGGTGCGCGACACCTCGCTGAAGGTGCCCCACGGCGAGTCCGGCACCGTCATCGGCGTCCGCGTGTTCACCGAGGAGGACGGCGACGACATGCCTGCGGGCGTGAACGAGCTGGTCCGCGTGTACATCGCGCAGCGCCGCAAGATCTCCGAGGGCGACAAGCTCGCGGGCCGTCACGGCAATAAGGGCGTCATCTCGACGATCCTGCCGGTCGAGGACATGCCGTTCCTCGAGGACGGCACGCCCGTCGACGTCATCCTCAACCCGCTGGGTGTCCCCGGCCGCATGAACGTCGGCCAGATCCTGGAGACGCACACCGGCTGGGTCGCCAAGAACGGCTGGGACGCGACCGGCTCCACGGAGGAGTGGGCGCAGAGCCTGCCCGACGTGGCGCGCTCGTCCGAGCCCGGCAACCCGGTGGCGACGCCGGTGTTCGACGGACTGAAGGAGGAGACCCTCGACGGTCTCCGCACGGTCGTGAACCCGAACCGCGACGGCGACCGCCTGGTCGGCGAGGACGGCAAGGCGCGTCTGTTCGACGGCCGCACCGGCCTGCCGTTCCCGGACCCGATCACCGTGGGCTACAAGTACATCCTGAAGCTCCACCACCTCGTGGACGACAAGATCCACGCCCGCTCGACCGGCCCGTACTCGATGATCACCCAGCAGCCGCTGGGCGGTAAGGCGCAGTTCGGCGGTCAGCGCTTCGGTGAGATGGAGGTCTGGGCACTGGAGGCGTACGGCGCCGCCTACGCCCTCCAGGAGCTCCTCACCATCAAGTCCGATGACGTCACCGGCCGCGTGAAGGTGTACGAGGCCATCGTCAAGGGACAGAACATCCCAGAGCCCGGTCTGCCCGAGTCGTTCCGCGTCCTCATGAAGGAGATGCAGTCGCTCTGCCTGAACGTCGAGGTGCTGAACCACGACGGCCAGGTGGTCGAGATGCGCGAGACCGACGAGGACGCGTACCAGGCCGCCGAGTCCCTCGGCATCTCCCTGTCCAGCCGCCCGGACGCCTCGAGCGTCGACGAGATTTAAGGAGCGTCCACACCTATGTTCGACGTGAACGAATTCAGCGATCTGCGCATCGGCCTGGCCTCCGGCGAGGACATCCGCACCTGGTCCCACGGCGAGGTCAAGAAGCCCGAGACCATCAACTACCGCACCCTGAAGCCGGAGAAGGACGGACTCTTCTGCGAGAAGATCTTCGGCCCCACCCGCGACTGGGAGTGCGGCTGCGGCAAGTACAAGCGCGTCCGCTACCGCGGCATCGTCTGCGAGCGCTGCGGCGTCGAGGTCACGCGCTCCAAGGTGCGTCGTGAGCGCATGGGCCACATCGAGCTCGCCGCTCCCGTGACCCACATCTGGTACTTCAAGGGCGTCCCGTCGCGCCTGGGCTACCTGCTCGACCTCGCCCCGAAGGACCTGGAGAAGATCATCTACTTCGCCGCCTACATGGTGACCGAGGTGGACGAGGAGGGCCGTCACGAGGACCTGCCGCAGCTCCGCAATGAGCTCGAGCAGGAGAAGAAGCGCCTCGCGAACGACCGCGACGTGGCCATCAACGGCCGCGCCGAGAAGCTCGAGAAGGACCTGGCCGAGCTCGAGGCGGAGGGCGCCAAGTCCGACGCCAAGCGCAAGGTCAAGGACGCCGCCGAGCGCGAGATGGGCGCCATCCGCAAGAAGGCGGACGCCGAGCTCGACCGCCTCGAGACGATCTTCGACCGCTTCAGCAACCTCAAAGTCCAGGACCTCGAGGGCGACGAGCAGCTCTACCGCGAGATGAGCCGTCGCTACGGCTCGTACTTCAAGGGCTCGATGGGCGCCGAGGCGATCCAGCGTCGCCTCATCGACTTCGACCTTCAGGCCGAGGCGGAGAAGCTGCGCGAGATCATCGACACCGGCCGCGGTCAGCGCAAGACCCGTGCGCTCAAGCGCCTCAAGGTCGTCAACGCGTTCCTGACGACGACCAACGAGCCTGCTGGCATGGTGCTGGACGCCGTCCCGGTCATCCCGCCGGACCTGCGCCCGATGGTGCAGCTCGACGGTGGCCGCTTCGCGACCTCCGACCTCAACGACCTGTACCGCCGCGTGATCAACCGCAACAACCGACTCAAGCGTCTGCTCGACCTCGGTGCGCCGGACATCATCGTGAACAACGAGAAGCGCATGCTTCAGGAGGCCGTCGACGCGCTGTTCGACAACGGCCGTCGCGGTCGCCCTGTCACCGGACCGGGCAACCGTCCCCTGAAGTCCATCTCGGACATGCTCAAGGGCAAGCAGGGCCGCTTCCGTCAGAACCTGCTCGGCAAGCGCGTCGACTACTCGGGCCGTTCGGTCATCGTGGTCGGCCCGCAGCTGAAGCTGCACCAGTGCGGTCTGCCCAAGCAGATGGCCCTGGAGCTCTTCAAGCCGTTCGTGATGAAGCGCCTCGTGGAGCTGAACCACGCGCAGAACATCAAGTCGGCCAAGCGCATGGTCGAGCGTTCGCGCGGCGAGGTCTGGGACGTGCTCGAGGAGGTCATCCGCGAGCACCCGGTGCTGCTGAACCGTGCACCGACCCTGCACCGCCTCGGCATCCAGGCATTCGAGCCCCAGCTGGTCGAGGGCAAGGCCATCCACCTGCACCCGCTCGTCTGCGGCGCGTTCAACGCCGACTTCGACGGCGACCAGATGGCCGTGCACCTTCCGCTGAGCGCGGAGGCGCAGGCCGAGGCCCGCATCCTGATGCTGTCCTCGAACAACATCCTGAAGCCGTCGGACGGCCGCCCGGTGACCATGCCCTCGCAGGACATGATCATCGGTCTGTACCACATGACGCTCCACAAGCCCGGCGACAAGGGCGAGGGTCTGGCCTTCGCCACCGAGGCTGAGGCCATCATGGCGTTCGACTCCGGTGCGCTGTCGCTCAACGCGATGATCAAGCTGCGCGTCGACGGCGACACGGTGCCTCCCAAGGACCTCGAGCTGCCGGAGGGCCACGTCGAGGGTGAGCCGTTCATCATGGAGACGACCCTGGGTCGCTCCCTGTTCAACGGCCTGCTCCCGGTGAGCTACCCGTTCGTCAACTACAACGTGGACAAGAAGAAGCTCGGCAGCATCGTGAACACGCTGGCCGAGCGCTACGAGAAGGTCGAGGTCGCCGCCTCGCTCGACGCCCTCAAGGCGGCGGGCTTCCAGTGGGCCACGCGCTCCGGTGCGACCATCGCCATCTCGGACGTCCACATGCCGACGAACAAGCAGGAGATCCTCGAGCGCTACGAGGCCGAGGCCGCGAAGGTCCAGTCGAACTTCGACATGGGTCTCGTGACCGACGACGAGCGTCGCCAGGAGCTGATCGACCTGTGGACCCGTGCCACGAACGAGGTCGACCAGGCCATGCGCTCGCAGTTCCCCGAGTACAACACCGTCCACACGATGGTGTCCTCGGGTGCTCGCGGTAACTGGAACCAGCTGCGTCAGATCTCCGGCATGCGAGGCCTGGTGAACAACCCGAAGGGTGAGATCATCCCTCGGCCCATCAAGTCGAACTACCGCGAGGGCCTGACCGTCCTCGAGTACTTCATCGCGACGCACGGCGCCCGCAAGGGTCTGGCGGACACGGCACTGAAGACCGCGGACTCGGGCTACCTGACACGTCGTCTGGTCGACGTGTCGCAGGACGTCATCGTTCGCGAGGAGGACTGCGGCACCGAGCGCGGCCTGACGATGCCCATCGTCGAGACCACCGCCTCGGGCGAGGTCGTCCAGGACGAGCGCGTGGAGACCTCGGTCTTCGCCCGCACCTTCGCTGTGGACGTCAACGACGCCGAGGGCAACCTCATCGGCGCCGCCGGCACCGACATCGGCGACGTGCAGCTCGACCAGATGATCGCTGCGGGCATCACCGACGTGAAGGTCCGCTCGGTCCTCACGTGCGAGTCGCCCGTCGGCACGTGCGCCAAGTGCTACGGCCGCTCGCTCGCGACCCGCGAGCTGGTGGACATCGGCGAGGCCGTCGGCATCATCGCGGCCCAGTCGATCGGTGAGCCCGGCACCCAGCTGACGATGCGTACCTTCCACACCGGTGGTGCGGCGTCGGCGGAGGACATCACGCAGGGTCTGCCGCGTGTCCAGGAGCTCTTCGAGGCCCGTACCCCCAAGGGTGAGGCCCCGATCTCCGAGGTCGCCGGCACGATGAAGATCGACGACTCGGAGGCCACGCGCCGCCTGGTCGTGACCCCGGACAACGGCGACGACGTCATCGAGTACCCGGTCACCAAGCGTGCCCGCGTCCTCATCCAGGACGGCGGCCACGTCGAGGTGGGCCAGCAGCTCATCGCCGGTGCGGTCGACCCGAAGTCGGTGCTGCGCATCCTCGGCCCCCGCCAGACGCAGAAGCACCTGGTGGACGAGGTCCAGAAGGTCTACCGCTCGCAGGGCGTGGAGATCCACGACAAGCACATCGAGGTCATCGTGCGCCAGATGCTGCGTCGCGTGACGGTCCTGGAGGCGGGCGACACCAGCCTGCTCCCGGGTGAGCTGGTCGAGCGTGCGCGCTTCGAGAAGGCCAACCGCGAGACGGTGCAGGCAGGCGGCAAGCCTGCCTCGGCCCGCCCCGAGCTCATGGGCCTGACCAAGGCGTCCCTGGCGAACGACTCGTGGCTGTCGGCCGCGTCGTTCCAGGAGACCACGCGCGTCCTCACCGAGGCGGCGATGTCCGGCAAGTCGGACCCGCTGCTCGGCCTGAAGGAGAACGTGATCCTCGGAAAGCTCATCCCTGCCGGTACCGGCATCGGCTACCACCGCACGGCGACCATCGAGCCCACCGAGGAGGCCAAGGCCAACCTCTTCCCGACCTTCGGGTACGAGGAGTGGGACGGCTCGATGTTCGGCGAGGGCACCTACTCCGAGGGCACCGGCGAGGCCGTCAAGCTCGAGGAGCTCGACATCCCGCGCGACTAGCCCCTACGCATCGGACCCCGGTCACCGTCAGGTGGCCGGGGTCTTGTGCGTTCAGGGCTCCCCGAGCCCGCGCCCGCCCCCACCTCCGCCAACGGGAAGTGGTGAGTTCTTCGCACGTGCTCCGGCGTGTCGCGCCCGATGTGGTGAGTTCTGGGCGCGAGACGTACCGCGCCCCGTCCGCTGCTGCTCCGGTGCGCCGTTGGACGTCGACCTCCGCGCCGGCAGCCGAAGGGCCGAGGTGCCGCACCGGCAGGTGAAGAACTCACCACATCGACAGCGACACGCCGGGTCTGGCGTCAACAAGTCACCACTTCCCGGTGGGGTGGGGTGGGCGTCAGTCGAGGAAGATGTCCGGGTACAGCTCGAAGTCCGGAGTCCCCGGCACCGCCGCGTACTTCGAGAAGTCGCTCACCCCTGCGGCCTCGAGCACGTCCTCGACGATCAGCGACCGGCCCGCGACCGAGACGGGCCACGATGTGAGCACCTCGTACGTCGCGTCCGCGTAGATCTCCGGCGTCCGGCTCAGGGTGGCGAGCTTCTCCCCGCCGAGCACGTTGCGCACCGCAGCCGTGTCGATGGTGGTGCGCGGCCACAGCGTCGAGGCGACGACGCCCTGCTCCGCGAACTCGGCGCCGATCCCCAGGGTCGCCAGCGTCATCCCGTACTTGGCCATCGTGTAGCCCATGTGGGCGCCGAGCCAGCGCGGGTTGAGGTTGATGGGCGGCGACATCGACACCACCCTGCGGTGCTCCGACAGCAGGAGGTGGGGCATCGCGGCGCGGGTGAGCATGAAGGTGCCCCGCGTGTTGATGTCCTGCATGAGGTCGTACCTGCCCGGCTCGAGCGCGAGCGAGCGCGACAAGTCGATCGCGCTGGCGTTGTTGATGACGATGTCGATGCCGCCGAAGTCAGCCACCGCGGTCTCGACGGCATGCTCGATGTCGTCGTCGCTGCGCACGTCGCCGACCACCGCGACCGCCTGTCCGCCGGCCTCGCGGATCGCGGCTGCCGCGGTATGGACGGTGCCCTCGAGGCGGGGGTGCGGCTCGTCGGTCTTGGCGAGCAGCACGATGTTGGCGCCGTCCCGCGCGATCCTCAGGGCGCAGGCCAGGCCGATGCCGCGGCTGCCACCCGACATCAGCACCGTAGCCCCGCGCAGAGGGGCGTCCTGGGTGTCCACCGTGCTCATCGGCGCTCCACCGACCTCTTGGCGAAGGCCGCGATGCGCTCCTGGGCGGCGTGCGTCTCGAAGGCGGCGCCGATGGTCGCGGCCTCGTCGGCAAGGCTCGCCGCGAAGGGACGGTGCGCGCCCTCCCGCACGAGCCGCTTGGCGTGGCCGTACGCAGCAGTCGCGCCGGTGAGCCAGTGGGTGGCGATCTCGCGGGCACGGGTGTCGGGGTCGTCCGCGACCTCGGCGACCATGCCCCACTCGAGCGCCTCGGCCGCATCGAGCTGGCGGTCGGTCATGAGGAGCTCGAGCGCCCGGCGCTGGCCCACGGTCGCGGGCAGCAGCGTGGAGACGCCCAAGTCGGGAGTCAGCCCGACGTCCGCGTACTTGCCGACCACCTTGAGGTCGGGTCCCGCGACGATGTAGTCCGCGAGCAGCATGATGCCGATGCCCCCGCCGGCGACCGCGCCCCGCACCGAGGCGACGATCGGGATGGGGGAGAGCACGAACGTCTGGATCGCCTCGTTGATCGTCACGGCCGCGCGCGTCACATCGGCCCCGGTGGCCCCCGTGCCCGCCATCGCCAGCACGTCCCCGCCCGAGCAGAACGCGGGTCCGTGAGCGTCGAGCAGGATCGCCCCGACGCCTGCCGCGCTCGTGACGTAGGTGGCGACGTCGCGCAAGAAGTCGCCCATCTCGAAGTCGATCGCATTGAGGCGGGCGGGCCTGTCCAGGGTGATGTGGGCAAGGCCGCCGTGGACGGCGAGGCGGATGGGCTCCGTCATGGATCCTCTTCTCTCGGGCGGTCTCCGTTGACTGCGCTGCCTCAGCATCCTGCCACAGCAGCTCGCGCCTCGACAGGGGCGTGAGAGCGTTCACACGGGACTTTCGCAGGACCGGCGCGCGACCCCAGCGCTCCTAGACTGCGGGCATGGCTGCGATCACCGTCCCCATCCATCTGCGCTGGAGCGACCTCGATGCCTACGGGCACGTCAACAACGTCGCGATCGTGGGTCTGCTCGAGCAGGCGCGCGTCCTCGTGTTCTGGCGGGACGAGGACCCGATCCTGCCGCCGCTGAATGCCGCGGCGGAGACGTGGGTGCTGGTCGCGGGTGTGCAGGTGGCCTACCAGCGCCCCATCGACCACCGCACGGAGCCCATCGAGGCGGAGGTGTCTGTCTCCAAGGTCTCGGGCGCCAGCTTCGTGATCGACTACCGGCTGATCGTCGACGGCACGGTGTGCGTCACCGCGGCGACCACCATGGCGATGGTCGACGGGGCGAGCGGCCGTCTCACCCGCATCGGCCCGGACCTGAAGGAGCGCCTGCTCGTGTACGCGCCTTAGGCGGGGTCGAGGACTCGCGCCATGATCCAGGCGTGCTTGCCCACCTGGCGGACGCGATCGAAGCCCAGGCTCTCGAGGAGCTCGACCGTGCCGCTGAACAGGAAGCGCCCGTGCGCCACCCTGTCGGCGGTCGTCTCGGAGATCGCCTCGACCCGTCCTCCGCCCTGAGCGGCGATCTGTGCGAGCGCGCCCTCGATGGCGAGGCGAGCGACGCCCTCGCCGCGATGTCGCTTGTCGACGAACACGCAGGTGATCCGCCAGTCGGGTGTCTCCGGCGGCTCCTGGCAGTATGCGCGGAGGTGCTTGATTCCCGGGAGCTCCGCTCTGCTGCCCCACTGGGCCCACCCCTGTGCGGCGCCCTCGCCGTCGACGACCAGAGCGGCGTGGGCGTTCCCGCTGCGCACGCGTTCCTCCTTGGCACCCTTGCGGTCGGCGGTGCGGTCGCCGGGCTCGAGGTGGAAGCCCAGGCACCAGCAGCCGCCGAAGATCCCGCCGTTGCGCTCGACGAGGTCCGCGAACTGGTCCCAGGTCGAGCCGTCGAGCGTCGTCAGGGAGTAGGCGTCGTCCATGGACGCACCGTACGCCTAGGGTACGACGCCTGCTTAGGCCATCGCGCGCAGGCGCGGCGCGAGGTCCTTCTCGAACAGCGCCATGAAGCGGCGCTGGTCGTGCCCAGGTGCGTGGAAGACCAGGTGCGTGAAGCCCATCTCGACGTACTCGCCGATGCGCGCCGCGACTTCGTCCGCGTCCGTCCCCACGATCCAGCGCGACGCGATCTGCTCGATGTCGAGCGCATCGGCAGCCTGCTCCATCTCGACCGGGTCGGTGATGGAGTGCTTGGCCTCAGCCGGCAGTGACAGGGGAGACCAGAAGCGGGTGTTGTCGAGTGCGGCGTCCATCGTCGTCTCGTAGGACAGCTTGATCTCGATCATGCGAGCGGTGCTGCCGACCTCCTTGCCGCCGGCCTCCTCGCCAGCGGCGACGGCGGGCAGCAGCTTCTCGGTGTAGAGCTCGCGGCCCTTGCCCGAGGTGCAGATGAAGCCGTCGCCCGCGCGCCCCGCGTACTTGGCGACGACCGGGCCGCCAGCGGCGATGTAGACGGGGATGCCGCCTTCGGGGCGGTCGTAGATCGACGCGTCGTGCGTCGAGTAGTACTCGCCGTCGAAGCTCACGCGGGCGCCGGACCACAGGGCGCGCATGAGCCGCACCGACTCGCGCAGGCGCGCGAAGCGCTCCTTGAACTTGGGCCACGACTGCTCGCCTGCCCCCTGGTAGCCCGTGGCGATCTCGTTGAGCGCCTCGCCCGTGCCGACTCCCAGCCAGACGCGGCCGTCGTGCATGTCGCCGAGCGTCGCGAACGCCTGGGCCAGCACCGCGGGGTTGTACCGGAAGGTGGGCGTGAGCACGGACGTCCCGAGCGTGATGGTCGAGGTGCGCTCGCCCGCCGCGGCCAACCAGGCCAGCGAGAAGGGAGCGTGTCCGCCGGTGTGGCGCCACGGCTGGAAGTGGTCGCTGACCGCGGCGGTCTCGAAGCCGTGGGCCTCTGCCGCGACGGTGAGCTCCACGAGCTCGCGCGGGCCGAACTGCTCCGCTGATGCCTTGTATCCGAGCGTGAGTGTCATGCCGTCTCCTGATCTCCCTGCGACCACGTGGGGTCCTGAGCCTCCGCGAGCCCGGCTGCATAGCCGTCGTCGAAGGCCTCGCGGTGGCCCCTCCTGAACATGTCCTTGGCCGGATCGCGCACGATGCTGCGCGCCCCCGGCAGGTCAAGCGCGCCGACCGCCCGCGACACTCCGCGGACGATCGCGATCGGCAGTCCTGTCGCCTTGCCCTTGACCAGATCGGCCGCTGCGGCGATCTCGTCGGCGAGGCACGGCCGGGTGGCCACCAGCTCGCGGCCCTGCGAGTCGGCGGTGCCGAGCAACTCGTCGAACACGGTGACCCCGGCCGCGCCGATGGCGTGGTCGGTCTGGCCGTCGCGCCACGCGCGCCCGAGCGTGTCGGTGATGATCACGCCGATGCGCGCGCTGGTCGCCTCGCGCAGTCCATCCGCGAGGGCGCGCGCGGAGGCGTCGGGGTCCGCGGGCAGCAGCAGCACGGTGCCGTCGGCGGTGTTCGAGGCGTCCACGCCGGCCGCGGCGGAGACGATACCGAGTCGGTTCTCCACGATCAGCGTCGCACCGTCGTCGTTCGCATGGGGGATCGACGCCACGACGCGCACGGTCTCGCCCGCGATGGCCTGGTCGCGGGTCTCGGCCGCGACGATCCGCCCTTCCGCCTTCGAGACGATC
>JAUIBG010000149.1 GCA_030428165.1 Actinomycetes bacterium
CCTCGGTCACCACGGCGACGGGCGGCGTGCCGTACACGCCCGCCGAGGAGGAGAACACGAGCTTGGTTGCTCCGGCCGCCTTCATCGCGTCGAGCAGGCAGCCGGTGCCCTCAACGTTCTGACGGTAGGTGTGCACGGGGAACTTCACGGACTCGCCGGCGTACTTGTAGCCCGCGCAGTGGATGACGCCGGTGACGTCGTGCTCCTTCATGGCCGCCGTCACGGCCTCGGTGTCGAGGATCGACGCCTGCACGAACGGCAC
The DNA here is from genome assembly GCA_030428165.1 of Actinomycetes bacterium. Classification (GTDB taxonomy): domain Bacteria; phylum Actinomycetota; class Actinomycetes; order Actinomycetales; family Demequinaceae; genus Demequina. Next base: position 263 of record JAUIBG010000149.1, read on the forward strand.
GCCCTCGGGAACGAACTTCGCGAAGCCGGACGACAGGTCGTCGACCACGACCGCGTCCATGCCCGCCTCGCCCAGCGCGCGCGTGACGTGGGCGCCGATGTAGCCCGCGCCGCCCGTGATCATCCAGCTCATGCGTGTGCCTCCGCGGTCTCGATCGCCGAGTCGCGCCCGGCACCGTGCGACGGTACCGCGACGAACGGCACCGGCGTGGGATACCCGGCCGCCTGCGCGGCGGCGACGACTGCCTCGGACACGGCGGCGACATCGGCCTCGCGGACGACGGCGATCGCCGAGCCGCCAAAACCGCCTCCCGTCATGCGCGCGCCCACGGCGCCAGCGGCCATCGCTGTGTCCACGATGAGGTCCATCTCCGGTGCCGAGATCTCGAAGTCGTCGCGCATCGAGACATGCGACGCGACCATGAGGTCGCCGATCGCGCCGAGGCCCTCGGACTGCAGCAGCGCGACGGTCTGGGCCACGCGCTCGTTCTCGGTGACGATGTGGCGCACGCGCCGCTGAGTGACCGGGTCCAGCTGCGCCAGCGCGTCGTCGAGCGTGTCCATGGTGACGTCGCGCAGCGCGGTCACCCCCAGGACCTCGCAGGCGTAGTCGCACGACGCCTTGCGCTCGCGGTAGCCGCCGGTCGCGTGCGAGTGCTCGACCTTCGAGTCGATCACGAGCAGCACCAGGCCGGCCTCCTCGGCGTGCAGCGGCACGGACTCGGCCTCCTCGGTGCGGCAGTCGAGGAACACGGCGTGGTCCCTCTCGCCCAGCATCGACGCGGCCTGGTCGAGCAGCCCGGTCGGGGCGCCGACGACATGGTTCTCGGTCACGCGACCGGCCTTCGCCACCTCGATCCTGGTCATCTCGAGGCCCCACAGGTCGCGCACGGCGACGCCGGTGGCGCACTCGATCGCCGCGGACGACGACAGCCCGGCGCCCACCGGCACGTTCGAGTCGATCATCAGGTCCAGTCCGGTCCCGTCGACCAGCCGTGCCGAGCGCATCGACGCCACCATGCCCAGCACGTAGGCCGACCATCCGGACACCGTGTCCGCGGTGATCTCGTCGAGGCCGATCTCGACGATCTCGGGGGCGAACGTCGTCGCGACGCGCACGATGCGGTCCTCGCGCACGGCGGCGGCGCAGGTGGTGCGCTTGTCGATCGCGAAGGGCAGCACGAGGCCCTCGTTGTAGTCGGTGTGCTCGCCGATGAGGTTGACACGGCCTGGCGCCGACCAGACGCCGTCGGGCTCGTAGCCGAACCGCTCGGCGAAGTGCACGGCGCTCATCGGTCCGCCCCTGCGGCGAAGTCGGCGTCGGCCGTCGAGAGAGCGGCCACGAGGTTCGCCGCGGTCTGCTCGGGGGCGAGGTCGCCCACCCAGGCGCCCATGGCGGCCTCCGAGCCTGCCAGGAACTTCATCTTGTCCGCGCCGCGTCGAGGCGACGTCACCTGCAGCATCATCCTGATGCCCTCCCCGCCGACCAGCGGCGCCTGATGCCACGCCGAGATGTACGGCGTGGGCGTGTCGTAGAGCCTGTCAAGTGCGCGCAGCAGGCGCGGGTGCAGGACGGCGAGCTCGTCGCGCTCCTCGAGCGTCGTGTGAGCGAAGTCGGGCACGTCGCGGTGGGGCAGCATGTGCACCTCCACGGGCCAGCGAGCGGCGAACGGCACGAACGCCGTCCAGTGCTCGCCTGACAGCACCACGCGTCCTCCCGCCTGCTCCGAGGCGAGGATGTCGCCCATGAGGCCCGGCCCGTACGACGCGACCGATGCCTGGAGCCGCTGGGTGCGCGGCGTCACGTAGGGGTACGAGTAGATCTGGCCGTGCGGGTGGTGCAGCGTCACACCGATGGCCTCGCCGCGGTTCTCGAACGGGAAGACCTGGACCACGCCGGGGATCGCGGAGAGCTCGGCCGTCCGGTGCGCCCAGGCCTCGACGACGGTGCGGACGCGCTCGGTCGGCAGCCACGCGTAGGAGCCCTCGGAGTCGGGGGCGAAGCACACCACCTCGCAGCGGCCCACCGAGGTGACCACGCGCTCGAGGCCGATGCCGGCGCCGGGCCCCTCGGCATCGGCGCCGGTGAACGGGCCGAACGAGGGGGACTTGTTCTCGAAGACCGCCACGTCGTACATGTCCGGGATCTCGGACGGGTTCTCGTCCGTCTGCGGCGCGAGCGGGTCGAGGTGCTTGGGCGGCAGCATCACGCGGTTCTGACGCGCGGTCGCGATCGTGATCCACTCGCCGGTGAGGGGATCCTGGCGCAGCGAGGCCGTCGGGGGGCGCTCCACACTGTCACGGCGATCGGCGCGACGCTCAGCCGGCAGCGACGTCGACGCGTCGTCGAAGTAGATGAGCTCGCGGGTGTCCGCGAGAGTGTCCCTGACGACGCGGATGCGGTCGTCCCTGACGAGGTCGATGGCGGCCATCGGGTGCTCCTTGGTGTGGATCGGATGCCGGCGCAGGCGCCCCCGAAAGGCGAGGCGACCCTGCCGCTGTGTTGACGTTAACACACCGCCGTCGTGGACGCGAGAGGACGAAGGTCTCGGCGGCTGTCCCGGGGTGGGGCGGCTACGCCGAGCGCGGCGGCGCGGTGGACTCGCGGATCACCAGCGTGGCGGGGACGACGGCCGAATGGGACTCGCCCAGCGCTGCCTCGACCAGCTCGCGGCCGATGCGCGCGAAGTCCTGCGTGACCGAGGTCAGCGGCGGCGTCGAGAAGCCCGCGAGGGGGATGTCGTCGAAGCCGGTGACGGACAGGTCGGCCGGCACGGACAGTCCAGCCTCGACCGCGGAGGACACCGCGCCGAACGCCATCTCGTCGTTCGCGCACACCACGGCGGTGGGCGCGAGGTCTCCCGAGCGCTCCAGCAGCGCGGTCATCGCGGCCCGGCCCGAGGCGGCCGACCAGTCGCCGACGATGGGCTCGGTCGCTGGCAGTCCCGCCGCCTCGAGGGCGGTGCGCCATGCGGACTCGCGCGCCTGGGCAGCCCACGAGCTGTCGGGACCTGCGATGTGCGCGATCCTGCGATGGCCGAGGCTCAGCAGGTGGTCCATCACCGCTGCTATCCCGCCTGCCTCGTCGGTGCCGATGGTCGGGTACCTGTCGTCGAAGCGGCGGTCGGATGCGAACACCCGCAGGCGTCGAGGCAGCACCAGCCGGGACGGATCGTCGATGTTGGCGCGCACGATGATGAGCGCGTCGATCGACAGCAGGGACAGCCGCGCGGCGGCGTCCTCGAAGGCGCTCGAGTCGGCGTCCTCGACGTCGACGAGCGCGATGGTCTGGCCGTGCTTGCGCGCGGCCGCCGCGATCGCCTCCACGGTGCTGGCCTCGCCGGTGTGGCCCAGGCGGTGCGCCAGCACGCCGATCGTGCCGTAGTCGCCCCGGCGCAGAGCGCGTGCGGCGACGTTGGGCGAGTAGTCGAGCTTGGCCATCGCCTCGAGCACCTTGCGCCGGGTCTCGGGTGCGACTCTGCTCGAGCCGTTGGCGACGCGGGAGACGGTCTGGCCGGACACGCCGGCGAGTGCGGCGACATCGGCGATCGACGACTGCGAGCCGGTCGTCGCGGCGGCGCGGGAGGGCATGCGCTCACGATACTCAGCGACGGCGCGAATGGTGATCGTTACCATCGAAACTATCTATTGGAATAATAGACAAACTGTATCGTACTGTTCCGCAGGGCCCACGGTGGGCCTGGGCGCGATGGCCGCGCCCCCTGATGAAGAGGAATCCATGTCCAACATCGACGAACTGCTCCCGCACAACGCGGCGTACGCCCCTGGCTACCCGGCGGACCTTCCCCTGCCGCCGGCACGGAAGCTGGCGGTCGTCGCCTGCATGGACGCCCGCCTGGACGTCTACTCCCTGCTCGGCCTCGAGGTGGGCGAGTCCCACGTGATCCGCAACGCTGGCGGCGTGGTGACCGAGGACGTCCTGCGCTCGCTCGCAATCTCCCAGAATCTCCTGGGCACCAGGGAGATCATCCTCATCCACCACAGCGACTGCGGCATGCTCACGTTCTCGGACGACGGCTTCAGGAACGAGCTCCGTGAGCGCACCGGGGCCAAGCCCACGTGGGCGGCCGAGGCCTTCGACGACCTTCACACCGACGTGCGCCAGGGCATCGAGCGGATCCGCAACAGCCCGTTCCTGATCGACACCACCCAGGTGACCGGCTTCGTGTTCAACGTGAGCACCGGCCACCTCGAGGAGGTCGCGCTCGAGCCCGTCGCCGCGTAGCCGGCATCACGGCTCGCACAGGCCGGCGCCGCGCGGACGGATCATCTCCCGTCCGCGCGGCGCTTCTGCCTCCGGCCCGCGTCAATACACTGACCCCATGAGTGAGAACCCCGGTCTGATCGACGAGCTCGTCTCCAACAACGCCACCTACGCGGAGTCGTACGTCGCGGACAGGCCGCTGCCGCCGCGCCGCAAGCTGGCCATCGTCACGTGCATGGACTCGCGACTCGACGTCTTCGCGTCGCTGGGCCTCGACATCGGCGACGCCCACGTCATGCGAAACGCGGGCGGCGTCGTCACCGACGACATGATCCGCTCGCTCGTGATCTCGCAGCGCAAGCTGGGCACGCGCTCGATCATGCTGGTGCACCACACCAACTGCGGCGCCCTGACCTTCACCGACGACGAGCTGCGCAATCAGCTCCTCGAGGAGACCGGGCTCAAGCCGGTGTGGACCCCGGAGAGCTTCGTCGACCTCGACGCGGACCTGCGCCAGTCGATGGAGCGCGTCCGCAGGTCGCCGTTCCTGCTCGACGTGTCCGACGTCCGCGGCTTCATCTTCGACGTCCACACGGGCCGCCTCCGCGAGGTCGTGTAGGCGCTCGGGGCCGATGCGGGTCCCGGGTGATCGATCCGGGCCTCCTTTGTGAGCGCTTTACTTTCTCTTTACACTTTGGTTCCTACGGGGTTATCCTGGAGCGGCGCACGGTGTCGTGGGGGCCCGTGCCCAGTGCCTACGTGAGGAGGCAACGTATGTGGATGGATTTCCTGAAGGCCATCAAGAACGGCGACTTCAAGGTGAACCCGATGACGTGGTTCTCGATCGCCGGTGCCGTGATCTACACGGTGGTGCCGATTGACCTGATCCCCGACCCGCTGATCGCCGTGTTCGGCCTCGGCGCGATCGACGACCTGGGCCTGTGGGGCATCGTCGGCGTCTTCGTCGCCCGCGAGTACAACAGGTTCAAGGCGGTCGCCGAGGAGCGCAGCGAGGTCATCGACGTCGAGTCGGTCGAGGTCAGCTAGCTCCCCCTAGAGGCAACCTCCCTGGGACCCGGCGCGCACGCAGCGCGTACCGTGGACTCAGGGAGGTTGTCCTATGTCCGAATCCTTCGCGGGCCTCACCGCCTGCTTCGTGAACTGCACCCTCAAGCCCAGCCCCGAGCCCAGCAACACTGAGGCGCTGATGGCCAACGCCGCGGCGATCATGGAGGCGAACGGAGTCGCAGTCGACCACCTCCGCGCCGCCGACCACGTGCTCGCACCCGGCGTCTATCCGGATATGCGCGAGGACGTGCCGGGCGGCGGCCAGGAGCGGGACGACTGGCCCGGCCTGTTCCCCCGCGTCATCGGTGCCGACATCCTGGTGCTCGGCACACCCATCTGGCTGGGCGACAAGTCATCCGTCGCGACTCGAGTGATCGAGCGCCTGTACGGGATGTCGGGCGAGTTGAACGACCGCGGCCAGTACC
>JAUIBG010000150.1 GCA_030428165.1 Actinomycetes bacterium
CCCTCTTCAGCAAGACGGGCATTACGGTGGACCACGAGAAGGCCTTCCTCTTCGAGTGACGTTAGACACCACTCAGAATGGAGGCCTTCTCCCTACTCCCGCGTCACCAACGATCTGACCGAGTACAGCTAGCGGCTAGCGACTAGACCAGCGCGCGCAGCGCCGCAGCCACCTGGCTGGGCGACTCGTATGCCGCGAGGTGACCGGCGTCCTCGATCCACACCGGCTCGACGCCCAGGGCCTCGGCGATCCTCTCGATCTCCTCGGCCGGCGTGATGCCGTCGAGACGCCCGCCCACGATGACTGCGGGGGCGTCGATCGCCCGGAGTACCTCGACGCGGTCGGGGCGCGCCGCCATCGCGCGCTGGTTCCACGCATAGCCCTCGCCGCCCTGCTGCGCCACCACATCGGCCGCGGCGGACACCAGCGCCTCGCGGCGCGACCCCTGGGTACCCACGAGGCCTTCAGCGACGGCACGGGGCTCTGGCACTCCCCCGGCGGCCTCAGCCGCCTGAGCGGCCGCCTCGCGCTTCGCCGCCTGCTCCTCGGTGTCGGCGACGGCCCTCGTGGCGATCAGCCCGAGGCCCGCCACAGCGTCGGGGCTGCGCTCGGCGATGGCCATCGCGACGTAGCCGCCCATCGAGCAGCCGATCCACACCGCCGTGTCGCTGCCGGTGGCCTCCCGCACGGCCTCGACTGCCGCATCGGCGATGAGCTCGAGAGCCGGCTCCTCGGGACTCGGAGCGGTGCCGCCCATGCCCGGCATGTCGAAGGTCATGAAGTCGGCGTCGGTCGCGTCGGCGAGCGCGTCGATCAGCCCGTCCCACTGCGTGCGGTCGACGGGGAAGGCGTTGAGGAAGACCACGGGAACGCTCATGAGAGTGACTCCTGTTCCTTGACTGCTACGGCACTTCGGTGGGAAGCGGCCCCACGCCGGGGGCGACGGTGGCGACGATCTCGTTCAGCACAATACGCACATACGCCTCGCCGACCCAGAGGTGCTTGGCTCCGTCGACGGGGACGAGGTCCAGACCGGTCAGCGGGACGAACCGCTCGCGCGCCTCGTCGGGCTTCAGGAAGTCGTCGTGCTCGGGCACCAGCGCGCGCACGGGCTTGCCGGTGGCCGCCCACGCGCGCATGTCGTCCTCTGTCGCGCGGTGCAGCGGCGGGGACAGCAGGATCGCACCCTCGACGTCCAGCTCCGCGCCGTGCATGAGGGTGAGCTCGGTGCCGAAGCTCCAGCCCACGAGCCAGCGGTGAGGCAGGCCGCGGGAGACGGCGAAGTCCACAGCTGCCCTCACATCGGCCGCCTCTGTGACGCCCTCGCCGAACTCGCCGTCCGACGTGCCGCGCGGCGACGACGTGCCTCGCGTGTTGAATCGCAGCACGGCGACGTTCGCCAGCGCGGGCAGGCGCCAGGCCGCCTTGCGCAGGATGTGGGAGTCCATGAAGCCGCCGTGCGTGGGCAGCGGGTGCAGCGTGATGAGGGTGGCGGTGGGCTCGCCCGACTCCGGCAGCGCGAGCTCGCCCACGAGCGTGAGCCCGTCCTCGGTCCTCAGCTCGATGTCCTCGCGGTGCGCGGGCAGCACCGTCATCGACCGGATCTCCTCAGCCACGCGTCCTCCCGAACGAGTTCCAGCAGTTCGTGTGCCAGTGACGGCGGGCGGCGGCGGCCGCCTCGTCGCCGAAGATCGATCCCGTGGGCCATGCCACGAGGTGCGGCGTCTCACCGTCGATCTCCTGGCCGCAGCCGGGGCAAATGTAGACCTTGTCGTTGGGCCTCGGCACCGCGACGAAGTACTCCTCGCCGCGCGGCCCCGTCTCGCGCCTGGCGCCCAGGCCGCCGCGCAGGGCGTCGACGTCGAGCTCGGGATGCGGCTCCCCGTAGGGGCGCTTGGTCGAGCGACGGCGGGCCATGCGCACCAGTGTAGAAGGCGCGCCAGGCGTCACCGGCGAGACGCGCGTCCCGGCGGCTACGACGGGGCCGATGCCGGCATCGGCCCCGGTCCTGCCGCCTAGGAGGTGCGGGGCGGGGTCTCGGCCAGCGCGGCGTCCACTGCCGGGATCGCCCGGGTGCGGAGCACCTCCTGGTACCAGTACGCCGAGTCCTTCCAGCGGCGCTCGAGCGTGTCGTAGTCCACGCGCACGATGCCGAAGCGCTTGGCGTAGCCCTGCGCCCACTCGAAGTTGTCCATGAGCGACCACGCCATGTAGCCGCGGACGTCGGCGCCCTCCTCGAGCGCGTCCAACACGGCGTTCAGGTGGCCGTGGAAGTAGTCGATGCGGCCCGTGTCGCGCACGCGGCCGTCCCCGTCCACCACGTCGTCCCAGGCCGAGCCGTTCTCGGTGATGACGATCGGCTTGCCGGTTTCGCGGTGGATCTTGAGAATGTGCGCGTGGAAGGCGCCAGGGTCGATGTTCCAGCCCATTGCGGTGAGCTGGCCCACCGGGGGCATGAACTCGATCTCCTCGTCGCCGGGCCACGGGCTGTTCGCGCCTGCCTTGTGGCCGTCAGCGAGGGTCGCGACGCCCGAGACCGCCTCCCCCTTGCGCGGGTTGTGGCGCACCAGGTGCGACGCGTAGTAGTTGATGCCGAACCAGTCGACCGCTCCGTGCATCTCCTCGAGGTCGCCCTCGTGCACGAACGACCAGTCGGTGAGGTGCGCCGTGCCGGGCTTCAGGACCTCGGGGTAGGTGCCGTCGATGAACGGCTGGTGCCACATGGTGTTGGCCAGCGCATCGATGTAGGCGGCAGCCTCGCGGTCCTTGGGGTTGCTCGGGTCCCAGGGGCGCGGGGTGTGGCAGTTGTTGACCAGGCCCACCTCGATCTCCGAGGTGATCGCCTTCATCGCGCGGTAGGCGCGGCCGTGGCTCAGCAGCAGGTGGTGCGCGGAGATGAGCGCCTCGACGTCGTCGGCGTGGCCCGGGGCGTGGGCGCCTGCGCCGTAGCCCACCGCCGAGGACACCCACGGCTCGTTGAAGGTCACCCAGTGGCGCACGCGGTCGCCGAACTCCTCGACCATGCGGGTGGCGTAGACGACGAAGGCGTCGATCGTGTCGCGGCTGAGCCAGCCGCCCTTGTCGTCGAGCGCCTGAGGGAGGTCCCAGTGGTAGAGCGTGATCATCGGCGTGATGCCCTTGTCGAGCAGGCGGTCGATGAGGTTCGAGTAGAAGGCGATGCCCTCCTCGTTGAAGTCGCCCGTGCCGGTGGGCTGCACGCGGGGCCAGGCGATCGAGAAGCGGTACGCCTGCAGGCCCAGGTCGGCCATCAGGTCGACGTCGGCCTCCCAACGGTGGAAGTGGTCGCACGCGACGTCGCCCGTGTCGCCGGCCACGACCTTGCCTGGCGTGCGGGAGAAGGTGTCCCAGATGGACGGGCCGCGGCCACCCTCGTGGGCGCCTCCCTCGATCTGGTAGGAGGCGGTGGCGGCCCCCAGCAGGAAGCCCTCGGGGAAGGTGCGGGCAGCGGTGCCCGAAGTCTGGTTCGTCATGGATTCAGGCTAGCATCGAAACGTTTCGAGTGGAACCCGCGGTCCTGGCGTCGTACCGGATCTGCGGGTCGACGCGCCGCCTCGCGGTGCGAACGTCGCAAGTGGGGCAGATTCAGCTGAGTGTCTCCGTTGGACCCGCAGAACGGGTACGGCGCGCGTGCGGACGCTAGACCCGCGGCCCGCGCCGCCTGCCCTTCTCGCGCCAGCGCTCGATGCGCGGCCTGCGCTCGGCGATCGGCACGCCCATGTATGTCTCCAGTTGCGGCACCGTGAGGCCGCGCACGCGGGGATGCACGAGCAACCTCGGCCGTCCGGTCAGCCCCACGACGAGCTGCAGCACCAGTGTCGCGAAGAGCATCGCAACGAGCACTCCGCCTGTCACGAGGTACCAGAGCTCTGGCTCTCCCCACTCGAAGACCAGGGGGGTGCCCCACACCACAATCAGAGTCACGATCACGAAGAAGGGGACAAAGAGCATGAGACCTCGGGCGAACATGACCGGCGTCACAAAGACTCTCCAGGTCAGTTCGCGATAGAAGTGAGACATGCGCGACCGATGGCCGTCGAGGTCGAGCAGGACACGCGTCATCGAGAACGTACAGAAGATCGACCCAGGCAAGCTCACAACCCACATCGTCGTCAGCAGAGGACCCGGCTCCAGGGCCCAGAAGGGGATCATTCGCTCAGAACAGCCTGGTGTCGGCGTCGTCGACGCCGCGCATCGCCTCATAGTCCAGCACCAGGCACCTGATGCCACGGTCCTGGGCGAGCGTGCGCGCCTGCGGCTTGATCTCCTGGGCGGCGAACACGCCCTCGACGGGGCTGAGCAGCGGGTCGCGGTTGAGCAGTTCCAGATACCGGGTGAGCTGCTCGACGCCGTCGATGTCGCCGCGGCGTTTGATCTCGACAGCGACGGCACGACCGGCCTTGTCTCGCGCGAGGATGTCGACGGGGCCGATCGCCGTGGGGAACTCGCGGCGCACCAGGGTGTGCCCCTCCCCCAGCAGCGCGATCTGCGCGGCCAGCAGCTCCTGCAGATGCGCCTCGACGCCGTCCTTGACGAGCCCTGGATCGATGCCGAGCTCGTGCTCGGTGTCGGCGTGCACCTCGAAGATCTCGATCTCGAGGCGGTCGTCCGACTTGTCGTGCTGGACGGTCCACACCGCAGTCACGCCCTCGGCCGCCCGATCGTCGGCCGGCGCGACCTCGCGCATGGTGCACGGGGGGCTCATCCAGTTCAGCGGCTTGTACGAGCCGCCGTCCGAATGGAGCAGCACCGAGCCGTCCGCCTTGACCATGATCGCCCGCGTGGCCAGGGGCAGGTGCGCGTTCAGGCGCCCCGAGTACCGGGCCGAGCAGGCGGCGATGACGACGCGCACCGGCGTCGCCTGCTAGTCGCCGATGCCGTAGACGTGGCGGGCGCCCTCAGGGCGCACCACGACCGTGACCGCATTGTGGTCGAACGAGATGAATCCCAGCTCGATCTCGAAGTCCTTCTGGCCCTCGGCCTCGCTGCGGACCCTGACAGTGCCAGGGCCCAGCAGCGAGAGTATGGGCTCGTGATCGGCCAGCAGGCCGATCTCGCCCTCCACCGTCGGCGCCGAGACCGCGCTCGCCGAGCCGTGCCACAGCACGCGCTCCGGCGAGACGACCTCGACAGTCAGTGCGTCGGCCATGACTAGTCGAGCTCGCTCTGGATCTTGTTCCAGGCCTTCTCGAGGTCCTCGAGGCCGCCGATGTTGAAGAACGCCTGCTCCGAGATGTGGTCGTACTTGCCCTCGGTGATGCCGTGGAAGGCCTCGATCGTCTCGGTGAGCGGCACGGTCGAGCCAGGCACGTTGGTGAACTGGGTCGCCATGTAGGTGTTCTGCGAGAGGAACTGCTGGATCTTCCTGGCGCGGGCCACGATGATCTTGTCCTCCTCGCTCAGCTCGTCGACACCGAGGATCGCAATGATGTCCTGCAGCTCCTTGTTGCGCTGGAGGATCGACTTCACCGAGTTGGCCACGTCGTAGTGCATCTGGCCCACGTAGCGCGGGTCGAGGATGCGCGAGGTCGACGTCAGCGGGTCCACGGCGGGGTACAGACCACGCGAGGCGATCGAGCGCGAGAGCTCGGTCGTCGCGTCGAGGTGCGCGAACGTCGTGGCCGGGGCCGGGTCGGTGTAGTCGTCAGCAGGCACGTAGATCGCCTGCAGCGAGGTGATCGAATGGCCGCGGGTCGAGGTGATGCGCTCCTGCAGCTGGCCCATCTCGTCGGCCAGGTTGGGCTGGTAGCCCACCGCGGACGGCATGCGACCCAGCAGGGTCGATACCTCGGCACCGGCCTGCGTGAAGCGGAAGATGTTGTCGATGAACAGCAGCACGTCCTGCTTCTGCACGTCGCGGAAGTACTCCGCCATCGTCAGGGCGGACAGGGCGACGCGCAGACGCGTGCCCGGCGGCTCGTCCATCTGGCCGAAG
>JAUIBG010000007.1 GCA_030428165.1 Actinomycetes bacterium
TCCTCCTCGCCGGGGGCGGAGACGGAGGCGACCAGGAACGGCTCCTTCTCGAGGCCGCCGTCGGCGAAGGTCGAGTAGGCGTGCGCCATGTCGATCACGTGCGGCGAGGCGTTGCCGAGCACGTTGACCGCGTTGTCGTTGAGGCCGACCGTGTCCTCGGGGACGCCGGCGCGAATCGCCACGTCCATGACGGCAGCGGTTCCGGCGTCCTGGGTGAGCTGCACGTAGGCCGTGTTGACCGAGTTGCGCGTGGCGCGGACCAGGTCGATCCAGCCGTAGTCGGTGTTGCCGTAGTTCTGCACCGTCTCGTCGGTGCCCGGGAACGTGTAGGGGCTGTCGGCGTTGTACTCGGTGGTCAGGGCGATGCCGCGCTCGAGGCCGGCGACGAGACCGAACGGCTTGAACGTCGAGCCCGCCTCCGCGATGTCGAAGGTCGCCGCGTTGCGCTGGATCTCCAGGTAGTCGTCGCCGCCGTACATCGCGAGGATCGCGCCGGTCTGGGCGTCGAGCACCACGGAGCCCACGCGCAGGTTGTCCGCGTGGTCGTCGGCCATGTTCGCGACGGCGTCCTCGGCCGACTGCTGGTACTCCGGCACGATCGTCGTCGTGATGAGGTAGCCGCCGGTCTCGATCTGCTCACGGGTGAGGCCCGCCGAGGACTCGACCTCCTCGATGGCGGCCTGGATCAGGTAGCCCTGCGTGCCCTCGAACACGTTCTGCGTGTTGGGCTCGATCGTCTCGGGGAACACCTGGGCGTCCGCGGTGTCCTGGTCGATCTCCTCGATCTCGACCATGCCGCCCAGCACGTAGTTCCACCGCGCCTCTGCCTGATCGGGGTCGATCGCCGGGTCCCACGCTGAAGGAGCGGGGATGATGCCGGCGATCATCGCCGCCTCGGAGATCGTGAGCTCGGCCGCGTCCTTGTCGAAGTACTCGTGCGCCGCCGCCTGGATGCCGTACGCGCCACGACCGAAGTAGATCGTGTTGATGTAGTTCTCGAGGATCTCGTCCTTGGACTGCTCCTGGTCGATCTTGAGCGCCAGCAGCGCCTCGCGGATCTTGCCGGGGATGTCCGTGGTGGTCTCGCCCACGTAGTAGCGCTCGACGTACTGCTGGGTGATGGTCGAGCCACCCTGCGTCTGGTCGAGCACGACCGTGTACCAGAGCGCGCGGATCGTCGCGGTGATCGAGATGCCGTTGTTGGTCCAGAAGGTGCGGTCCTCGGCGGCCACCACCGCGTTGTAGACGTGGCTGGGCAAGTCCTCGAGCGCTACCGACTCGCGGTTGGCGACGCCCAGCGTGCCCATCGTCGAGCCGTCCGCGTAGTAGAAGGTGGACGACTGCGCCTGGGCGAAGTCGTCGGGCTCCGGGATCTCGAGGCGCATGTAGACGATCGCGAGGGCCGCGACGCCGACGACGGCGACCGCGAGGCCCGCGGCGAGCGCCCAGATTCCGATGAGCCGAAGCCAGCCCTTCCAGCCCCTGGGCTCCTTCTCGGACGCGGCCGATGCCGGGCGCTTCGTGCTCTGGCGCGTCACCTTCGCGCCGGTGCTGGGACGGCGGGGCTGCTGCGGGGGCTTGCTCACGTACTCAACCTAACGGGACGGCGGACAGGCGACACGGACATCGGCCCGTGATCGCCCTCGCGGCGGCTCCTGGCCGAGTCATACGCCAAGCGGAACGAGTGATACCGTGATGCGGTTCCCCCTCAGGAAAGGGCCCGACCTTGGCACGCTTGCGCGTCGCGATCGCTGGCGTGGGAAACTGCGCCACCTCGCTCATCGAGGGCGTCGAGTTCTACAAGAACGCCGACCCCTCCCAGACCGTCCCCGGACTCATGCACGTCCAGTTCGGCGACTACCACATCAGCGACATCGAGTTCGTGGCGGCGTTCGACGTCGACGACCTCAAGGTCGGCATGGAGCTGTCCAAGGCCACTCGCGTGAGCGAGAACAACACGATCAAGATCGCCGACATCCCCGAGACCGGCGTGATCGTGCAGCGTGGCCCGACGCTCGACGGCCTGGGCCGCTACTACCTCGACACCATCAACGAGTCGCCGCAGGAGCCGGTCGACGTCGTGCAGGTGCTCAAGGACACGCAGGCCGACGTCTTCGTCTCGTACCTCCCGGTGGGCTCCGAGGAGGCCGACAAGTTCTACGCCCAGTGCGCGATCGACGCCGGCGTGGCCTTCGTCAACGCGCTGCCCGTCTTCATCGCCTCCGACCCGGAGTGGGCCGCGAAGTTCGAGGAGGCCGGCGTCCCGATCGTGGGCGACGACATCAAGTCCCAGGTGGGAGCGACCATCACGCACCGCGTCATGGCGAAGCTCTTCGAGGACCGCGGCGTGCGCCTGGACCGCACGTACCAGCTGAACGTCGGCGGCAACATGGACTTCAAGAACATGCTCGAGCGCGAGCGCCTGGAGTCCAAGAAGGTCTCGAAGACGCAGGCCGTCACGTCGAACCTCACCGGCCCGCTGGCCGGCAAGAAGGACGACCGCAACGTCCACATCGGCCCGTCGGACTACGTGGCGTGGCTCGACGACCGCAAGTGGGCGTACGTCCGCCTCGAGGGCTCGGCCTTCGGCGAGGTGCCGCTCAACCTCGAGTACAAGCTCGAGGTGTGGGACAGCCCCAACTCGGCTGGCATCATCATCGACGCGATCCGCGCGGCCAAGATCGCCGCGGACCGCGGGATCGGCGGCCCGGTCTTCCCGGCCGCTGCCTACCTGATGAAGTCCCCGCCGGTGCAGATGGAGGACTCGGCTGCGCGCGCGCAGATCGAGGAGTTCATCGTCGGGGACGTCGCACCGGAGTAGCCCCTACGCCAGCCTGCGGCTCGCCATGAGCGCGACGCCCAGGCCGGCCATCATGACGCCGCCGGCAGCGCGCACCTGCGCGATCCGTCGCGGCGAGCGCACGAACCACTGGCGCGCGTACGAGGCCGTCAGCGCATAGGCGCCGTCGGAGATCACGGCGATCACCGCGAAGACGGCGCCGAGGATCAGCACCTGCGCCCACGCGGCGCCCCTGGCAGGGTCGACGAACTGCGGCAGCACCGCGGCCACGAACACCAGCGTCTTGGGGTTGGTCACGCCCACCACGAACGACTCGGTGAGCACGCGCCCAGCCGACACCCTCGCGGCGACCGCCAGGGTGCCGGAACCGTCGGCGCCGACTGAGCCGGCATCGGCCGCGTCGCGCACCGCCTCGAGCCCGTCGCCCCGGTGACGGATGGCCTGGACGCCCAGGTAGATGAGGTAAGCGCCGCCCACGAACTTGAGCACCGTGAAGGCCGTGGCCGATGCGGCCAGCACCGCTCCGACGCCCACCGCCACGAGCGCGGCGTGCACCACCTCACCGCCCGCGTTGCCGAGGACGGACAGGAACGCCTCGCGCCTGCCGTGCTGCAGCGCGCGCCCCACGATGAACAGGACGCTGGGTCCTGGGATCGCGATGACGACGAACGCGAGCGCGGAGAACGCCAGCAGCGTGGACGGATCGATCATGACGGCAGGCTACGCCGCATGCCGACCGCGCGGGAGGTGCAGGCTCAGGCGACCGGCTCGGGGCCCCACTCGTTGGCGTAGGGCTGCGACGGGAACGCCGCCATGATCAGCGGCACCAGGCCGAGCGACACGAAGTTCAGCAGTACCCACCAGCCGGACTGGCCCATGTCGTGCAGGCGGCGGGCCTGAGCGGCGTAGAGCGGGAGCCCCACCACGATGGCCACGATGCCGGCGAACACGAACAGGATGATGATGCCCGCGGCGATGGCGCCCGAGGCGTCCTGCGCGAACGCACCCATCAGCGCCGCGACGATCACCACCAGGATCGCGATGACGACGCTCACCAGGAACTGGAAGAGCACGAACCACCAGAACTCGGCCACGCTGGCGCGCCCGTTGAAGTCGAAGTACTTCTGAAAGCAGGTCTTCACTGCGGTGCCGAATCCCATGGCCACTCCCTCATTCCCCTTGCGGACCGCCACTCAGGCTAGTGCGGGGGTGGCCTCCGCGGAAGGGTCGAACGGCACGTCCCCCCACCTGTTGGGGTGCGGCTGCGCGGGCATCAGCGCCATGACGGTCGGGATCGAGCCCAGCCCCACGAGATTGAGGGCGACGAACCAGCCGGACTGCCCCATGTCATGAAGGCGCCTGGCCTGCGCCGCGTAGAGGGGGATGCCCAGGGCGACGCCGACAGCGAGCGACACCGCCGCCAGCACCAGCATCGTGGGGATCAGATCGCCGTACCAGCGCATGCCCAGGAACGGATCGATCCCGGCACTGTACGCGGCCACGACCCAGCCTCCCATGGCGACGAGCAGGAAGAGCAGCGGCAGCGCGACGATGAGCTGCACCAGGAAGGAGAAGCCGTAGAACCACCAGAACTCCCGCGGAGTGGCGCGTCCGGAGAAGTCGGCGTACTTGCGAAAGCACGTCGCCACTGCGGTCCTCGCGCGCACTCGCACCCCTGTTCTCCTCAGCGAGTTCACGTTACCCCGGGTACACCCAGCCCCCGTACGCTTTTCGACCATGGCAATGGCTCACGACGTCGCGGTGCTCTGGCGCGACCGTCGGGTGCGGTCGCTCGCCGGCACCCGTCTGCTGTCGCAGGCAGGCGACGGCGCCTTCCAGGTGGGCATCGCCGCCGCGTTCTTCTTCGACCCCGTCGACGCCGCGACGCCCATGCAGATCGCGGTGGGATTCGCCGTGCTGCTCGCGCCGTTCACGATCGTCGGCCCGTTCCTGGGCCCCTTCATCGACCGCTGGTCGCGGCAGCGCATCATCGTGGTGGGCTCCGCCGTGCGCGTCGCGCTCGTGGCCGGAGTCGCCGCGGCCATCATGCTGGACGGGCCGCTCTGGTCGCTCTACGCCATGGCGCTCGCCGTCCTGTCGATCAATCGCCTGGTGCTCGCGGCGATGACAGCCGGCCTTCCGGTGATGGTTGACGACGACCAGCTGCTCACCGCGAACTCCGTGATCCCCACGCTGGGCACGGTCGCCGCGGCGCTCGGCGGCATGGTCGGCGCGGTCATCACCTTCATCGCGCCCACCGCATCGGACGGCACGCTCGCCCACGGCGCACTCGGCACCGCCGGCGTCCTGTTCTCCGCCGGCATCCTCACGATGTTCGCGCTGCCCAAGGACTC
The DNA here is from genome assembly GCA_030428165.1 of Actinomycetes bacterium. Taxonomy (GTDB): domain Bacteria; phylum Actinomycetota; class Actinomycetes; order Actinomycetales; family Demequinaceae; genus Demequina. The sequence goes on from JAUIBG010000007.1 coordinate 5,155, forward strand.
GATGGGGCCGGAGGCCGGGAAGGTCCACCACCGCATCGGCGCGGAGCTCGCGGCCGTCGCCAGGCGCATCGGCGAGGGCGCCAGGTACCTCGTCGCCAAGCGCACTCCCGCCTACGCGATGGTCGCCATGGGGGCGCAGCGGTTCCTCTACGGAATGATGTTCGTCGCGGCGATCCTCATCTCGCGCCACCTGCTCACCGACACCGGCGGCGGCAAGGACGGCCTAGGCCAGTTCACGGTGGTGCTCGCGTTCGCGGCCGTGGGATTCGGTGTCGCGGCACTCGTGACTCCGCTGTTCAAGGAGCGGGTGAGTCGCCAGGCGTGGATCGTGATCGCGTCGCTCGTGGGCGCGTCAGGACAGGTGCTGCTGGCCGTGTCGACGCAGCCGTGGGCGCTCTACGCCGCCGCGGTGATCGTCTCGGCGGCGGTGCAGGGCGGGAAGATCGCCGCGGACACGATCATGCAGCACGACACGGCCGATGCGATGCGCGGCCGGGCGGCAGTCGCGTACGACATGGCCTACAACGTCGCGTTCATCAGTTCGGCGCTGGTGGCGGGCCTGATGCTGCCGCCCACGGGCTACTCGGCCGCGGTGATGACGGTGCTGGCGGTGGGCTGGGTGGCCGTCGGCGTCGCCTATGCGCCCACGCCAAGGGTCGCCGCACCCGACCCCGCGCCGGCCGCCTAGCCCGGCTCCCTCCTCCCTCGCACAACTTCGACATCTCACATGCCTTCCGGGCCCATGTCCGTGTGAGACGTCGAAGTTGTGGGGGCGAGACGCCAGCTGGGCGAGGCGCCGGCGCGTACCGCGCCAGCGATTCCGCATCTGCGGGTGTATCGTAGGGAGCATGCCGCATCTGCGCGTGTCCGAAGCATCCGCCGTGCTTGGCGTGAGCGACGACACAGTGCGCCGCTGGATCGACGCGAACGGCATCGCCAACGTCCGCGACTCGGCCGGACGCCTGCTCATCGACGGTGCCGACGTGGCGTCGTGGGCCGGGCAGCGGCCCGCGCCACCAGATCCGACGGGCGTGGCCGGCTCCTCCCGCAACCGATTCGCCGGAATCGTGACGCGCGTGGTCGTTGACGGCGTGATGGCCCAGGTGGAGCTGCAAAGCGGACCGCACCGTCTCGTCTCGCTCATGAGCGCGGAGGCCGCGGAAGAACTCGAACTCGCTCCCGGCTCACTCGCAACGGCGGTCGTCAAGGCGACCGTCGTGGCGATCGAGACCTCGGCACGCGGCTCGTGACCGGGACACACCCGACATGGCGCGTGCCGGCAGCCTCGGCCGGCGCGGTGGCCTGCGCGGCGATCCTGGCGGGCCTCGCCGGCGCCGATCGGCCGCGCGACCCCGGGACCACGGTGACGATCTATGCAGCATCGTCCCTGCAGGGGGTGGCGGAGGAACTCGCCGAGGAGTTCGAGTCGTCTCACGACGACGTCACGGTCGTCATGTCCTACGGGGGTTCGTCCACGCTGGCCGCGCAGATCATCGAAGGGGCCCCTGCCAACCTGTTCCTCTCGGCGGACGACGTGCAGGCGGAACGCGTGGCCGATCAGCTCGGCGGAACGACGTCGACGCCATTCGCGTCCAACTCCCTCACGATCGCCGTGCCGATCGGCAATCCGGCTGGGGTCCGCAAGCTCGCCGATCTCACCGACGACGCACTCGTGGTGGCGCTGTGCTCACCCGACGTGCCATGCGGACGATTGTCAGATCAGCTTGCGTCGACGGCAGGTCTACGGCTCGCCCCCGACACGGAGGAACTCTCTGTCGCCGATGTGCTGGCGAAGGTCTCGAGCGGTCAGGCCGACGCAGGACTGGTGTACCTCACCGACATCGCCAGGACCCCGGGCGTGGAGCAGGTAGTCGTCGAGGGAACGGAGGCGGTGGCGACGTCGTATGTCGCGGTCGAGCTGCGACCGGGTGACGGAACCGCGAACGCGTTCGTCGACTTGCTTGCCTCGCCGGTGGGACGACAGGTCCTCGGGGACGCCGGCTTCTCGCCACCATGACCGCGCCCCGATGGCTGCTCCCTCTCGCAGGCGGGGGAGCGTTGATCGTCCTGCTTCCCCTTGTTGGCCTGGCCTCACGCGTGCCGTGGAGCGACTGGTGGCCTCTGGTCACGTCCGAGGCAGCGCTCACCGCCTTGTCACTGTCCCTGCGCACGGCCTCCGCGGCCACCGCCCTGGCGCTCGTGGGCGGCATTCCGATCGCGTTTGTGCTGCACGAGCTGCCTTCCCGCTGGCGCGCTCTCGCGCGTGCGGTCGTCCTGATCCCCTTGGTGCTGCCGCCGGTGGTCGGCGGCCTCGCGCTGCTCTTCGCGTTCGGGCGACAGGGCCTGGCGGGCGACATGTTCGGCAGCGCTGTCGCGTTCACGACCTGGGCCGTCGTCCTCGCACAGACATTTGTGGCGTTGCCGTTTGTAGTCGCCGCGATCGACGCCGCGCTCGCGGCCCGTTCGGGGCGGCTCGAAGCCGTGGCGGCGACTCTCGGCGCGTCGCGAACGCGCGTGCTCACCACGATCACGCTGCCCGCCCTTGTGCCTGCCATCGCCACCGGCGCTGTCCTCGCGTTCGCGCGTGCGCTCGGCGAGTTCGGCGCGACCCTGACATTTGCGGGGTCCCTCGAAGGCGTCACGCGGACAGCACCGCTGCTGATCTACCTCACGCGCGAGACGGACCCCGGGGCGGCGGCCGCCCTGTCGCTCGTGCTGGTGCTCGTCGCCATCATCGGCGTGACGGTTGCCTACCGCCCCGCGAAGGCGGTGAGCTGACCGTGCTCGACGCTCACATCGTGTCGAGCTCGCGTGGTGTCGACGCTCGGCTCCGCGTCGAGTCCGGCGCGACACTCGCCCTGCTCGGTGCCAATGGCGCGGGCAAGTCGACGATCCTGGAGTGCCTCGCGGGAATCGTCTCTGCCGATGCAGGCTCGGCTCGCCTCGGATCGACGTGGCTTCACCAAGGGCGCTCGCGCCTCGCGCCCGGACGGCGCGGCGTCGCGATCCTCACCCAGGACGACACGTTGTTCGAAACGATGACGGTGGGCGACAACGTTGCGTACGGGTTGCGCTCGAGGCGAGTGTCGAAGCCGCGCGCTCGTGCCCGCGCGCACGAGTGGCTCGACGTCGTCGGCTTGTCGGGCGCCGATGAGGCCCGGCCCGGGACCCTCTCGGGAGGCCAACGGCGCCGGGTCGCGATCGCCAGGGCACTGGCAAGCGAACCCACGCTCATGCTGTTGGATGAGCCGTGCGCGGGCCTGGACGCGGAGGCCTCGACGCGGATTCGGATGCTGCTCGCCCGGCTCCTCGTCTCGGTGACGGCAATCGTGGCGACGCATGATGCCATCGACGCGCACGTTCTCGCATCACACGTGGCTGTCCTCGAGGACGGCGCGGTCACTGAGCACGACTCCGTGGACGCCGTGATGGAGCGTCCCCGAACCGCGATCGCAGCCTCGGTCGCAGGACTCGTGCTGCTGCGCGGGACACGCACCGCGACCGGCATCGCCCTCGACGGCGGCGGCGTGATTGCAGCGGAGTCCGACGTCGTGGTCGGCGCCCCCGCGCTCGTCGCGGTGCGCCCCGCGGATGTGCGCGTCGCGCGTCACAACGACGTCCCGCTGCGCCCGAGTGCTCGCGCAGACGGCGTCATCGTCGAACGGGTGAGTGCCATCGAGCCGCGCGGTGACCGGGTCCGCGTGCACGGCGCCCGGCTCGCCGGTGACGTCGACGCCGCCACCGCGGCACAGCTGCGTCTCGACGAGCCGGTCGCGTTCACCGTGCCGCACTGTCGCGCATACGGAGACTCTCGCGACTCGGTCTGACGCCCGACGCTACGACGGTTTCTCCGCGTTGCGCCTCGCGTAGTACCACCACGCCAGCACCGTCCCGACTAGCGCGAGAACCGCCCATACAACCAGGAAGACCTCGGGCGCGACGGAGGCCAGCACAACGCCGAATACGAACGGCCCGAATGCCGCGATCGCCGAGGTCCACCCGATGACGCCGCCAGCCTGACGGCGCTCGAAGATCATGGGCATTTGCTTGAACGTCGAGGCGTTGCCGATCCCGGCGAAGAAGAAGATCGCGAGCATGCCCCACAGGAACGCCGGGAAGCCGTCAACCGATTCGGCGTTGAGCGTTGTGGCGGTGAAGACCGACGCCGCTGCGATTCCGGCGGCCGAGACGACGGTCACGCGACCTCCGCCGAGCCTGTCGGCCACTGGGCCGGCAAGAACTCGGGCGGCGGACCCGACCAGCGCCCCGAGGAAGGCAAACGAGGCTGCGTTGATGCCGTCGTCGCCGAAGACACCGGGCCCGAACTCGGACTTGATCAGCAGTGCGAACACGGCGGCGAAGCCCGAGAAGGTTCCGAATGTGATCACGTAGAGCACCGTCATGATCCACGTGTGCTTGTTCTGGAAGATGTCGAACTGGTCGGTCAGCTTCGCGACGGTCACCGGCACGGAACGCAGCAGGAACCACGCGAGCAGCACCGCGACGACGGTGAAGGGCACCCAGAAGAGCCCCGCAAGCTCGTACCACACCTCGACAGGCGCATCCGCGCCGGCGACCTCGATGAGGCTCGGGGTTCCGAGCGCCGCGCCGAAGATCCCGATCGACACGATGAACGGCGTCGCCAGTTGCACGATGCTCACGCCAAAGTTGCCCACCCCGGCCTGAACGCCGAGCGCCACTCCCTGCTTGGCTCGCGGGAAGAAGTACGAGGTCGACGGCATGAAGCCGGAGAAGGCACCGCCACCGATGCCCGTCAAGAACGCCAGGAAGAGCAGGATCCCGAAGGGCGTCTCCGGATTCTGGATCGCGACCGCCCACCCGATGAACGGCAGAAGCAGCAGCCCCGAGGTGACGGTCACGAGCGCCCGGGTGCCCATCACCGGGGGAAGGAACGTCCAGACGATGCGGAGCAGGCCACCCGCGAGGCCCGGCATCGCGGTCAACCAGTACAGCTGTCCGTCAGACAGGTCGAAGCCGAGCTGGTTCATCACCGGCGCGAGAGCGCTGACCAGGAACCACGCGATGAACGACAGCGTCAGCGCATAGGTCGTGATCCAGAGCGTGCGCCATGCGAATGTGGAGTTCCACGACTGCTCGGGGTCCCAGGACTCGAGCCATCCTCGACGTGTGGTGGGCTGAGACATCACTGTCCTCTCGCGACGGGCTCCGCTGCGGCGGAGACTCCTTCATCAATGTCGAACTTATCCGCCAGTTGCGGACTGGCGCCATGAAGCATCCGGACGATCGTGAGGTGCATCCACAGCGCGGCCGCGGCCGTGATCACGAAGATCACGCCGAAGGTCGCCTGGGGAAGACCGGTCCACCCCGTCGCGGCGGCGAACGCCGGAGGCAGGAAGAATCCGCCGAGGGCTCCGAGCGAACCGACGAGCCCTCCGACCGCCCCGACGTCGTGCGGGAAGTACTCGGGGATGTGCTTGTAGACAGCGGCCTTGCCCACGCCCATGGCGCATCCCATGACGAAGACGAGGGCAGTGAACAGGGCAGGGCCGACGCTCCACGGCAGCACCTCAGTGCTGGACCCGTCGATCCGCTCGATCACGATGTGGCCGTAGGGCATCATCAGGACCCCCGACGAGACCAGCATCACGGCGAAGGTGGCGTACATGACCCGCCGCGCGCCGAACCTGTCGGAGAACCACCCGCCGACTGGCCTGAGCAGCGAAGCGGGGAAGATGAACAGCGCCGTCAGGAGCGCCGCGTGCGAGAGGTCGAGCTCGTAGACGTCCACGTAGTACTTCGGCAGCCACGACGACAACGCCACATACGCGCCGAACACCACCACGTAGTAGAGGCTGAAGCGCCACACCCTGACCTGCCTCAGGGGGGCCAGCATGTCTGCGAGCGCCCGCGACTGGCCGGGACGCTTGTCCGGAACGGGGCTTGCGAACCACGTCACCGCCGCCATGATCAGGAGCAGCAAGCCGTAGACGAACGGAACGGACCGCCACCCACCCGGGATGAGACCACCGAACAAGCCCGCCGCAGGGACCGCGGTGATCATCGCGGGGCCGATGAACTTGGTCACCGATGCGCCGACGTTGCCGCCGCCGAACACTCCGAGCGCGAAGCCCTGACGCTCCCTGGGCCACCACGCGCTCACCCATGCGACTCCAGAGGTGAAGGCGTTGCCGGCGAATCCGACGAGGAAGGCGTAAATCAGCAGCAGCGGGTAGCCGCCCCCGCCTCCGGACGTGGTCAACGAGATCAGGAACGCGGGAATCGCGGTGAAGAGCAGCATCGCGGTCGACACGAGACGGCCACCCCAGCGATCGGCGGCAATGCCGGCGGGCAGGCGCCACAGCGAGCCATTGAGGATCGCCACGGAGGTGAGCCACGCGAACTGGCTGTCGGAGAGCCCGAACTCGTCGCGGATCGGGACGCCGAGCACCCCGAACATCAGCCATACGGCGAACATCAACGTGAAGCCCGTCGTGGAGATCACGAGCACCCGCACGGCACCCGCAGGAATTCGCGCTGCCACCTCGTTCATGGGCTCCCTCGCCATCCCTCGTCGGGTCGCTGAATCTGAGGGCAACAGTACCGATTTTTCACGACCACGCAATATTTAACAGAAAAATATGCGCGTCGGTTGTTGCTGTGCTAAGAACGTGACCATGGCTGGCACCACCGCGCGCATCGACGACGCCTTGAAGCGCGTCCTTGCGCTGTCGGGAGCGGAGGCGGAAAGGCCAGAGGCGCTGTCAGGGCCGCGCCTCGACATCGTCGAGGCCCTCCGCCGCTCACCGGAGCCGATGTCGGTGGCAGATCTCGCGGCGGCCGTGCGCGTGCATGCCAACACGGCGAGGCATCACCTCGACGTGCTCAGCGCTGCCGGGCTGGTCGATCGTGCCACGGAGGCCCCCGACGGCCGCGGTCGGCCCCGCACCCTGTACTCGATCTCCGCCTCCGCCTCGGCGCCGTTTCAGGAGCTCAGCGATGTGCTCACGACCGCCGTCGCGGCCGATGGGCGAGACGCCGTCGTCGAGGCAGTGGCGAGCCGATGGCTCAGGACCGTTCCCGACCATCGAGACGCGTCGACGACGGACGCGGCTGTCGATGTCCTGGTGGAGGCGCTCCGGAGCGTCGGTTTCGAGGCCCGCAGAGACCCGGTCGGCGACTCGGTGGTGATCGACCACTGCCCCTACGCCAGCCTGATCGCCGAGCACCCCCTCATCTGCACTGTGCACGCCGAGTTGGTGTCACAGGTGCTCGAGGAGACGGGCCAGCCGGTGTCACTCGACGCGCTCGACGTCTGGGTGCGTCCAGGAGTCTGCCGTGCCCGACTGACCCGGGCCGATGTGACACCCGAGTTCACCGCGTCGCCGCGGAGATCACGTCAATAGGAGAGAGCATGACAGCCACGCACAACGATGTGTCCGATGCCGCAGCCAGCTTCCTCGTGCGGGCAGGGCGGTTCTTCCACAAGGGCGAGACGTCGCCGGATCTGCGAACGGTGACGTTGACCGGCGGGCGGGACGCAGACGTGTTCTACCGCGACAGGTGGAGCCACGACAAGGTCGTGCGATCCACTCACGGCGTCAACTGCACCGGCTCCTGTTCGTGGAAGGTGTACGTCAAGGACGGCGTGATCACCTGGGAGACCCAGCAGACGGACTACCCCACGACCGGCGCGGACAGCCCCGAGTACGAGCCTCGCGGGTGCCCCCGCGGTGCCGCATTCTCGTGGTACACGTACTCCCCCACGCGTGTGAAGTACCCCTACATCCGCGGCGTGCTGCTCGACGCCTATCGCAACGCGAAGAAGTCGCACCCGGATCCGGTCGACGCGTGGCGGGCGGTCACCACCGACCCTGCCACCCGACGCGAGTATCAGCGTGCGCGCGGCAAGGGCGGGCTGGTGCGCGCGACGTGGTCCGAGGCGCTCGAGATCATCGGTGCGGCGCACGTGAGCACCGTCAAGCAGCACGGGCCCGACCGCATCTTCGGCTTCTCTCCCATCCCCGCCATGTCCATGGCGTCGCACGCGGCCGGCGCCAGGTTCGTGTCGATGATGGGCGGGTCGATGATCTCGTTCTACGACTGGTACTGCGACCTGCCGGTGGCCTCGCCACAGGTGTTCGGCGACCAGACCGATGTGCCCGAGTCCGCCGACTGGTTCAACGCGGCCTACCTCATCATGTGGGGCGCGAACGTCCCGGTGACGAGGACGCCGGATGCGCACTTCATGACCGAGGCCCGCTACCGGGGCCAGAAGGTCGTCACCGTCTCGCCCGACTATGCCGACAACACCAAGTTCGCCGACGAGTGGATGAACCCGCACCCCGGCACCGATGGCGCGCTGGCGATGGCGATGGGGCACGTCGTCCTCAAGGAGTTCTTCGTCGACCGCCAGGTGCCCCGCTTCGTCGACTACGTGAAGCGCTACTCGGACCTGCCCTTCCTCGTCACCCTCGCGGAGCGCGACGGTGCCTACGTCCCCGACAAGTTCCTCACTGCGGCGGACCTCGGCGACGACTCGGAGAACGCCAGCTTCAAGACCGTGCTCGTCGACTCGGCAACAGGGGCGCCTGCGGTGCCGAACGGGTCGCTCGGGTTCCGCTACGGCGAGTCGGGCGAGGGCCGCTGGAACCTCGATCTCGAGGGCATCGACCCCGCGTTGTCGCTGCACGGCGCGACCGGCACGGGAACCGCCGAGGTGCTGCTTCCGCGCTTCGACGTGGGCCAGGAGGATTCAGAACGCGGCGGCACGCTCCGCCGCGGGGTGCCTGCCGCATCGGTCACGACCACGTCCGGCGACCGGCTGGTCACCACCGTCTTCGACCTCATGCTGGCGCAGTACGGCGTCGCCCGCGAGGGCCTTCCCGGAACCTGGCCCGAGGGCTACGACGACCCCGAGCCGTACACGCCGGCCTGGCAGGAGACGATCACGGGCGTGCCGGCCGAGCAGGCGGCGCGCATCGGCCGCGAGTTCGCTCAGAATGCCGAGGACTCTGGCGGTCGCTCGATGATCATCCTGGGCGCGGGCACCAACCACTACTTCCACTCGGACGCGATCTACAGGACGTTCCTCGCTCTCACCACGCTCACCGGCTGCCAGGGCGTGAACGGCGGCGGCTGGGCCCACTACGTGGGCCAGGAGAAGCTGCGGCCGGTCACCGGATGGGCGCAGCTGGCGTTCAGCCTCGACTGGGCCCGTCCACCGCGCCAGATGATCGGCACCGGGTTCTTCTACGTCAACACCGACCAGTGGCGCTACGACGGGCTCACGCCGTCGGATATCTCCTCGCCGCTCGGTGCCGACCGCTTCGAGGGCATGACGTCGATCGACGTGATGGCCCAGTCGGCGCGCTCTGGGTGGATGCCGTCGTATCCGACCTTCAATCGCTCGAGCATCGACCTCGGTGAGGAGATCGCGGCGTCGGGCGAGGCGCCGGGCGAGGTGATCGGTCGCAAGCTGGCGGACGGCGACCTGAAGTTCGCGATCGACGACCCGGATGCGGAGGAGAACTGGCCGCGTGTCCTGACCGTGTGGCGCGCCAACCTGCTGGGATCCTCGGCCAAGGGCAACGAGTTCTTCCTCCGGCACCTCCTGGGCACCCACTCGGCCGCGACCGCGAAGGAGTCGGCGCCCGGCGACCGGCCACGGGACGTCAGGTGGCGAGACGACGCCCCGGAGGGCAAGCTCGATCTGCTGGTCTCGATGGACTACCGCATGACGTCGACGGGACTGTTCTCCGACATCGTGCTGCCTGCCGCGACGTGGTACGAGAAGAACGACATCTCGTCCACCGACATGCACCCGTTCGTGCACGCCTTCACTCCTGCGATCAGCCCGCCGTGGGAGACCAAGAGCGACTACGACACGTTCAGGGAGATCGCGGAGGAGGTGTCCCGGCTGTCAGAGGGTCACCTCGGCACGGTGAAGGATCTCGTGGCCGTCCCGCTCCAGCACGACACCCCCGACGAGCTCGCTGTCCCGCACGGGCGGGTGCGCGACTGGTCGAAGGGCGAGACCGAGTTCACGCCTGGCATCACCGCGCCCAAGCTCATCATCGTCGAGCGGGACTACTCCGAGCTGGGCGCCAGGTGGTCGGCGCTCGGTCCGCTGGCGGAGAAGCTCGGCACCGTGACCAAGGGCGTGAAGGTGGACGTCTCGCCTGAGGTGGAGCGCCTGGCGCGGATCAACGGCGTCATCGCGGACGGGCCAGCGGCGGGGAGGCCGTCGCTCGCGACCGCCGTCCATGCATGCGAGACGATCCTGGCCCTCGCGGGCACCACGAACGGCCGCGTGGCCGTGGAGGGATTCCGTGACGTCGAGAAGCGCACGGGCCAGCGGCTCGCCGACCTCGCGGAGGACAACGAGGGCAAGCAGATCTCGTACGCCGACACGCAGGCCCGCCCCGTCCCCGTCATCACGAGCCCGGAGTGGTCGGGTTCCGAGCACGGCGGCAGGCGCTACACCGCGTTCTCGATCAACGTCGAGCGGCTCAAGCCATGGCACACGTTGACCGGCAGGCAGCACTTCTTCCTCGACCACGACTGGATGGCCGAGCTCGGGGAGAACCTGCCGACCTTCCGACCCACGGTGAACATGCAGCGCCTGTACGGCGACCAGGCCAGGGGAGTGGGCAAGGAAGTTACGGTGCGCTACCTGACGCCGCACTCGAAATGGTCGATTCACTCGAACTACCAGGACAACCAGTACATGCTCTCGCTCTCTCGCGGAGGCCCTGACCTCTGGATGAGCGTCGAGGATGCGGCCGCGATCGGAGTGAAGGACAACGAGTGGGTCGAGGCCTACAACCGCAACGGCGTGGTCGTGGCCCGAGCGGTCGTCAGCCACCGCATGCCGGCGGGCACGGTGTACATGTACCACGCGAAGGACCGAGTCGTGGATGTGCCGATCGCGGAGTCGTCGGGCCAGCGCGGCGGCATTCACAACTCGCTCACGCGGATCATGATCAAGCCCACCCACGTTGTCGGCGGATACGCCCAGCTGTCCTTCGCCTTCAACTACCTCGGACCCACTGGCAACCAGCGCGACGAAGTCACCGTGATCCGCCGCCGTTCGCAGGAGGTGACGTACTGATGAAGGTCATGGCTCAGGTCGGGATGGTGATGAATCTCGACAAGTGCATCGGCTGTCACACCTGCTCGGTCACCTGCAAGCAGGCGTGGACCAACAGGGACGGCGTCGAGTACGCCTGGTTCAACAACGTCGAGACCCGTCCCGGACTCGGGTACCCGCGAACTCACGAGGATCAGGACAGGTGGAAGGGCGGCTGGGAGCTCACGCGCTCAGGCAAGCTCACGCTCAAGCAGGGCGGCAGGCTCAAGCGCCTCGCGACGATCTTCTCGAATCCCCTGATGCCTGGCGTCGAGGACTACTACGAACCGTGGACCTACGACTACGACACCCTGCTGAGCGCACCGCAGGGGAGCACCTCTCCTGTCGCGCAGCCGCACTCGGCGATCACCGGCAAGCCCATGCGCATCACGTGGTCCGCCAACTGGGACGACAACCTCGCCGGCGCGCCCGAGACGGCGCCAGAGGACCCCATCGTCAAGAAGCTGCACTCGGACGTGAACGACAAGATCCGATTCGAGTACGAGCAGGCGTTCATGTTCTACCTGCCGCGGATCTGCGAGCACTGCCTCAATCCCGCGTGCGTCGCGTCGTGCCCGTCTGGCGCGATGTACAAGCGTAGCGAGGACGGCATCGTGCTCGTCGACCAGGACGCCTGCCGCGGCTGGCGCATGTGCGTCACGGGATGCCCCTACAAGAAGGTGTTCTTCAACCACGCGACGGGCAAGGCCGAGAAGTGCACGATGTGCTATCCGCGCATCGAGGCAGGCATGCCGACGATCTGTTCCGAGACCTGCGTGGGCCGCTTGAGGTACCTCGGCCTGTTCCTGTACGACGCCGACAAGGTGACGGCGGCGGCGTCGGTCAAGAACCCCAGGGATCTGTACGAGGCCCAGCTCGACCTCATCCTCGACCCCCACGACCCCGAGGTGCAGGCCGCTGCGCGGCGTGACGGGATTGCGCAGGACTGGATCGACGCGGCGCGCAAGTCGCCGGTGTACCGGCTCGCCAAGGAGTTCCGCGTCGCACTGCCGCTGCACCCTGAATACCGCACGATGCCGATGGTCTGGTACATCCCGCCGCTGTCGCCGGTGGCCGACGCTCTGCGCGAGACCGGCCACGACGCTGAGGACGCCAGCAACCTGTTCGGTGCGCTGCGCTCGCTCCGGATCCCAATCGAGTACCTTGCCGAGCTGTTCACGGCTGGGGATGTCGCGCCCGTCCTCAGATCGCTCGACACACTGGCAGCGATGCGCTCGTTCATGCGTGACCACAACCTGGGCAACGAGGCCCAGCCGGAGATCGCCGAGGCGGTGGGGCAGACGCCGGCGAGCATCCTCGAGCTGTACCGGCTCCTCGCCGTGGCGAAATATGAGGACCGTTACGTCGTGCCGGCGGCTCACAACGAGGTCGCAGCCGAGCTCGACTCTCTGGCGTGCGCGCTCGACGCGGTCGGCGGGCCAGGAGGCGAGGGCCCAGCGACGGTCTCCGCCGACTCGTTCCACGTCCTCAAGGGCGTCAGGGCCGAGCAGCGCACCGCCGCCACGACGTCCGCCGACGTCAATCTCCCGCATTGGGACGGCAAGGGCGTCCCGCTGGGGATGCCAACACTGAGAGTGAGGAACGATGACTGACGCGATCGCCGCCGCGAGACTCGCCACCTCCTGGCTGCTGTGGTACCCGGACGAGGCGCTCGAGAGCCGAATGCCGGAGATCCGCGAGGTCTGCGCCACACTTCCGGGAGACGCCGGAGCCCGGCTGCGCGAGTTCCTCGAGGCATTCGACGTGTGGACCTGGCAGGAGCGGCAGCGCCACTACGTCGACCAGTTCGACATGAAGCGCCGCACCGCGCCGTACCTCACCTTCTGGACTGACGGCGACACCCGGAACCGCGGCTACGCGATCCTGCGGTTCAAGCAGGCGTATCTGGCATCCGGCTTCGACCTGGGGCCTGAGGAACTCCCGGATCACCTGAGCGTCGTGCTCGAGTTCGCGGCGGTGTGCAATGAGCTCACGGGCAACGCCTTGCTCATCGAGAACCGTGTCGGCATCGGTCTTCTCCGGGAAGCACTGGACCAGGCTGGCTCGCCGTATGCGATGCTCGTCGATGCGGTGCTCGCGACGCTCCCACCGCTCACCCCGGAGATCCGCCGCCGTATGGCCGACCTCGCCCGCAGCGGTCCGCCGTCCGAATCCGTCGGACTCGACCCCTTCCCCATCGCGTCTGATGCCGCCGCCGTCGGAGGCCGGCGATGAGCGCCTTCACCGTCGCGCAGTCAGCGCCCACTGCGGTCGAGTCGATCCTGTGGATCGCCCTGCCCTACGTCGCGCTCGCCGTCATGATCTCGGGTCTCGTGTGGCGCTACCGCTACGACAGGTTCGGCTGGTCGACACGATCGAGCCAGATGTACGAGTCGCGCATCATGAGGATCGCCTCGCCGCTGTTTCACTACGGCATCATCGCCGTGGGCCTCGGCCACGTACTCGGCCTCTTGGTCCCGCAGTCGTGGACCGACGCGATCGGCATCGACGCGCACCTGTACCACTCGCTCACGATGCCGCTGAGCATCGCCGCAGGCGCGGCGACGCTGGTCGGATTCGTCGCGCTGGTCGCCCGGCGCAGGGCGTCGGCACTCGTGTTCAGCCGCACCACGACCAACGACAAGGTCATGTACCTGTTCCTCGGCGCGGCCATCCTGCTCGGCGTGTTCGTGTCCTGGTACGCCTCGGGACTCGTGGGCGAGGGCCACAACTACCGTGAAGACGTCTCCGTGTGGCTGCGCTCCGTACTGATCTTCCAGCCGCAGCCTGAGTACATGGCGCAGGCCCCGCTGGGCTTCCAGCTCCACGTCGTCGCCGGGTTCCTCGTGTTCGCCGCGTGGCCGTTCACGCGCCTCGTCCACGCGCTGTCGGCCCCGGTCCAGTACGTCGCACGCCCCTACATCGTGTACCGGTCGCGCGAGCCCCGCAGCGCCGGCGCGCGTACCGCGCGGCGGGGATGGGAGCCCACCCGCCGTGACTAGCGACGAGGACCTCTCATGAGACCTGTCCCGGACTTTCCGCTTCGATCCGTCGCGGTCCGAGTCATCACCGTGTCCGACCGCGCTTTCACACGCGAGCGACCCGATGCGACGGGTCCGCTGCTCGCAGCAGAACTCGCCTCTGTCGGCGCCGATGCCACCCGGACTATCGTGCCCGACGATGTCGCGGCGATCACCCAGGAGCTGGTCGCGGCGATCGACAGCGGGGCTCAGGTCGTCGTCACCACAGGCGGCACCGGCATCGGCCCGCGGGATGTGACGCCCGAGGCGACTCGTCCTCTGATCGATCGCGAGCTGCCCGGCATCCCCGAGGTGATCCGGCAACGCGACTCCGCGCGCGTGCCGTCGGTCGCGCTCAGTCGCGGGGTCGCAGGGCTGACGACAGGCGACCACCCCGTTCTGCTGATCAATCTCCCTGGCTCGCCGCGCGCAGTGTCGTCAACGCTCGACCTGCTTCCCGGTCTCATCGCCCACGCGATCGACCAGCTGAACGGTCGCGACCATTGATCGCGTTCACACGCGTCACGGATGGGGCATTGGACCCTGCGGCGCATATCGCCGCCGTCTCGACCCCCGCGCACGGAGCGATCGCCACCTTTGTGGGCACCGTGCGCGATCACGACCCAGGCGTGCGCGGTCGGGTGGTAGGACTCGACTACTCATGCCATCCAAGCGCGGCTGACGTCCTTCGCTCAATCACTCAAGAGCACGATGCAAGCACACGGTCGATCGCGATCAGCCACCGCATCGGCTCGTTGGAGGTGGGAGAGATCGCGATCGTGGCCGCCGTGGCCAGCGCGCATCGCCGCGAGGCGATGGACACCCTCGCAATCTTGGTGGAGGACGTGAAGGAGCGGCTTCCCATGTGGAAGCGAGAACGCCTCGATGACGGTAGCCACACCTGGGTGGGGGTCCAATGACCGGTGAACTCGTCGACGGCTGGGGCCGCACGCACCGCGATCTTCGCATCTCGCTCACCGACCGATGCTCGCTTCGGTGCACCTACTGCATGCCCGCCGACGGTGTGCCGTGGCTGTCGACCTCCGAGATGCTGACCACCGACGAACTCTTGCGACTCGTCCGCATCGCCACAGGGCTAGGGATCAGGGAGGTGCGGCTCACCGGAGGCGAGCCGCTGCTGCGCCCCGACATCGTCGACACCGTCGCGCGCATCGCCGATATCGACACCGCCGACGGCCCCCTCGACGTCTCGCTCACCACGAACGGGCTCCGCCTGGCTGGCCTCGCGGCGCCGCTGCGCGACGCCGGCCTGGCACGAGTCAACATCTCTCTTGACACCCTGCGCCGCACCCGGTTCATCGAGCTCACCCGGCGCGACAAACTCGCCGAGGTTCTCGCGGGCATCGAGGCTGCGTGCGCTGCCGGGTACGCGCCCATCAAGCTCAACACGCTCCTGATGCGCGGGGTCAACGAGGACGAGGTGGTGGACCTCGTCGACTTCGCCATCGACAGGGGGCTGCAGCTGCGCTTCATCGAGCACATGCCTCTCGACGCCGGCCACACGTGGAACCGCTCCCAGATGGTCACCGCGGAGGAGATTCTCACGACGTTGTCCGCGCGCTTCGATCTCGTGCCGCAGGGCCACGACGGAGCGGCACCGGCCGAGACCTTCGCGATCTCGGGGACCGATGCGACAGTCGGGGTGATCGCCTCGGTGACGAGGCCCTTCTGCGGCGCCTGCGACCGGGTGCGGCTGACCTCCGACGGCCAACTGCGCAATTGCCTCTTCGCGCACGAGGAGTCGGACCTCAGATCATTGATGAGAAGCGGCGCGGACGATGCGCGGCTCGCGCAGGCCATGATCGCCTGCATCGCGCGCAAGCGTCCCGGCCACGGCATCGACGACCCGGCATTCGTGCAGCCGCGTCGACCGATGAGCGCGATCGGCGGCTGAGGCAGGCGTCAGCCTCCCGCGAACGGCGGGAGAACGTCGAGGACGTCGTCGACGGCGACACGCTCCGCGTCGTCGACGCGCTGCCCGTCCCGCAGAATGGTGCATTGCGCGACTACCCGCGCGGCATCGGTGCCGCGCTCCGCGATCGTGGCGCGCACCTGCGCGACGTCGTCCGCGTCGAGGTTCAACTCCTCGGCCCGCACGGCCTCGGCGAGCGCCGCGAAGACGCGCACGCGCGTCACGACGCCGACCACCGCTCGGCCAGCGCCGACGCGCTCGCACACTCAGCGCCGATGTCGTCGCCGGCCGCGCGACGCAGCCCCGCGGCGTAGCCCACCAGGAAGGTGGCGAGCGGTGCCGCGGGCCTCTCCACGCCATGGGCGGCGTCCCGCGCCACATCGAGCAGCGCCTGTATGTCGATGTTGTCGAGCGGCGCGCCGAGCGCGGCTGCCAGCGCGTCGAGGAAACGGTCGATCTCGCTGTGATTCATCGCAGTCGCTCCTCCCATAGGGCAACATCGGCCCAGGTATCGACGTCATGTGCGGCGTCCAGCTCGTCGTGGATTCCCGTCATGTCGAGCCCGCCGACCAGTCTAGCGACGGAGGCACCGGCGAGGCCGGCACGGCAGCGGACGGCAAGGGTCGCGGTTCGATACACGGCCAACAACGGCTGGGCACGACCGCCCGCGTCGACGATCCACGCGCCATCGCGAGCGGTGCTTGCGGAGGCCAGGAGTCGCGGCACCAGGCCCGCCGCCCCAGGCGTGTCGACGGCCAGCACGACGACCCACGGCGCGCGCGGCTGCGCGAGTGCCCGTAGTCCGGCAGCGATGCCAGCCGCCGGTCCAGTGCCCGGCGGGTCTTCCGTGGTCCACGTGACTGCGTCGGTGTGAGCGCCGCCGACGATCACGCGTGCCCGCGCCTCGACAGTCGCAGACAGAGCACGATCCATCAGGGTTGCCCCAGCGAGCGTGAGGTCGCCCTTCGTGACCCCGCCCAGCCGGGTGCCGGCGCCGCCCGCCAGGATCACCGCGTCCCATGGCTCCGGCGCCTCGCCTGACGCGGCCGTGGTCAGCCCTTCTCCGAGCGTCGCCACGACCCCGACTTGCCGCCGTCCTTGGCCAGCAGCCGCAAGCCGCCGAGCTCCACGCGCTTGTCGAGCGACTTGACCATGTCGACCACGGCGAGTCCGGCCACGGCTGCGGCGGTGAGTGCCTCCATCTCGACTCCGGTCCGGTCCGCGGTGCGGACGGTCGCCTCGATCCGCACTCCTGCGTCGAGGATCTCGATGTCGACCACGGCACCGTGAATTCCGATGACATGCGCGAGCGGCAATAGGTCAGGCACACGCTTCACCGCCGCGATGCCTGCGATCCTCGCGACGGCCGCGACGTCGCCCTTCGGCACCGCTCCGTCGCGGAGCGCGGAGACGACGTGCGTCCCACATGCGACGAACGCCTCCGCGGTGGCGCGCCGCGCCGTCGGGGTCTTGTCCGTGACGTCAACCATGCGGGCGTGCCCGCTTGAGTCCAGATGGGTGAACTCGCTCATGCGGTGAACCTCCGGTATCTCACGGCCATCCCTGGCACGACCTCCTCAACCTCCGCATCGACCCACGCGATCCCGTCGGCGGATGCGAGGCGCGCGATGAGGTGGGACTGCGATCCGCGTGCGGTCGCGGGGCGCAACGCGCCGTCTGCGTCCGTCACCGGCATGAACTGCGCTCTTCCGGCCGGGCAGCGCCAGCCCGCCTCGACGATCCTGTCTCCCCAAGGCGGAGTTTCGGCACCGGTCATCGCCGCCACCACGGCCACGAGGAAGACCTCCGTGCACACCGCCACGGCGACGGGATTGCCGGGAAAGCACAGCACCGGCGTGCCGCCCACAGTGCCTGCCCCCTGCGGCTTTCCTGGCTGCATCGCGACTCGCACGAACTCGACACCTGCCGGCGCAAGGCCCTCCTTCACAGGATCTCGATCCCCGACGCTCGCCCCTCCGGTCGTCACGACGAGGTCGACTCCGCTGGTGGCGACGGCGTCCCGCACCGCGTGAGCATCGTCCCGCACAGGTCCGAGCGGCACGGGCTCCGCGCCCAGCGCCGGGAGGGCTGCAGCGAGGTACGTGCCGTTCGACTCATGGATCTGACCGGGACGCAACGGTGTCCCTGGAGGAACGAGCTCATCCCCCGTCACCAGGATCCCGATGCGCGGGCGGCGCACCACCCTCATTTCAGGAACGCCGGCGGCGGCCGCCGCCGCGAGATGTCGGGCGCGGAGCCGCACACCCGCGGCAACGACGACGTCACCGGGGCGCGCGTCCTCGCCCGCACGGCGGATGTTTGCGCCCTCCTGCACGGCCGCGGTGAATGCGACGGCCCCGGAGGAGACGGCGACCATCTCCTGGGCGACCACGGCATCGGCTCCACGTGGCACCGGGGCGCCCGTCATGATCCGCACGGCGGTACCCGGCCCGACCACGGCCTGAGCGGGATGTCCCGCGAACGCCTCGCCGACAATGGAGAGCCGGACAGGCACCGCGGGGGTCGCGCGCGCGAGATCGACCGTTCGCACCGCGTAACCGTCCATAGCAGAGTTGTCGAACGGCGGAATCGACCCGGAGGCCGTGATGGCCGTCCCGGTCACCCTTCCACTGGCGTGTTCGAGGGACACCGTCTCGGTCGGCAACCGCGACACGAGCCCGGTGATCACGGCCAGGTGCTCCTCGACGCTACGCATGAGCGGACTCCGGGAGGCGGACCGAGCGCCAGACCCCCGTGCGCGCGTCGATGATGGCCAGGGTGCCAGCCAGCCCGGGGCCGACCCCCAGGATGCGCATGACGGCCTGCGTCGCCATCGCCGTGCCGATCTGACCGCACAGCGGGCCCAGGACGCCCAACACCTCACATGCCTCGACGTCCAGCGC
This sequence comes from Actinomycetes bacterium, assembly GCA_030428165.1. Lineage (GTDB taxonomy): Bacteria > Actinomycetota > Actinomycetes > Actinomycetales > Demequinaceae > Demequina. The sequence goes on from JAUIBG010000007.1 coordinate 24,121, forward strand.
CGGATCCGTGGGGAACACGTCGTCGAGAGCGTGGTCATCGTCGAAGACGGTTACCTGCCCGTGCCAACCCTCGACGGCTCCCCAGACAAGCGGAGTGCCGTGCTCCCGGCAGGCCGCGGCGACCGACCGGCGCGAGGACCAGGTGTCCGTGCAGTCGAGAATGACGTCGAAGCCCTCGAGCTCATCGCCGTTCTCCTGGCCGATGCGCGTGCGGCGGGCATCGATGCGCGTCCATGGAGCAGCAGCGCCGAGTGCGTCGGCCGCGGCATCGGTCTTGGGTCTGCCCACATCCGTCGGCGAGAAGAGCACCTGCCGGTGGAGGTCCGTGACCGACACGTGATCGCCGTCGAAGAGCGTGATCTGACCGACGCCCGCACCTGCAAGGTACCGCGCCGCCGGGCAACCCAGCCCGCCGACCCCGACGATCGCCACAAGCGCGCGCGCTATCGCGTCCTGGCCCTCGGCGCCCAGCCCGTTGAGGACACGGTGTCGCACGAACGCATCGACCGTCACGCTGTCACCCTACTCATCCGAGTCCGCTGAGTCCGCGTGTGGCGACGTCACGCGACACTCACCGGGGCCGAGGGCACCAGCGTCTCGACTCGACACATGCGCGGCCCGGCGAACGGCAGCAGTCGGGCCGTCGAGCCTGCGGGCGCGGCGCTGTCCAGCATCCCGTCGATGACAGACTGGTGGAGACCGCACACGACGTCGGGGCGGTCCGCGGCGAGGTCGGCGAACGGGCAGGAGGCGATGTCGACGACATCCGCGCGGGCATCGGGCTCCATGCCCATGGCCGTGAGCCCCCGTGCGACGAGCGCCGCGACGCCGTCGGGCGTGTGAGCCGCATCCATCTCCCCGGCGAGCTCGCGGCCCCACTCCCGCGCATCCTGGCGTGCCCCGGCCCATGCGGCGTCGTCGGGCGCGCCGAAACGTGAGATCAGGATGCGCAGCAGATGCTCGCGCAGGGCGACGGCTCCGGTGCCCACCGGTGTCCGTACGGGGCCGTTGTCGACGCTCTCGAACGCCGCCCGCGGCCTGCCGCGACCGGCCACGGGCGCCGTCGAGCGGCGCACTCGTCCCTCCTGCTCAAGCACACGGAGATGCTCGCGCACCGTGTTGTGGTGAAGGCCCACGGCGCCGGCGAGGGTTTCCACGGTGACGGGCGCTTCCGCGCGCTCGAGCTCGAGCAGGATCGCCGCGCGCCGCTCGGGGCCACGCGCCAGCACCGAGCCTCGCTCGGCGTCCATCAGCAGCAGGTGACGCGTGCGATCGAGACGCGCCACACCACCGGACCCGACTGCAGGTAGTCGACGCTGAAGTCTCCGGCGACCTCGACTTCAATCTGCCGCAGCAGAGGCACAGGGTCGTGCGGGGCGGCGACGACCAGCGCCTCGCCTGGCACGAGCGAGGTCACGGCGCCGATGACCCGCGCGTGACGGTGCTCGTGCGGTATGGCGCGCACGTCGAGGTCGGTGGCCTCAACCTGGGCGGAGGCGAGATCGTCGACGCCGATCGCGGTGCCTCCGCAACCGCCCTCGCCGCCGCACCCACAGGTGGCCGTCTGGTCCTTCGTGCTCTCGGTGGTCATCTCTCCTCCTTCTCGCGGGACCGGCCATCGGCCCCGACGTCTCTCAACCGTCGGTGACCAGGAAGGCGCCTGCGGCGCCTCGCTCGGCATCGACCATGATGTGGCTCACGAATGGGTAGGTGCCGGGCTCGGGGAAGCTGAGCTCGACGAATCCGCCCTGGCCCGGCTGTAGTGCGAGCGCCTGACCTCCGCCCGAGGGCTCCGCTCCCGGTCCTCCCAGGTGATAGGCACCCTCGAAGTACACGGTGTCGAACTGGGAACCGACGACATGGAACGAGCTCGCTCTGCTCGGCCCCGCGACGACGACCCAGACACGAACCTTCTCGCCGACCCGAGCTTCGAGGGGGTGCTCTCGGTACTGCGTCGCGTGACCATTGAAGACCACGAGATCCGGGGCCTCCGCCGCGATCTTGTCGGCATCCGCGATGCCGCCGTCGGCGCCGAGATACATTTCGGACTGGACGATCACAAACTCACGGTCAACCGGCTCCAGGTCGGGCGGGTCGATGATCACGGCGCCGAACATGCCGTTGGCGATGTGCAGCGACATCGGCGCGGTGGAACAGTGGTAGAGCCAGGCTCCGGCCCGCTCCGCGATGAAGCGATACGTCAACGACTCGCCCGGCTCGATGGTGCGCATCGCGTCGTCAGGCGCGATCCAGCTCGCATGGAAATCGATCGAGTGGCCCATGTCGCCGTTGTTCACCAACGTGATCTCGAAGACGTCGCCCACCTTGCCGCGCAGGGTCGGAGCTGGCACCTCGCCGCCGAAGGTCCACAGCTCCTGCGTGACCCCCGGCGCAACCTCACGCACCTCGTTCGTCACCTCGAGAGTGACCTGGTGCACGGTTCCGGCGGGCTTCGACGGCGCGAGTGCGGCATCGAATGGGCCGCCAGCCATCGTGCCCTGCAGGTCCACGAGAGCGGCTCCGTCGAGAGCCGGCTCGGTCGACGATTCTGCCTCGGAGCCGTGTTGGTGCTCGCCGTCGTCGCTCGTCGCTTGATCGTCGGCGCCGCTCACCGCGACGGTGAGCACCATCCCCATCTGCCGGTGCCCGGCTATCGAGCACCATCCCTCGAGAGACCGGCCGACCACGCCCACGTCGATCGTCGCGCTCGCGCCAGGCGCCAAACGCCCGGTCGACTGCCCGGTGTCGAGGACCAGGTCGTGCGCGACGTCGTCCGTGTTCACGACGGTGATGACGAGCCTGTCGCCCGCGTCGATCGTGATGTCGCCCGGCGTGAAGCGCATGTCGGCAGCCTCGACCGTCACCTCGACGACGACGCCAGTGGGTTCGACCCCTCCGTTGGACGCGGCGCCCACGCCTACCGCCGCGGGATCCGCGCCCACCGTCACGGCCGTGGCGAGGAGCAGAGCGCCCGCCGCAACGAGAGCGCCGCCATCTCCCGCCAGCCGTGGTCGGTGAGCCGCCAGTTCAACCGGAGAGACGCGAACCGTGTCGGGCTTGGCGGGAGCCTCGCGGGCGGCAAACGAACGGCGCACGGCGATCACAATGGCCACACCGAGCCACACCGCCCCGACGAGGGCGAGCGAGGATCCCGCCACCTTCGCGAGGCTCGGCGATGGCAGAACCCAGAGCAGAATTCCTCCGTTGATCAGCACGAAGCGCGCGAGCGCCCCGCGCTCGACCGCGTCTCTGGCGGCCCGCACCGCGGCTGCGCCTCCACCCAGCACCATGGGGATCAGATGCATCAGGGCACCCAGCAGGACCTGCGCCGCGCCACCGGCGACCAGCGCGCTCACGACCGGCCCGATCCGCTCGCCGGCGTGCTCCCACGAGTCGCTGCGCGCAACGAGGATCGCCCACGCCAGGGATCCACCACACCAGAACGCGACGGCCGCGCCGAGGTGCAGCGCGGCGACCGTGCCAGGTGCGCGGTCGATGGCGGCCCGTACCATGGGGATCGCGACCGCCGCGATGCCCGCACCAATCACGGCGATCGCGATCGCGTACGCGGCGGGCATGTCGACCGCGACCGCGCCTAGCGCCACCATCAGGCCGAGGCCCATCACGATCAGACCCGTCTTCGCGAGCGGGACCCCGCGATCGGGCACCCGCACGGCGAGCACCGTGGGCCACAGCGTCACGAGTGTCGCCATGACCGTGAGCCCGACCCAGCCGAGAATCATCACGGTGACGTGAGCGAGGTAGAGGCGAGCCGCGCCCTCGGGAGAAGCCTGGCCCTGCGCGAGCAGCACGCCGAGCACGACGCCGACGCCGAGCAGCGCTGCCGCGGCAACATAGGCCCAGGTCGTCCACCCAAGCCGGTTCCCCAAGGCCCCTCGCGACATCGCGAGGATCTCACCGCCATGCCACAGGGCAACGGCGCCGACGACGATCGCGCCCGCGACGATCGTGGGTGTCAGCCCCGCGACGACTCCGGCGATCACCAGGATGGCACCGCTGGTGTGGGCCGCGAGGCGCGCCACCTGCCCTCGCTGCCCGGTGGGCATCGGGCGGCGCCGCAACGCCTGCGCGAAATGCGCGCTCCAGATGTAGATGGCAGTGGAAATCGCTCCGAGCATCAGGAGGTGGACCATCAGCCACCCGGACGCGGCCACCTGACGATGCACGATCGTCATCACGACCGCCGCCACGAGCCAGGCTCCGACCAGGGCGTTAGCGCGGAGATGCCACGCGGCTCTCATGAGCCCGCTCCTGCGGCCGTGTGCGCGTCAACCGCTCCGTGGGCGGGAGTCGTCGCGACCGCGCGACGAGCAGAGGGGGTTCCGGCGGCGGTGCCGCCCGAGCGTCGTCCGCCGCGCGTGGCGGACACCACGGTCACGAGAGCGAAAGCGAGCAGCGCGATGACGTTCACGACTCCGCCGATGTCGTGCCACACCTCGAGCCCGTAGGCGTCGCCTCCGAGGAGTCGGATGGCGAGGCCCGCATGAAGCGTCACGAGCGGCACATACATCGCGGGCGAGTACGGGAGCGCGCGCCCAAGTACGGCGGGAAGGATGATCGGCGCGTGTGCCATCACCATGGACATGGCGAAACCAAGGAAGACGGCATGGATCACGGCGTCGTACGCGCGGGGTCCAGGCTCGGCTCCCACCAGCCAGATGATCCCGGCTACGCCCAGCCACGCGTAGCCGGCGAGCATCGCAGCTGCGGCGAACCGAGGCAAACCGGTCCCGCCGACAGTCTTCCGCGCCACATCGGTCCCCGCCAAGACGGCGGTCAGGACGATGACGCCGGCGCCGAGCAGCGCGCTCCCCGCCGACGGCCACAAGGTAGCCGCGAACACGCCGATGCTGACGCCGGCGCTCGCGACCAGCACTCTCGAGCCGATGTGCGTGCTCATGAGAACCGCAAGCTCCGCGCGCTCGCCCGCGATGGTGAGCACCACGAATCCGGCGAGCCACGGCACCGCGACACTGACGGGCGCGCCGAGTGCTGCCAGCGTGGCCGCGCCCAGCGCCATCACCGCAGCCAACGACTGCACGGCGAGCGCGGCCGAGCCCTGCCGCCGCCACAGCGCCGCGTAGACGCCCACGAGCACGGCGCTGCCGAGCACCAGGAGCACCGACGACAGCGTCTGAGCCGGAACCAGCAATGCGCTCAGCCCGCCGCCACCCAGTGCCACGGGAGCGAGATATCCCCAGGGCCGCCCGAGAGCGACGGCCCGCTCGAGGGCGATGACGGTGCCGAGGAAGCCCAGCGTCATGACCAGTCCATGCGACTGGGCGAGCGCAGGCATCGGCTCGGGAAGCACGTCGAGCAGGACGAGACCGCCGACGATACCGGCGAGAAGACATGCTCCCGCCGGGACCATCAGCGCTACCCGCAACCGATTTTTCACGGTGCCAGCGTAGAAATTCGAAGATGCGGGGATTCGGGACCTAGGTCCTGCCGCCGGGGCCTACCTCCCGAGCGACCGCCACATCGCGGCGAGGCCCTCGCCGCTGTCGAGGTGGTCGGCGCCCACCAGGTGGTCGAACACGATGTTGGTCTCCGTCGAGGCGACCTGCGGGTCGGTGCTCAGCTCGACGGCGACGAAGTCACGGAGCTGCGCGGTCGAGGTGCAGGCCACGTGCACCACGAAGTCCATCTGGCCGCCCATGAAGAAGACGTTGATGACGTTGGGAAGCAGCGCGAGCCGCTGCGCGTAGGTCGAGATGCCCGACCTGGCCTGGGGACGCAACCGCACGAAGACGAGCGATTGGACAGGCAGGCCGAGCGCGTCGTAGTCGAGCTCCGCGTGGGCGGAGCGGATCACCCCGGCGTCGCGCAGCGCCTTCACCCGTGCGTGGGTCGTCGATGGCGCCACGTGCAGGCGGTCTGCGAGCGCGGCATTGGTGATGCGCGCATCGCGGCGCAGCTCCCACAGGATCTTCAGATCGAGGTCGTCGAGCCGAACATTCGTCGGCGGGGAGTCCTTCCTGCCGCCGTTTCCGGGCCGATGTGCGCCATTTCCTGCCATACGCGCAAGATTAGCCGCTGGTGCTTGCGTCTGCGGAAGATCCTTCGAGAACCTGATCACAGGAACGGCAGCGAGAACAGGAGCTACCACCATGCGCATCGGCGTCCCTGCTGAGGTGAAGAACAACGAGAAGCGCGTCGGGGCCACGCCCGCAGGCGTCCACGAACTGGTGCGCCACGGACACGAGGTCGTCGTGCAGGCTGGCGCGGGAGTCGGCAGCGCGTTCCCAGACGACGAGTACGTCGCTGCGGGAGCGATGCTCGGCGCGGTCGAGGACGCGTGGGCGGCCGAGATGGTGATCAAGGTCAAGGAGCCCATCGCCTCCGAGTACCACTTCCTCCGCGAGGACCTCCTCCTGTTCACCTACCTGCACCTGGCAGCCGATGAGCCGCTCACCCGCGCGCTCATCGAGTCCGGCACGACGGCGATCGCCTACGAGACGGTCCAGCTCCCGGACCGCTCGCTCCCGCTGCTCGCGCCGATGTCCGAGGTCGCCGGGCGCATGGCCCTCCTCGCTGGCGCGTACTTCCTGCAGTCGAGCCAGGGCGGCAGGGGAGTGCTGCTCCCCGGCGTCCCGGGAGTGCGCCCTGCGAAGGTCGCGATCATCGGCGGCGGCGTCGCCGGCCTGAACGCCCTCCAGGGAGCGCTGGGGCTCGGGGCTGACGTGACCGTCCTCGACCTGTCGCTGCCCCGGCTGCGCTACATCGACGACATCTACGGAGGACGCGTGACCACCGTCATGTCGTCCGCCTACGAGCTTGAGCGGGCGGTGCTGGAGTCGGACCTCGTCATCGGCGCGGTCCTGATCCCTGGCGCCAAGGCGCCCAAGCTCGTCACCCACGACCTGGTCGCACGGATGAAGCCCGGCTCGGTGCTGGTCGACATCGCGATCGACCAGGGCGGCTGCTTCGAGGACTCCCGCCCGACGACGCATGCCGAGCCCACCTACACGGTCGAGCAGTCGACGTTCTACTGCGTCGCGAACATGCCCGGCGCGGTGGCGAACACCTCCACCCTGTCCCTCACGAACGCGACGCTGCCGTACGCGGTGGTGCTGGCGGACAAGGGCTGGAAGGCCGCCACCGGGGGTGACCCGGCGCTGGGGGCGGGCATCGCGACCACCGGCGGGAAGTTGGTCCACGGACCGACCGCAGAGGCGTTCCCCCACCTCGCGTCGTAGGCGGGCACCACCCCGTCTCCATCGCTAGTGGCACTTGCTGCTCGAAATCTGGCGGCTTCTCCGAGCAAGAGGTTCCACTTTCAGGGTGAGCACCCGCCAGGGGCACGGCCGATGCGGGAACTGGGGATGACCGAGGCGCGGCGGGCGCGCCAGGAGACGGCTACCTGCCCTGGGCCGCCCACCACTCGCGCAGCGCGGCCTCGGCCCGCTCGCGGCCCAGCGGCCCGTGCTCCATCCGCAGCGCGAGCATGTGCTTGTAGGCCATGCCCACCTCGCGGCCGGGGCCGATGCCCAGCAGCGCCATGATCTCGTTGCCGTCCAGGTCGGGCCGGATCGCGTCGATCTCCTCCTGCTCGCGCAGCTCGGCGATCCGCTTCTCGAGATCGTCGTAGGCGTGGCTCAGCCTGGCGGCCTTCCTGCGGTTCTGCGTCGTGACGTCCGCCCTCGTGAGGCGGTGGAGGCGCTCGAGCTGGGGACCGGCATCGGTCACGTAGCGGCGCACCGCCGAGTCCGACCAGCGCGCGTCGGCGTAGCCGAAGAACCTCAGGTGCAGCTCGACCAGCTTCGTCACCGCCTTGATGGTGTCCTTCTCAAAGCGCAGGGCCTTGAGGCGGGAGCCGGCCATCTTGGCGCCCACCACCTCGTGGTGGTGGAACGTCACGACGCCGCCGCCCTCGATGCGACGGGTGGCCGGCTTGCCGATGTCGTGCAGCAGCGCCGCGAGCCGCAGCACCAGGTCTGGCGCCGGCACCGCGCCGTCCGGGCCCGACTCCAGATCGATCGCCTGCTCGATGACGGTGAGCGTGTGCTGGTAGACGTCCTTGTGGTGGTGCTGCGCGTCGACCTCGAGGCGCAGCGCCGGGAGCTCGGGCAGCACATGCTCGGCGACGCCCGAGTCAACGAGCACCTCGAGGCCCGCGCGGACGTGGTCGGTAACCATCAGCTTGGTGAGCTCGTCGCGCACGCGCTCCGCCGAGACGATCTCGATCCGCTCGGCCATCCGCGCCGCCGCGGCGAACGTGCTGGGCTCCACCTCGAAGCCCAGCTGGCCGGCGAAGCGGGCCAGCCGCATCA
>JAUIBG010000151.1 GCA_030428165.1 Actinomycetes bacterium
CCGCCACGTCTCGAAGCCGTTGTCGAGCGCAATCGGGTACTCGATGCCGTAGCGCTCCGCGGCATCGGCCACGTTGCCGGCGTCCTTCTCGAAGGCGAACTCGGGGGAGTGGACGCCGATGATCGTGAGGCCCTCGTCCCGGTACTTCGCGTCCCACTCGGTGAGGAACGGGAAGGTGCGCTGGCAGTTGATGCAGGAGTAGGTCCAGAAGTCGATGAGGACGACGCCGCCGTCCGCGGTGAGCTCGTCGATGCTGAGCTCCTGTCCGTCCGTGTTGAGCCACTGCTCGATGCCGACGATGTCGCGGGCGGGGCCGCAGGTGTGAAGGACGCTGGGATCGGAGTCGGAGCACTCGTCGAACGTGAGCTCGCCCTCGGCGGCCACGACCTCCTCGCGTCCGGTGAGGTCGTCCAGCGCGCCGCGCACGGCATCGTTGTCCTCGATCGCCTCCTGGATGTCGGACAGCACCTCGGGGACTGCGCGCTGCAGCGGCTCGAGCACGTTGAAGGCGAGCAGCAGCGCGGTCGCCATCAGGACGACGCCCGAGGCGATGCGGATGGCCTGGAGGCGCTCGCGCACCACCTTGATGCGCTTGCCGATCGACTGTCCCGCGACGCCGAAGATCAGCAGCGGGATCGCGATGCCGACGCTGAACGCGAGGGTGAGGGCGACGAGCCCCCAGCTCAGCCCGTTGGTCGCAGCGAGCACAGTGATGGCGGCGAGGATCGGGCCGGCGCACGGCACGAACACCAGGCCAAGTGCGAGACCCATGATGAACCCGTTGCCGTCGCGGTTGAGGGTGGGGATCCTCGTGTTCACGAACGGACGCTCGAGGATGTGTCCCACGGCGGGGACGGCCAGGCCGAGGCCCACGATCGCGAGCACGGCGATGCCCAGCCACCTGAGCAGGTCGTCGGGCAGCCCGAGGGAGCTGAGCAGGATGCCGCCCAGCAGCGTGAAGACGGCGAAACTCGTCACCAGCCCGCCGACGACGACGAACGGCCTGGTGCGGCTCTGGGCGCCGTCCTGGACCGAGCTGGTGAGGATCGCGGGGAGCACGGGCAGGACGCAGGGGGAGATCGCGGTGATGACGCCCGAGACCAGGCCGACGACGATGAGCGTGAGCATGTGAGGCGTTCGCGGTGGGCCCGGTCATGGATGGGTGGGCGCCGTCGCCAGAGCGCCGCGCACCGCCGTTGGATCGGTAGCGTGGGCGCATGGCCGACCACCCCGCTCACCCCGACCGGAGCCGGAAACTGCGCGACTGGATGCTCGTGGGGCTCCAGGCGCTGCTGTTCCTCGCCGTCGCGCTCACGGCGCTGCTGACCGCCGAGTCGCTGCACCCGATGCTGCTGTGGGCAGGGCTCGTGCTGATCCTTGCCGGCTCTGGCCTGCTCGTGTGGGCCGGCGTCGATCTGGGCTCGGCGCTGACGCCGCTGCCGACGTCGAATGGCCAGGGCCTCGTCGCGAAGGGGGCGTTCCGCTACGTGCGGCACCCGATCTACGTGGGCGTGCTGATCGCGTGCATGGGCGTAGCGGTGGGCTCCGGCTCCCTGTGGACCTACCTGACGACGGCCGTGACGTACGTCTTCTTCGAGTTCAAGACGCGGTACGAGGAGGCGTCGCTCGTGGGCACGTATGCGGGCTACGCGGAGTACGCGGGCCGGACCGGCAAGTTCGTGCCGGGGGTGCAGAAGCTGCGGGCCTAGCTCCCGTCCGGACGCCTCACCAGATAGTCGACGAGCCCGGCGGTGAGATCGGCATCGAACGGGATCTCGTTCCCGTCGATCCAGCCGATGGGCCGCACCAGCTGCACGGAGTTGGTGATCCAGATGCCGTCCGCATCGGCCAGCGACGCGACCGGCACGTGCCCGTACTCCGTCGAGAGCCCCTGCGACGAGAAGAAGTCGTACGCCGCCCGCTGGGCGGTGCCGTGCAGCAGCCCGCCGTCGGGCGCCGGCGTGACGATCCTGTCGCCGTGGCGCACCAGCAGGTTGGACTGCGGTCCCTCGAGCACGTATCCGTCTGTCGTGATGAGCAGCGCCTCGTCGGCGCCGCGACGCACTGCCTCGCGCTTGGCCGCCATGTTGGTCGCGTAGGACAGCGTCTTGGCTCCCAGCAGCAGCCACGGGGCCTCCGCGCCGATGCCGAGCGCGAACCCGCTCGTGAGCGTCACCATCCGCGCTGGGGTGGTGCGCACCGGCGTCATGTCCGGGTAGAGGCCGGCGTAGACCCAGCCGGTGGGTCCGGCATCGGTCCCCTCGACGCCGCGCGTCATGATGCACTTCACGAACGCCGTCGGGGGAGTGCCGTCCTCGTTGATGAGCTCCACGGCGCGCGCGATCGCGGCGCGGTAGGCGTCCCTGCTGGGCTCCGGCAGCTCGAGCATCCGCGCCGAGAGCTCGAACCTGTCCAGGTGCGGCTCGACATCGTGGGGCACGCCGTCGTGGACGCCGACCGTCTCGAAGATGCCGTCGCCGCGGGTGACCGCGAAGTTCATCGCCCGCACTACAGGGGCGTCGTGAGGCGCCTCGACGAACCCGGCCGTCCCCCCGGCGGCGGGCTCGTCGATCAGCAGCAGTGCGGGCGCGCGCATCGGACTAGCCCAGCACGTTCCGGCGCATGGTCGACAGCGGCACCGAGCCGTAGCCCAGCACCGCGTCGTGGAACGCCTTGATGTCGAAGTCGCCGCGCTTCTGAGCCTCCTCGCGCACGGCGAGGATCTCGAGGCGGCCGATCATGTAGGACAGCGCCTGGCCGGGCAGGCCGATGTACCTGTCGATCTCCTGCGTGACCTGCTCGCGGTCCTGGGGCGAGTGGTCGAGCATGAACTGGATCGCCTTGTCGCGGCTCCAGCCCAGCGCGTGCATGCCGGTGTCGACCACCAGGCGGCAGGCGCGCAGGGAGTCGGCGCTCAGCAGGCCGAACCGCGTGAGGTCGGACTCGAACAGGCCCATCTCGTCGGACAGGCGCTCGGAGTACAGCGCCCAGCCCTCGATGAAGGCGGTGTTGCCGATGTCGCGCTGCACCTTGTGCAGGTCCGGCTTCTCCGCGGTGATCGCGAGCTGCAGGTGGTGGCCGGGGATCGACTCGTGGAAGGCGGTGGACTCGAGCTCGTAGGTGGCCCACGACGCCGGGTCGGCGGTGTTGAAGTAGACGTTGCCCTGCTTGCCGGTCTCGACGTTGGGGTCGGAGTAGTAGGCGACAGGGCCGTACGGGGTCGCCTCGACGGTGCAGTCGGACTCAGGGAGGATCCCGAACCAGTCCGGGATGGCGGCCTTGGCCTTCTCGAGCGCCTTCTCGGCCGCCTCGACGACGGCCTCGGGGGTCCTGAATCTCATCGACTCGTCGTCGCGCAGGCGCGCGTAGATCGCGTCGACATCGGTCATGTCGAGCACCTTCGCGCCCAGCTCCCTGTACTCCTCCTCGAGGCGCGCGATCTGCGCGAGGCCCAGGTCGTGGATCTCCTGCGCGGACTTCTCGATGAGCAGGTTGGCCCAGATGTAGCCCTGGTAGACGTCCTCGCCGCCCTCGAGCCAGCACAGGCCCGGCTTGTCGTCGGGGCGTCCGACCTTCTCCAGCTCCCGCAGCGAGGCGGCGTAGTCGGCCAGCGCCGGTCGGACCACCGTCGCGACGACCTCGTCGCGCTCGGCGCGCCATGCCGCCTGCTCATCCTCGGACAGCTCCTTGGGAGCGGGCTGCGCGCACAGGCGCTCCTCGGGGCCGGCCGGCGTGGCGAGGTAGTCCTCGACGCGCCCGGCCGCATCGGCCAGGTGGCGTGCGAGGGGCACGCGTCCCTCGTCGGCGGCCATCCTGGCGACGCCCGTCATCTCGGTCAGCAGCGTCGGAAGGCTGCGGAGCTTCTCGATGTACAGGCGACCGTGCTCGGCCGTGCTGAGCGGGAAGCCCGCGACGAACGAGAAGATCAGCTCCACGAGACCCATGCGGGGGTTGAGCGCGGTGACCTCCACGGTCCACTTCTCGGAGTAGACCGCAGACCTCGCCGAGGTGGCGATGATGTCCCGCAGCGCGAGCGCCGCCTTGTCGTCGCCCAGCTCGAGGGCGAGGGCGCGGGACTCGAACTCGGTCAGCCGCGCGACCCTCTCGGCGCTGGCCTCGGGGGACAGCGAGGTCCACTTGTCGAGGTTCTCCAGCTTGCCGCCCCACATGAGGTCGGTCGGGTTGGAGCTGATGACGTAGTCGTAGTACTCGTCGGCGAGCGCGGTGAGGGTGTCCATACGGCTCACCCTATGCCTGCGGACGGGCCCCGAGAGCGACGGCTAGAGCGTCGGGACGTGCCCCGACTGGGCCGCGTCGCGGCGGCGTGCCATCTCCTGCGACGCGCGGCGCATGCGCACGGCGCGACCCGACATCGCGGCTGTCGACGTGGTGCGCCTGATCCACTCCTCGCGGGCGCGCTGCAGGTCCAGCGCGCGCCGCAGCGCGACGTGGAAGGCGCGCGGCAGGCTCAGCGCGTGGCGCGAGGCGGGGCGCACGGTGGCGACGATCGCGAGCGCGACGACCATGGCGCCCAGCGAGACGTACGGCAGGACGCCGATGCCCCACGTCGCAACGACGAGCGCACCCAGCAGCGGTCCCACGGCGGCGCCGGAGTTGATCGCGACCGTGTAGACGCTCGCGCCCACCTCGGTGCGCCACGGGGTGTGGCGCATCGCCCAGTGCAGCAGGCCCGCCGCGATCACGGCCCAGCCGGCGGACTGGAGGATCTGACCCGTGACGGCGCCGGCGGGGGAGCCGATGGCGTAGGCGGTCCACGACAGCACGGTGAGCCCGAGTCCGACGGCGACGGTGCCCACCGTGTGGCGGCCGAGGAACGAGGTGACGGCGAGGGTTGCGGCGACGCCGACGATGCCGCCCAGCGCGAAGACGAACGGCACGATCGCGCTGCTCAGCCCGCCGATCGACGTGTAGTAGCTGACGATGTAGGTCCAGGTGGCGGTCATGCCGGCGGCTGCCACGAAGGCGACCGCGAGCACGCGCGCGAAGGCGCTGCCGGAGGGCAGGTCGCCGCGGATCGTCGGGGCATCGGCCGATGCGGGGGCCGAACGCGGCAGCGTGCCGATGAGGGACGCCGTCAGTGCGACGCCGAGCACGCCGAGCACGATGTACGGCGCGCGCCAGCCCACCGACTGGCCCAGGTACGTGACGACGGGCGTGCCGACGATGCCGGCGGCCGCGCCGCCGATCATGATGCGCGTCAGGCTCTTGGGTCCCAGGTGCGGCGCGACGAGGCTCGCGGCGGTGGGGGCGAGGATCGCCCATACGAGCGCGTGCGCGGCCGCAGTGATGATGCGCCCGGTGGCGAGCTGGCCGATGCCGGTGGCGGTCGCGGTGACGACGAGACCCGCCGTCCAGATGCCGAGCGTGGCGCCCAGCGTGGCGCGGCGGTCGAGCTTCGCGGTGAGCATCGTGAGCGGGGTTGCCGTCGCCATGACGGTGAGCGCGAAGGCGGTCGCGAGCATGCCGACCGTGGCGACCGAGACGCCCAGGTCGCCGGCGATCACCGGGCTGAGCGCGACGATCGTGCCCTCGGCGGTCGCGGTCGCAAAGGCGACGACGGCGAGGGTCGCGAGCGCCAGGGTGGCGCGGCGTGGGGAGATCGCGAGCGCGGCGGCGCTGCGCTGGCCCTGCGCGGGCTCGTCCAGGACGATCGCCTCGGTGCCGCCCAGCACGGGGATCGCGAGGGTGGTGGGCTCGGCCTCGTCGGGCGCGACGGCGTGTGCGGGCACGGCCGAGGTGGCGACGGTGACGGTCTCCGTTGCGAGGGTCTCCGTGGCCATGGTCTCCGGCGCGGTCGTCTCCGGTGCGGCGAGGGCCTCGTCGAGGTCGTCGCGGCGCAGCTGCTCGGTCGCGGCGGGGTCGTCCAGGCGCGGCAGGGTCAG
>JAUIBG010000152.1 GCA_030428165.1 Actinomycetes bacterium
CGAGATGAACCCGCGCGTGTCCCGCTCGTCGGCGCTCGCCTCGAAGGCCACCGGCTTCCCGATCGCGAAGATCGCCGCCAAGCTGGCCATCGGCTACTCGCTCGACGAGATCCCCAACGACATCACCGGCTCCACGCCGGCGAGCTTCGAGCCGACGCTCGACTACATCGTCGTCAAGGTGCCGCGCTTCGCCTTCGAGAAGTTCCCGGCGGCCGACCCGGTGCTCACCACGACCATGAAGTCCGTGGGCGAGGCGATGAGCCTGGGCCGCAACTTCACCGAGGCGCTGGGGAAGGCGCTGCGCTCGATCGACAAGCGCGGCATGAACTTCCACTGGGAGGGCGAGCCGCCTTCGGGCGCCGAGCTCGACGAGCTCCTCGCCGCGATCGCGATCCCGACCGAGAAGCGCTTCGTGCAGGTGCAGCAGGCCATGCGTGCGGTGCAGGCGGGCCACACGACGCTCGAGGCCGTGTACGACGCGTGCCGCATCGACCCGTGGTTCCTCGACCAGATCCTGCTCATGAACGAGGTGGCGATCGAGGTCGCCGGCGCCCCGGCGCTCGACGCCGCGACGCTGCGCCTGGCCAAGAGCCACGGCCTGTCCGACGAGCAGGTCGCGTACCTGCGCGGCGTGACCTCCGCCCGCATCGGCGAGATCAGGCGCGCGCTGGGCGTCGTGCCCGTGTACAAGACCGTCGACACCTGTGCGGCCGAGTTCGAGGCGAGCACCCCGTACCACTACAGCTCGTACGACTCCGAGACCGAGGTGGCGCCCCGCGAGCGCGAGGCCGTCCTGATCCTCGGCTCCGGCCCCAACCGCATCGGTCAGGGCATCGAGTTCGACTACTCCTGCGTGCACGCGGCACTCAGCCTCAAGGACACGTACGAGACCGTCATGATCAACTGCAATCCGGAGACGGTCTCGACCGACTACGACACCTCGGACAGGCTCTACTTCGAGCCGCTCACGTTCGAGGACGTCATGGCCGTCTACGAGGCCGAGCTTGCCGCCGGTCCGGTCAAGGGCATGCTCGTCCAGCTGGGCGGGCAGACGCCGCTGAGCCTCGCGCAGCGCCTGGCCGATGCCGGTGTCCCGATCCTGGGCACCTCGCCCGAGGCGATCGACAGGGCCGAGGACCGCTCCGAGTTCGGCAAGGTGCTCGACCTCGCCGAGCTGCCCGCGCCTGCCTACGGCACGGCGCACGGCATCGACCAGGCCATCGAGATCGCTGAGCGCATCGGCTTCCCCGTGCTCGTCCGCCCGTCCTACGTGCTGGGCGGCCGCGGCATGGAGATCGTCTACTCCCGCGAGCAGCTCGAGGACTACGGCACGCGCATGGCGGAGATCGGCGATCACGCGACCGACGCGCCGCTGCTGGTGGACCGATTCCTCGACGACGCGATCGAGATCGACGTCGACGCGCTGTTCGACGGCGACGAGCTGTTCCTGGGCGGCGTGATGGAGCACATCGAGGAGGCCGGCATCCACTCAGGCGACTCCGCCTGCGTGCTGCCGCCCGTGACGATCTCGGCGACCGAGCTCGACCGGATCCGTCGCTCGACCGAGGCGCTCGCGCGCGGCATCGGCGTGCACGGGCTCATCAACGTCCAGTACGCGCTGGTGAGCGACGTGCTCTACGTCCTCGAGGCCAACCCGCGCGCGTCCCGCACCGTGCCCTTCGTCGCGAAGGCGACGGGCGTGCCGCTCGCGACCGCGGCGGCCAGGGTGATGGCGGGGGAGAGCATCGCCGACCTCCGCGCCGCCGGCGTTCTGCCGGCCACGGACGCCACCGCGTACGACGAGCACCAGCGGATCGCCGTGAAGGAGGCCGTGCTGCCGTTCAAGCGCTTCCGCACCGCCGACGGCTCAGTCGTCGACTCCGTGCTCGGCCCCGAGATGCGCTCGACGGGCGAGGTGATGGGCTTCGACGAGACCTTCCCGCTGGCCTTCGCCAAGTCGCAGGCCGGCGCGTTCTCGGGCCTGCCGCAGTCGGGCGCCGTGTTCGTCTCGGTCGCCGACCGCGACAAGCGGCAGATCCCGTTCCCCGTCGCGCAGCTCGCGCAGATGGGCTTCGAGATCCTCGCTACCGAGGGCACCGCGCGTGTGCTCGGCCGCTTCGGCGTCGAGACCACGACCGTGCGCAAGTACTCGCAGGGCCAGGGCGAGGACGGCGAGGGCACGATCGTCGACCGCATCACGGCCGGCGAGGTGTCGCTCGTGATCAACACGCCCGAAGGTCAGGGCGCCCGCGCCGACGGCTACGAGATCCGCGCGGCCGCCACCGCCAACGACGCCGCGATCGTCACGACGACGCAGCAGCTCGCTGCGGCCGTCCAGGCCATCGAGGCACGCCGCGAGGGAGGCTTCGAGGTGATGAGCCTGCAGGAGGCGGCCTCGCGCCGTGCGGCGGGAGCGGTGGCGTGACGGTGACGGAGACGTTCGGCGCGCGGCTCGACGCGGCCATGGCCGAGCGCGGCCAGCTCTGCGTGGGGATCGACCCCCACTCGGCGCTGCTCGAGCAGTGGGGCCTGCCGGACGACGCCTCCGGGGCCCGCGCCATGGGCGCGGCCGTCGTGGAGGCGGCCGCCGGTCGCGCCGCCGCAGTGAAGCCCAACGCGGCGTTCTTCGAGCGGTTCGGCTCCGCGGGCCTCGCCGCCCTCGAGGACACGCTCGGCGCCGCACGCGAGGCGGGGCTGATCACGATCCTCGACAGCAAGCGCGGCGACATCGGCTCCACCATGGAGGCCTACGTCGCCTCGACGCTGGTGCCGGGCTCGCCCTTCGAGGCCGACGCGATGACCGTCTCGCCCTATCTGGGATTCGACTCCGTCGACCCCGCGTGGGATGCCTGCGAAAGACACGGAAAGGGCGTCTTTGTGCTGGCTCTCACATCCAACAAGGGCGCTCCCGAACTGCAGCATGCGCGCACCCTGGAGGGTCCGTCGGTGGCCGCCGCCGTCGCGTCCTACGCGGCCGCTAGAAACAAGGGTGCCAGCCCCATCGGCTCGTGCGGCCTCGTGGTCGGCGCGACCGTCGGCGAAGGCGCCGTGGCCGCGGGAGTGGACCTCCCTGGGGTGCACGGACCCATTCTCGCGCCGGGAGTCGGGGCCCAGGGCGCCACATTGCGCGAGGTAGAAATGGTTTTCCGAGATGTCGCGCCCTTTGTCCTGATCAGCCAATCTCGGTCTATACTCCGAGAAGGACCAGACGTCGACAAGCTGGGGGACGCCATTCACGTGGCGTCTGTCGAAACGAGGGCACTACGGCAGTGACTGCCGTGTGCAGGGTGAGGAGAACCGATGAGCACTCCCGAACTGTCTGATGAGGAACGCGCCGCGGCGCTGCAGAAGGCGACCGCCGTCCGCAGTGCGAGACGCGTGTTCAAGACTCGTCTGGAGAACGGGGAGATCACCCTCGCCGAGGCGATCGACATCGCGAAGCAGGACGAGGCCCTCGAGGGGATCCGCGTCCGCGACCTGCTCCAGTGCCTGCGCGGCGTCGGTCCCCGGCGTGCGACCGCGGTGATGGAGGAGATCGGCATCGCGCAGTCCCGCCGCATCCGCGGGCTCGGCGAGCACCAGATCGCGTCGCTTCTCGAGCGAGACAAGGCATAACACTCCCGGTATGAGCCGTCTTGTCGTGCTCGCTGGCCCGACGGCCGTGGGCAAGGGAACCCTGGTGCGTGCGCTGCGCGACCGCTATCCGGATGTCTGGGTGTCCGTCTCGGCCACCACCCGTGCGCCGCGCCCCGGCGAGGTGGACGGCGTGGACTACCACTTCATCGGCGACGACGACTTCGACCGCATGATCGAGGACCATGCGCTGCTCGAGTGGGCGACCGTCCACAACAGCCACCGCTACGGCACTCCGCGTCAGCCGGTGGACCAGGCGCTGGCCGCGGGCCGCCCGTGCATCCTCGAGATCGACCTCCAGGGCGCGCGCCAGGTGCGCGAGACCATGCCGGAGGCGCACTTCGTGTTCCTCGCGCCGCCGTCGTGGGACGAGCTGGTGCGCAGGCTCGTCGGGCGCGGGACCGAGGACGAGGAGCAGCGCAGGCGCAGGCTCCACACCGCGAAGACCGAACTGGCCGCCGAGGCCGAGTTCGACCAGACCATCATCAACGACAACCTCGACGACGCGGTGCGTGCGCTCGCTCGCATTGTGGTCGAGGGGGAGTAGACTGTTCTGCTGGACATCCGCGCGCAGAGCGAAAAGGTAAGAGGACTTCACATGTCAGGAACCGTGGCCCACCCCGAGGGCATCACCAACCCGCCCATCGACGAGCTGCTCGAGAAGGTGGACTCGAAGTACGCCCTGGTGATCTACGCATCCAAGCGCGCTCGTCAGATCAACGCCTACTACGAGGCGCTCAGCGAGGGCCACTTCGAGAACGTGGGCCCGCTCGTCGAGGCCGACTCGACCGACAAGCCGCTGTCCGTCGCGCTGCGCGAGATCAACGCCGGCGACCTGCTCGAGCTGGGCTCCGAAGAGGAGTAGCCGCATGCGCGTCCTCGTGGGCGTGACCGGAGGAATCGCCGCCTACAAGGCCGCCCTGGTCGTCCGCGCCCTCAAGGAGGACGGGCACGACGTCTGGGTGGTGCCCACCCCGGCGTCCCTCAGCTTCGTCGGACGCGCCACATGGGAGGCTCTGAGCGGCCATCCCGCGCCGTCCGACACCTTCGCCGACGTCCCGGCGGTCACGCACGTACGCCTGGGTCAGCGCGCCGACGCGATCCTCGTGGTGCCCGCGACCGCAGACTTCCTGGCGTCCTACGCTCACGGCGAGGCGCCCAATCTGCTGGGCAACGCCCTGCTCGCCACCACAGCGCCGGTCGTGCTCGCCCCTGCGATGCACACCGAGATGTGGCAGCACGAGGCCACGCGCGCCAATGTCGCCACCCTGCGCGAGCGCGGCGTCACGGTGATCGATCCCGCGGTGGGCCGGCTCACCGGCCCCGATTCCGGTCCTGGCAGGCTCCCCGACCCCGAGGACATCGTGGCCGCGTTCTACGCCGCGGTGGGGGCCGATGCCGGTACCGGTTCGGCGACGTCCTCCGGCTCGCACGGGTGGGGCGACCTCGAGGGGCTCCGCGTCGTCGTCTCGGCCGGCGGCACGAGGGAGCCGATCGATCCCGTCCGCTACCTGGGCAACCGCTCCTCGGGCATGCAGGGATTCGCCATCGCCGAGGCCGCCAGGGAGCGAGGGGCGCAGGTGACCGTCGTCGCCGCGAACGTCGCGCTCCCGCTGTCGGAGGGCGTCGACAGGGTCAACGTCGAGACCACTGCGCAGCTGCGTGAGGCCATGCTCGAGGCGCGCCAGGGCGCCGACGTCGTCGTGATGGCGGCGGCCGTCGCCGACTTCACCCCGGCTGACGTCTCCGGCACCAAGATCAAGAAGTCCGGCGAGGACCTCACACTCACCCTGGTGCAGACGCCCGACATCCTGGCGGAGCTCGTCGGGACGCGCCCCGCGGATCAGACCCTCGTGGGATTCGCGGCCGAGACCGGTGACGACTCTCAGTCGGCGCGCGACCACGCCGCCGACAAGGCGCGACGCAAGGGCGCCGACCTGCTGGTCTTCAACGACGTCAGCGGCGGCGGCGTGTTCGGGGATGCCGACAACGCCGTGACGATGCTCGACGCCGGCGGCTCGCAGGTGGCGGCGGCCGAGGGCACCAAGCTCGCGGTCGCGCACGCCGTGCTCGACGCCGTGGTGTCCTCCAGGGCGTGAGGGGCGCGTCGGACCCCGGCCCTAGACTTG
>JAUIBG010000153.1 GCA_030428165.1 Actinomycetes bacterium
ACGACCCTCTCATCGACATGCGGCTCATCGCCCGCCCGACCATCTGGCCGATCATCCTCACCTCGACGCTGTTCGGCGTCTCGGTGCTGGGCGCGCAGGGCCCGCTGTCGACGTTCGTCCGCACCGACCCTGACGAGGTGGGCTACGGTCTGGGCTTCGACTCGGCCACCACGTCCTACATCGTGGGCGCCTATGTCTTCTCGCTGCTGATCGGCGCCCTGATCTACTCGCGCACGTCCCGGCTGATCCAGCCGCGCGCGCTGCTGATCCTCGCCGCTGCGCTCGTCGCGGCCGGCTACCTGGCCCTGCCGTTCCTGCACGGCAGCTGGGTCTCGGTGGTGTCGTGCATGGTGATCGCCGGACTGGGCTCCGGCGCGCTCGTCGCCGCGCTCCCGGCCGCCGCCGCGGCCGCCGCCCCGCCCACGCAGACGGGAGTCGCGACCGGGCTGACGAACACGACCAAGACGCTGGGCGGCGCCTTCGCGTCCGCGTTCTTCGCCCTCGCGCTGCTGCAGGGGATCGACTCGTCCACCACGACCGCCGCCTCGCTGTCCGGCTACATCACCGTCTGGGTGATCTGCGGCGGAACGGCGGTGGTCGCGATCGCCGCGCTCATCACCATGCCGAAGGAGGCGTTCACCCACCGCGACACCTCCGCGGAGGGTCTCAGCACCGATGCGCTCGCGCTCGAGGCCGTAGGCTCGGACGTGGTCGTCTCGGGCCTCGAGGGAAGGTCCGCGGCCGATGCCGGCGCCAGTGAGCAGGCGCCGCCTGAGACGGGAGAGGAACGAGATCGATGAGGCTCTTCGGGCGGTCGAAGTCCACCGGCACCGGAGTGGTGAACGCCGAGCTGGTCGCCGATCACCTGGCGCAGCTGCTGCGCTTCCCGACCGTCGCGCCCGACCGAGGCGAGGAGCCCGACGAGGCCTGCGCCGCAGCGTTCGAGGGACTGCACGCGAAGCTCCGCGAGTTCTATCCCCTGGCCTTCGCCGCCGCCGAGATCGATCGCGTGGGCGACTACGGCCTGCTGCTGCGCTTCGCCGGTGCCTCCGCCGAGGAGCCCGTGCTGCTGATGGCCCACCAGGACGTCGTCCCGACGTCTGCTGACTGGGAGGCCGAGGGGTGGCCGCACGACCCGTTCGCCGGCGTGATCGAGGACGGTCGCGTCTACGGCCGTGGCACCCTCGACGACAAGGGGGCGCTCGTCGTGATGATGGAGGCGCTCGAGTCGCTGCTCATCCAGGGCTGGGAGCCCGCCCGCGACCTCTACGTGCTCATGGGAGCCGACGAGGAGAAGTACGGCACCAATGCCCTCGACGCGACTGAGCTCCTGCGCGAGCGTGGAGTCGTCCCGCACCTGGTCCTTGACGAGGGAGGTGCGGTCGCGGCCGAGGTCTTCCCCGGCATCAAGAAGGACGTCGCGGTCGTGGGCGTGAGCGAGAAGGGACTGATGTCCGTCGAGCTGATCGTCGACGACGCCGGCGGCCACGCCTCCACGCCACCCATCCCCTCTGCGCCCACCGTGCTGGCGCAGGCCCTGCTCAACGTCGACGCGAACCAGATGCCCGCGGTGCTCCACGAGGTCAGCCGCGAGACGTTCGTCACGCTCGCCCCGTATATGCCGTTCCTGGTGGGGCGCATGGTCAAGGGCGCGAGCCGCTTGCGCAAGACCTTCACCAACCTGCTGCTCAAGCAGGGCCCGGAGACCGCGGCGATGGTGAGGACCACCTTCGCGATCACGCAGCTCGAGGGCAGCCCCGGCATGAACGTGCTCGCGACCCGGGCCAAGGCGACGCTCAACATCCGCGTCGCGGTGGGCGTCACGACGGACGAGGTGCTCGAGCACCTCACCACGGCCATTGCCGATGAGCGCGTCGCGATCCAGGTCCTCGAGCGCAACGAGCCGTCGCCCGTGTCGCCGCGCGACGAGCGCTTCGACGCGATCGGCGCCGCCGTCGAGAACGCGTATCCGGGCACCCCGGTGGCGCCGTACATCATGCTTGCCGCATCCGATGGCCGTCACCTCGCGACGCTGTCTCCCGCGGTGTATCGCTTCAGCCCGCTGCGCATGGACAAGGCGCAGCGCGCCGCGGTGCACGGGATCGACGAGAACGTCGAGGTCGCGTCCCTTGGCCGCGGCGTCGAGTTCTACAGGTCGCTCCTCACCGGCAAGGCGCTGGGACCCGGGTTGAAGTAGCGGGACCTACCCCTGACCAGGGGGTTCGTCTACGGTGTGAACTAGCCGCCGTACGCGAGGGAGCACCGTGAAGCGCATCGCACGTCCCGTCACCGCGCTGTTCCTTGGCGCCCTCATGGTCGCCGGCCTCAGCGCCTGCTCAGAGCTGCCCGACATCATCACGTCGGCCTTCCCCGAGCTGACCGCGAGCGCCGCGCCGCAGCCCACTGAGACCGTCACGGAGGATCCCGGACCGCAGCCCACGCAGACGGTGACGGAGTCGCCGGAGCCCGTGCCCTCGGCGACCGACGACGGCGGCCTGATCGAGGACATCGCCGCCGGCATCGAGCCGTGGATGTGGTGGGTCATCGGCCTAGCGGCGCTTGCGATCCTCACGCTGCTGATCGTGTGGGGCCGTGCGCGCGCGGTGCGCAGCGCCTGGGACCGCCGTCTCCGCCACGCGCGCGCCGAGCTGTCGTGGTTCGAGGACTCCCTCGTGCCGCAGATCCTCGCCAAGCCCACGGCGGCCGAGGCTGCGGCGCTGTGGGAGGCCGCGACGCCCCGCGTACTCGAGACCGACAGTGCGCTCCACGCGCTGAGCGAGGACTTCCCGTCCAAGGCGCGCGGCGCATCGGCCGCGCGTGGACTCCAGGCGCTGCGCGTGCTGGCCGCCGCAGTCGCCGAGGAGACCTCGACGCAGGCCGGGACCGATGCCGATGCGCTGCGCGCTCGCCGCGCCCAGCTGGACGCCGCGCGGCACGCCGTCCGCACCTGGATCGCGCGCAGCTAGGCGACCGGGACCCGCTGCCGCACCAGGGTTCATTTTCCCGACGTATTGCACTGCTAGGGTCTGCGCCAGAACGTAAGAAAGTTAACGGCGGTGCGGTCACTCATGAACATCTCGAAGCTCGCGGCTGGTGCGAGTGCGGTAGTCCTGGTGGCTCTGACGGCGGGATGCTCCGACGTGCTGCCGACGGCGGGCGGGGTCACCGAGGTCGCGGACTCCGACTCGACGCTCGCGGTGGACGGACTCGAGATTCCCAGTGTCGAGGTGCGCATCGGCCGGTACGTGACGCTGCCGGTCCCCGCCTCGTGGAGCCGCCAGATCGACGTCGTGGGCATCACCACGTGGATCGATCTGAGCAACGCCGACGTCATGACTCTGATGTCCGACGATTCCCAGGTCGCCGATGCGTACGTCGACGGCTACCTCGACGGCTTCGTGGATGGCCTCGCGCCGATGGAGCAGGGTGATCCGCGCACGAACCGCCAGGGTGTCGACGTCACGGTCGACGTCTACGACGGCGGCACCGTCGCCGGCGAGCCGATGGTCGTGTGCACCCTGCGCATCGAGCATGGCGACGTGCTCGCGGCGCTAACGATGCAGACGTCGGTGGACTGCGGGCCGTTGGCGAAGGCAATCTCGGACGGAGTCGCGCCGTTCGAAGCCGACGGCACGATCCGCCGCCGTGGCGTCGATGCTGCCGCGCCTGAGCCCGAGTCGAGCGCGACGCACGAGTCGACCGAGACTCCCTCGGCATCGCCCTCCGCGTCCCCCTCCGCCGAGCCCGATGCCAGCGCGCCTCCGAACGTCGCCCCTGACGGCTGGAACTACCGCCACAGCCTCGCCGGCTTCGAGCTGTACTCACCCGACGGCTGGCTTGTCTACGAGGAGGACCTCCGCACACCCGGCGCCTACTTCGGGACCTGGGCAACGGTCGACGAGTCGCTTGTCATCTCCGTCAACTTGCGTGAGGACTTCACCGCGAAGGAGACCGCCACGTACGTCGAGTCGGTCGAGTGGCTTGCCGACAGTGACATCGTGATCACGGAACAGCGCCGCGGTACCAGGGACACGCCCCTCGGTGCTGTGCGTGAGATCCGCTTCGAGGCTGACCCCTTCGACGCGCCGCCGTGGCCGTCGTGCCAGAACGGACTGGTCGTCGACGGCACGGCCGTCATCGTCACGGTCTACGGCACGACCGGCTACGGCGACCCGTGCGACGCGGCCGCGCTGCCGTTCGAGGGTCTCGTCCCCGTCCCCGGCGAGTAGCGCGCAACTAGGCCGCGCGCTCCCTCACCACCGTCGCGACGTCGATCTTCCGCACGGCGCGCATGGCAGGCAGCAGCGACACCGCGGCGGCGAGCAGGACGCCGAGCGCGATCAGCACCGGCAGCCACCACGGCCACTCGAGCTGGAACTGGAACAGGTCGTCTGAGTACATCGCCAGCAGCTGGTTGGTCGCCAGCACGCCCAGCCACACGCCGAACGGCAGGCCGATGGCCGTGGCCACCAGATTCTCGGTCGCGATCACATTGGCGACGCGGCGGAGCGAGACGCCCGCCGCGCGCAGGGTCGCCAGCTCGCCGGTGCGCTCGACGATGTTCACCGCCATCGTCACGTACATC
Source organism: Actinomycetes bacterium (assembly GCA_030428165.1). Taxonomy (GTDB): domain Bacteria; phylum Actinomycetota; class Actinomycetes; order Actinomycetales; family Demequinaceae; genus Demequina. Next base: position 4,586 of record JAUIBG010000153.1, read on the forward strand.
ACCGTGAGCGACAGCACGGTGCCGAGGCCCACCATGAGGATGATGAACACCCAGACCAGGCCGAGGTACTGGTTCAGCAGCTCGCGCAGCGCGCCGTTGTCCGTGTAGGACACCACGCCGTCGAGCTGGGTGACGTCCTCCCGGATCGTGGTGCGGTCAGCGCCGTCGGCGAAGCCGACCTGGAAGAAGTCGGCGCCCGTGGGCGGAAGGACGGAGTCGGCCGTGTCGAACGCCGTGTAGAGCGCCGAGCCCACCGTGTCCTCGACGAAGGCCGTGAGCTCGAGGTCCGCCGAGCCGTCATCGGTCGCCACTGTGATCGTGTCGCCGATCTCGACGTCCAGGACCGAGGCGATCCCGTAGGACGCCAGCACTCCGTCGGTCGGCACGGCCACGTCATTGCCATCGCGGTCGAAGAAGCCGTGCAGCTCGGTGTCCGTCTGGTAGCCGGTCAGAGTCGTCGTGTAGGACTCGCCGCCGGCCTCAGCCGTCACCTGGCCCACGACCACCTGTTCCACCGTGTCGATGCCGTCGACGGCCTCGAGCTCGCTGGTGCCGACGCCCTCGACGACGGCGACTGACGCATCGGACGTGTCGATCTGACCGAACTGCAGGTCGATCGCGGCGAGCATCGACGTGATCATGCCCACCGAGGGGAAGACGAGCACGAGCGCGAGCACCGCGCCCAGCGCCGTGGCGAACGTGCGGCGCTTGGAGCGGCCGACATCGCGCAGCGCCATCCTCGTAGTGGCAGGCAGCGCGGTCATCCGCGCGACCATGCGCGACCAGGCGTCGGGACGCTCGACGGGCGCCTGGCTGCGCATCGCCTCGGCGGGCTTGGTGCGTGCGGCGGACACCGCGGGCCCGAGCGCTCCCAGGAGCCCCACGATCACGCCGAACGCGAGGCCGCCGCCGATCAGCTCCCAGTGGATCTCCACGATCGTGTCGGGGATGCCCAGCACGCCGGTGTACGCCTCGGTCGCGGCACCGGCCCCGGCCGCCCCCAGCGCCACGCCGATCACGGCGGCGACGAAGCCCACTGCGACGCCCTGGCTCAGGTAGTGCCACAGCACCCTGCCGGGTCGCGCGCCCGCGGCCATCAGCGTGCCGATCACCGGCTTCTCCTGGAGGATGCGGCGCGCGAGCAACACGTAGGACGCGACACCCGCGGCGATCAGG
>JAUIBG010000154.1 GCA_030428165.1 Actinomycetes bacterium
GGTCTCGTAGGTCGTCTCGTCGAGGATCGACGTGAGGTCCTGCCCGGTGACGAGGCTCAGCACGAGCACGATCACCACGATGACGATCCCGCCCGCGCCTCCGCCGATCGCGATGCCGCGGCCCGCCGAGGAGCGGCCCCTGCGCTGGATGCGGCCCGGATCGAGGCGGGAGCCCTCGTTGAACGTCACTGGCGGCCTTCGCGCCGTGCCCGCCTGCCCACGAACTTGTACTCGGGCTTGGGCTCCACCGACGCAGGCGCCTCGACGGCCTCAGGCTCCGGCTCCGCAGCGGGAGTCTCCGGAGCGGGGGCCTCGGTTGCTGCGGGCTGCTGGGCGGCCTCCTCGGGCCGCGCCGCTGGCGTCGGGATCTCGGGGACCCAGGAGGCCACGGGGCCGCTCGCCTCGACAGGCTCGGGCGCGGCCGTCAGAAGCGCCTGCGGGCGCGGCGCACGGTAGGTGCGGCGCGACGGCGTCGAGGCCGGCTGCGCTGCGTCGGCTCCTTCGGGTGCGGGCGCGGGCGCGCCTGCGGTGACCGGGACGGGAGCCTCGGAGGGCTCGGACGCCGCCTCGATCTCGGCCCTCTCGGCGGCCTGCGCGGCCCGTGCGCGCTTCAGCGCTCCTGGGATCGGCATCGGCGCGGGCGTCGAGTCGTCGAGGGTGTCCGCGGTGAGCGGACGGCCTGCGCCGGTGACGCCGGTGGGCTCCGGCTCGGGGGCCTCGCCCTTCTTCCTGCGGCGGGTCCTGCGGAAGTCGTCGGACACGCCTCGGGCGTGCATCGCCTGGCCCAGGTCGATCGCGAAGCCGACGGACCTGGTCACCGTCGGAATCAGCGTCGCGCGCCAGGAGCGCTCGAGGCCGCGGGCGCGGGCCGACTCGTGGGACTCGCTGTAGATACGGGCTACCTCGGGGATCGCGCGCACCATGAGGGCCACCATGAGGCCGACCGCCTGCGTGGGCACGATCCACCGGAACGGGCGCGCCATGCGCGTCGCGAGGTCGAGGATCTCACCGGTCGCCGTGGAGCTCGAGATCGCGAGCGCCAGGCACGCGAGACCGAAGATCCCGGCGGCGATGATGATCGCCTGGCCAAGGTCGCCGGCGAGGTACGAGTAGAGGCCCGACAGCACGGAGACGATCGCGAGTCCGGTCAGGGTGCGCACGGTCGACATCACGGGCGGACGGGTGCTGATGAGCAGCAGCAGCCACGCGAGCGCGAACGCGGCGATGGCCTCCGGGTTGTCGATCAGGACGGTCGCGAGGCCGGCCACGAGCAGCAGCCCGAGCTTCACCCCGGCCGAGACCTGGTGGAGCGGGGTCGTCTGCGGGCGGAAGACCCCGACGCGAACGCTCAACTGACCCTCACCGGACGGTTGTACATCATGTCGCGGTACGCCCTGACTCCCTCGCGGGGGTCGCCGTCGTAGGCGATGTGGCCGTCGTCGACGACGATGAGACGCTCGGCGCGAGAGGCGGCGTCGAGGTCGTGGGTGACCTCGATGAGCTGCACCGGGAGCGAGCGCAGCAGTCCGCCGATATGGGCGCGCCAGCGCAGGTCGAGCAGGGTGGTGGGCTCGTCGGCGACGATGACCGACGGCGTGACCGCGAGGATGCCGGCGAGCGCGAGCAGCTGTCGCTGGCCGCCAGAGAGCGTGGTAACGGCCACATCGGCCCGCTCGCCCAGGCCGATGTCCTCGAGGGCGGCGAGCGCCATCTTCATGCGCTCGTTCTTGTCCGGCACCGTGCGGCGCAGCGACAGCATCACGTCCTCGACCGCGGTCGGCATGATGAGCGACGCGGTCGGGTCGGTGAAGAGGAAGCCCACCTGCTGGCGCACCTTGTTGCCGTGGCGCACCGTGTCCAGGTCGTTGACGGTGACGGATCCCGACGTGGGCTGGATGAGCCCGTTGACCATGCGCGCGAGGGTCGACTTCCCGGAGCCGTTCGCTCCGACCACTGCGACGTGGCCTTCCTCGATGACGAGGTTGACGGGGTGCAGGATCGGCGATCCGCTGTCCGGCGCGGTGTAGGCCGCGTCCTCAAATACGATCATGGTTCCTCGGGCTAGGCGGTGGTCGGGGCCTCCACGTCCGCTCGGGGCGCGGGCATCACCATAGGATACGCGCGGTGAATCAGCGCCGCCACGCCGGCCGCCGCGACGACCTTGATGAGGTCGCCCACGATGAAGGGCAGCACGCCGGCCGAGACCGCCGTCACGCACTCCTCGCCTGAGCATCCGGCGGGCGGGAGGACCAGCGGCAGGCCCGTGCGCCACGAGAGGTAAGGCACGCCGATCGCGTACACGACAGGGATGGACGCCAGTGCAGGGCCGAGCAGCCTCCAGAACGTCAGCCTGCCGGTGCGGCGGATCATCTGGGTGAGCAGGCCCACGACGAACGCCGCGGCGATCATTCCGATGAGGTAGCCGCCCGTCGGTCCGACGAGCACGGCGAAGCCGCCGCGGCCGTTGGAGAAGATCGGGGCGCCGGCGAGGCCGACGGCGACGTAGAGGCCGACGGCAGCGGCGCCGCGCCAGGCGCCGAGCACGAGACCGCACACGACGATCGCGAAGGTCTGCAGCGACAGGGGCACCGGCCCCAGGGCGATCTCGGGCGCCAAGGTCGAGGCGGCGACGAGCGCCGCGAAGACCGCGATGAGGGCGATGGACGTGGTGGTGGGCAGTCGTGTGGCTGTCATGTCTCTCCGTGCTCGATAATGGAAAACGCTAGGGGCGCGCCGTCCGCGCCCTCGCCACCGTGCACGGTTGTTGTAGGTGGCTCACAAATCCCGCTGCAGGAAGGCCCTCTCGACTGTGATCTCTGTCCAGAATCTCGAGGTCCGCATCGGCGCGCGCCAGCTCCTCAAGCCCACGACCTTCACGGTCAACGACGGCGACCGCATCGGCCTCGTCGGTCGCAACGGCGCCGGCAAGACCACCACCACCAAGATCCTCGCGGGAGAGGGCCAGGGGACCGGAGGGCGCGTGACGTTCAAGGGCACGGTCGGCTACCTGCCCCAGGACCCGCGCACCGGCGATCTCGAGGTGCTCGCGATGGAGCGCATCCTCTCCGCGCGCGACCTGGGCTCCCTGATGCGCCGCATGCGCGACGCGGAGGAGGGCATGGCGAGCGAGGACCCGAAGGTGTCCGAGAAGGCGATGGAGAAGTACCCCCGCATCGAGGAGCAGTTCAGGGCGGCCGGCGGCTACGCGGCCGAGTCCGAGGCGGCCTCGATCGCGGCGAACCTGGGTCTCGTCGAGCGCGTGCTCGGCCAGCCCCTGTCGACGCTCTCGGGCGGTCAGCGCCGCCGCGTCGAGCTCGCGAGGATCCTCTTCTCGGGCGCCGACACCCTGCTGCTCGACGAGCCCACCAACCACCTCGACGCCGACTCGATCGTCTGGCTGCGTGACTACCTGTCGACCTACCCCGGCGGCCTCATCGTCATCTCCCACGACGTGGACCTCGTGCGCAAGGTCGTCAACAAGGTCTTCTACCTCGACGCGAACCGGTCGGAGCTTGACCAGTACGCGATGGGCTGGGACCACTACCTGAGGCAGCGCGAGGCCGACGAGGCGCGCCGCCACCGCGAGAGGCAGAACGCCGAGAAGAAGGCCGCGGCGCTCAAGGCGCAGGGCGAGAAGATGCGCGCCTCCGCCACCAAGGCAGTGGCCGCGCAGCAGATGCTCAAGCGCGCGGAGAGGCTGCTGGCCGAGACCGAGGGCGAGCGCGTGCAGGACAAGGTCGCCGCGATCCGCTTCCCGGAGCCGGCGGCATGCGGCAAGGTGCCGCTCTCGGCCGAGGGCATCTCCAAGTCTTACGGCTCCCTCGAGGTGCTGATGGACGTCAACCTGTCGATCGACCGCGGCTCGCGCGTCGTGGTGCTGGGGCTCAACGGCGCGGGCAAGACGACGCTGCTGCGCATGCTGAGCGAGACCGAGGAGGCCGACACCGGCCAGGTGCAGCACGGCCACGGCCTCAAGCTGGGCTACTACGCCCAGGAGCACGACACGCTCGACATGGACGCCACGGTCGAGGAGAACATGCGGCACGCGGCCCCCGACCTCGACGACACGAAGGTGCGCAACGTGCTGGGCTCGTTCCTGTTCTCCGGCGACGACGCGCTCAAGCCGGCGCGTGTGCTCTCCGGCGGCGAGAAGACGCGCCTCGCGCTCGCGACCCTCGTGGTCAGCCAGGCGAACGTGCTGCTGCTCGACGAGCCCACCAACAACCTCGACCCCGCCTCGCGCGAGCAGATCCTGGGCGCGCTGCGGTCGTACGAGGGCGCCGTGGTGCTCGTGACGCACGACGAGGGCGCCGTCGAGGCGCTCGAGCCCGAGCGCGTGCTGCTGCTGCCCGACGCGGTCGAGGACCTCTGGAACGACGACTACAGGGACCTGGTCTCACTGGCGTAGCCGCCCTCTCAGGCTCGGCCCAATCTGCGGGTCGCTGGCCGACGCGCGGTGCCGCGTATCCGGTGTGTCTGGTTCGCACCGCGTGTCATGTGGCCGACCCGCAGGAAGTGCTGGCATCGGGAGGCGGCCGGTTGGTCCCGACGGCCGATGCGGGCCTAGGTGGGCGGGAGCTGCCGCCTCAGCGCGCGCTCCTGGGCGTCGAGGATGGCGTCCTCGATCTCCTCGTCCGTGCGGCGCCTCCTGCCGGGCGCCGGCTCCTCGTCCGCGACGGGGCCCGTCGTGTGGTCGCGCCAGGAGTCGTCGTGCAGCAGCGGCACCGACTCCTCCTGCTCGGCCACGTGCTCGCGGTTCCGCCGCCACAGCAGCACCGCGGCGATCGGGACGAGCACCGCGAACATCCACCACTGGATCGCGTACGCGAAGTGCGGGCCGATGCCGACCTCGGGCACGGGCACGGGGGACAGGTCAGCGGTGCACCCTGCGTCGACGCACGGATCCGTCAGGGTGCCGTAGCCGCCGATGACGTCGCCGGTGGGCGCGTCCGGCACCTGCGCGGGGGTGATCCGCGAGGCCGATGCGGTCCCGCGTCCGTCGTCGTCCTCCCAGGTGCGCAGCACCACCTCGATCGTGCCGTCGGTGAGGACCGGATCCTCGACCTCGCCCACGTCGGGCACCTCGGTCGCCGGGGTCCAGCCTGCGTTCACGAGCAGCGAGACCCCGGCATCGGTCACGAACCAGGCCAGGTACTGCACCGTGCGCCCGCCGTCCGCGGTGCGTCCACGCAGCACGGTGAGCGTGTCATCGGCCCATGTGCCCGTCGCGGTGACCGTCCGCCACTCGCCGCTGTCCTGCGTCACGGTGCCGTCGGAGCCCATCAGCTCGGCGAGCGTCCCGACCCCGGCGGCGGCTGCCGCGGCCTGCGCGTCCCGCACCCCGGCCTTGTACTCGTGGCGGTCCCACTGCCAGAACCCGAGCAGGACGCAGGCGGCGCTGATCGCGGCCACTGCCACGACTGCGCCCACGACGCGCACGGCCCTTGTCACGCGACCGATGCTAGCCGCGCGGACTTGGTAGGTTGACCGCCATGAGCCGTCACGTCCTCGTCACTGGAGCCAACCGCGGCATCGGCCGCTCAATCGCGGAGGCCTTCGTCGCCGCCGGG
>JAUIBG010000155.1 GCA_030428165.1 Actinomycetes bacterium
CGTACGGTCGAGACGGACGTCTCACGCGACGGGGAGTGGCTCGTCGATCAGGGCGGGAGGACGTGGCGCGGTTCCGAGCTGGCGCGCATCGCCCTCCTCCGAGCGCTCTGCGCAGCGCCGTGGTCGAGGGTCGCCGACCTGACGGGCTGGAGCGTGGACCGGGCACGCCGCCATCAGCGAGAGCACCGCTGCGCCATGCGCCGCGACTCCGGCCATGCGGACCGGGTCGAGCGGATCGCGACGGCGGCTGTGGCGGGCGCGGTGGCGATCGGGTGATGCGTGGTACTTGCTTGGGGGGAAACTGCGCGAGGTGTGCGACTCGGTATGCGAGGATCGCAGCCGTACACCTTCCCGGAACCCGCCTCGCAGGTGGCGTGTCACGCGTGCGAGGAGATGGAGTTCGACCGCGAACGAGAGCTCACCATGAACGTCGCCATGCCGCTGATCCACACGCCCGCCGGCCTCTTCACCGCGATGGTCGCGATCGGCCTCGCCGGTACGACCGTCACGGAGGGCGCCGCTGAACCCGCCGCGCAGGCAGAACCCGCGCCGAACGTCGTGCTCATCACCGGCGCCGACATCTTCGACGGTCGCTCCGACGAGTTGATCGAGGGGATGGACGTGCTGGTCGAGGGGAACGTGATCCGTCGCGTCGCGGCCGACATCGAGGCGCCCGAGGGTGCGGTCACGATCGACGCCGGCGGTCGGGTGATGACGCCGGGCTTCATCGACTGCCACGCGCACCTGATGTTCCAGCTGTCGGTCCTCGAGGGCTTCACGGCGGACGAGGAGTACTTCGCCTACGTCGCGACGCGCACGGCGGAGACGTACCTGATGAACGGCTTCACCACCGTGCGCGACGTCGGCGGCGACTGCTTCTCGCTGAAGAAGGCGATCGACCGCGGCATCCTCGAGGGCCCGCGCGTCTATCCCTCGGGGCCGATGATCTCGCAGACCTCGGGCCACTCGGACCACCGCACCGACGCGCAAGAACCGCGGCACGTGCACCCCGAGCCGAGCGTGTTCATGAAGTACAACCACGTCGCCATCGCGGACGGGCGCGCGGAAGTGCTGATGGTCGTGCGCGAATGCCTGCGTCGCGGTGCGTCGCAGATCAAGATCAGCGTGGGCGGCGGAACGGGCTCCTACGCGGACCCGCTGGACGTCACGCAATACACCGACGACGAGATCCGCGCCGCCGTCGAGGCCGCGTCCGACTGGAACACCTACGTGACCGCGCACGTCTACAACTCCGACGGCGTCCTGCGCGCGGTGAAGAACGGCGTGAAGTGCATCGAACACGGCAACCTCATCGACGAGGAGGCGATGCGCGCGATGATGGAGAACGACGTCTGGCTCTCGCCGCAGGTGATCGTCTACACCTACCACCCGGCCGGCTACACCGACGACCAGAAGGCGAAGCACGACGAGGCCTTCGACGGGATCGACGCGATGTTCCGGACGGCGAAGCGCCTGGGCTTCGAGAACATCGTCTTCGGCACCGACATCATCACCTCGCCCGAGATGCTCGCGCGCGCCAACGAGGAGTTCGTGCACCGCGCGAGCTGGTTCACTCCGGCCGAGATCCTGCAGCAGGCCACCTCGAAGGCGGGCCGCCTCCTCGCCATGTCCGGCCCACGAAACCCGTACCCCGGCACGCTCGGCGTCATCGAAGAGGGCGCGCTGGCCGACCTCCTGCTGATCGAGGGCAACCCGCTCGAGGACATCACCATCCTCGCCGACCCGGCGCGCAGCGTGGACCTCGTGATGAAGGACGGGGTCGTCTACAAGGACACGCTCGCGGAGTAGGGGAAGCGGGCCGCACAACTTGCCGCGGGTGGGTGACCCGTTCGTGCCGCACAGCGGCGGCCCCGGTGTAGTCGGGACCGGCGCGTTGAGCCCGAGCGGAAGTCGCTCGGCAATCCACGCTCTACGGCGCGTGGTCACAGGTAGATTTGAGAGCAGCGAGACTCAGAACCGAGGGCATGCAGATCGGACCGACTGCCGACCAAACTCCTCAGCCCCAATGGCTTGAACGGGTGCCGCGCCGTGGTGTTCAAGAAGCGAAGGACGATGATGAGCAATCAGGAAGGGCAGGAGGCGGAGGAGTTCGAGTCGTTGCCGGACGAGCACGCCGAGGTCGAGGCGTTGAGACAGTTCGCGGGAGGGAGTGTTCGCGTAGCTCTCGGGTACATCGCCTCGAAGCTGGTCTCGGACGAGCCGGCGCTCGTCGACGCGATGCTCGTGGGAGGCGGTATCGAAGTCGTCATGGGGGCGATGAGTCGCTCAGCGAACGACCGGAAGCTCGAGATCTTTCGCAAGGTCATCGAGTCCATGAGGGGCGATGAGCGACATGTGAAGCGACTCGTACAATCGCTGGATGACGAGCGGGTAAGTGCAGCGATTCGCCGGATGGTCGTTCACGCACTGACTGTGACCCGCGAAGAGAAGCTCGAACTCCTCGCAAACGCGGCGGTCAATGCCGGGCTCGGGAAGGGGGGTGGACGAGAGGCGTACTTCCTCGGGCTCGTCGAGCAGTTCACCGTTGACCACGTCCTTGTGTTGCGGTTCTTCAGAAACGACCCACCGATCGGCGCCAAGATCCAGGCTGGAGTACAGGGACAGTTTCGGACGAGTGTTGTCCAGTTGCTCAAGAGCCACGTTCCAGAGTTCCGCGAAGAGCTGGACGAGTACTTGTCCAACTTGGTGCAGGAGGTCCTCGACAAGGAGTTGACGAAGTTCCCGCGCCAACAGCCCACGGTGAGAAGTCATCAAGAGGGCCTGGATCTCAAGCTCACCGGAGAACGGCTCTCTCCGCTAGGCCGAGAGTTCTACGAGTTCATCTCGAAGCCGAAGCTTGACGATGGGGAGTAAGAGATCCCCGGAGCTCTACGGGGGTATCGAACAAGCTCACCACGCCTGAGGCTCAAGGGCTAGCCGCGCAAATCGACCGCGCACGCGCGCGAGTGTGGGAGGTGCGCCTGGTGCTCGAGTTCATGCTCAAGGCGGTCCTCGTCGTCATCAGTACCGAGCCGCACACCTTGTTGTGTTCGGGTGACAACATCGGACCGCACGATCGTCCGGCGGACCACTCCTCTCGCGGACTCCGGTCCGGAGTTGATGTCCCATGATCGCTTCCGCGCTCCGTCAGCGCCCCGACTCGCGCCGGCCTACCCGCACTCCTCGATCAACCGCCGCAGGTCCTCGACATCCTTCGGCTCGCGCTCACGTTGGTCCGCCTTGTGCAAGAAGGTGACCAGCGGGTTCAGCACGCGCCGTCCGCCGACCTCGTGCACGTGGCTCGCCTTGCTCCAGTGGATCGAAGGATCGCGCTTGTAGAGCACCCGCTCCCCGTCGTCGTCGAAGACCAGGATCTGGAGCACCCAGCTCTCGCCGTCGGCGCTCGCGATCCAGATGTCGTGCACGCGCTCCGGCACGGCGCGGCCGTCCCACGGCTCGAGTTCGCCGGGCGGGTCGCAGAGGAAGACACGCTCGCGGTCGATCACTTTCAGGCAGTCCTGTACATCGCTGCGGAACACGCCGATGTCGGTGTCGGAGTGCTCGCGCGTTCGCCTTCCGAGCAGCAGGTCGATCGACAGGCCGCCGCAGAGGCACCAGCGGTCGAAGTCGCCGAGTAGCGGCTGGATGTCGTCGAGGGCGAGGGGGGTCCAGGGGTTCATGTCGCATGACCTTACCGAGCCGCCGGTCAGGACGCCTCCGGTGTCAACGGGCCTTCCCGCGGCCGACGCGCACGCGTGGGCTAGTGGGAGAGGGAGCTCTCGGCGAGGTCATCGATCAAGAGGCCGAACAGCCAGACCACGAGTTGCACGGACAGCAGGGAGAAGGCCGCGAGGCAAGCGACGGCCACCAGCGTCCAGCAGGTGATGATCAGCCCTCGAGGGAGGGGCTCGCGTCCCGAGGACTCGACCTCCTCGGACGTCTCTTGTCGAGTACGCGGCATCTGAGTGGCCTGCGGCTCGGCGTCACATCTCCGTGACATGCGGCAGCTCCGCGCAGATGTGCTCCGTCAACGCGCGCACGACCGGCAGCGCGCCGCGGCTCGTCGGTTTCAGCAGGCTGATTCGCGCGTCCGCCGCCAACCAGTCCGGCAACACGCGCACGAGCTCGCCCGCCTCCAACTCCGCGCGGCACACGTAACCGGGCAGCGCGACGATCCCCAACCCCGCGACGGCCGCGCGCTTCAGCGTCGACATGTCGTCGCTGCACAACCTCGGCCGGAAGAGCACGGAGTGGCGCGCGTCCTGCGGGCCGAGCAGCGACCACTCGCCGCGCTCGGGGCGCCAGCCGGCCTTCAAGCCCGCGTGGCTCTCGAGGTCCTCCGGGGTCGCGGGCGTCCCCGCGCTCTCGAGGTACGACGGGCTCGCGAAGAGGAACCACGGCGCGCGAGCGACCGTGCGTTGGATGAGCGTCGAGTCGGGCAGCGGACCGACGTGGCCGCGCAGCGCGATGTCGATGCCGTCCTCGATGAGGTTCACCTGCCGGTTCGTGACGTTCTGGATCACCTCGACGCCGGGGTGCTGCTGCAGGAAGCGCGCGATGATGTCGCGCAGCGCGTACTGCGCCATGCCGACCGAACACGAGAGGCGCACGCGCCCGCCGAGCGAGTCGGTGTGGCAGCGGACCTCGGCTTCCGCGGCCTCCACTTCGTCGAGCGCGGCGCGCGCGCGGCGGTAGAAGGCCTGCCCGACGTCGGTGACGACGAACTGGCGCGAGGTGCGCTGGATCAGGAGCACGCCGAGCCGGTCCTCGAGCTGCTTCACGTGTCGGCTGAGCAGGGACTTCGGCAGCGCGAGCGCGCGCCCCGCCGCCGCGAAGCCGCCCTTCTCGACGACGTGGGCGAAGTAGAAGTAGTCGTTGAGGTCGGCGTCCATCGGGGTCTCGGTCGTCGGGCGCGCTCGGTCGATCGGCGGCGCGCGGGGGCTCCGCGGCCTTCCCGCGCGCGACGGTCCTCCGTCGTTCCACGGGCGAAACGCTGGGTCCCGATTGTCCGTCTTCCGGGCCCGCCTGTCGCGCCTAGGCTCGAGTTCGTCCCGAGTCCGATTCCCGAAGCCTGAACCAGGAGCCCAGCCATGACCATCAAGATCACCGCCATCTGCGGCAGCGTCCGCCCGGACAACGCGACGTCCAAGGCGCTCAGCCTCGTCCTCGACGAGCTCGCCACGCACGCCGACGTCGAGGTGACGCCTGTCTACCTCGAGGAACTCGACCTGCCGCTGCCCGGCCTGCCGGCGCGCGATCCCGAAGCGCTCGAGCGCTTCCAGCGGACGGTCGCCGACGCGACGGGCGTCATCCTGGCCGCTCCCGAGTACCACGGCGGCGTCAGCAGCCCGATGAAGCTCGCGATCGACAACCTCGGCTTCCCGAGCACGCTGGCGGGCAAGCCCGTCGCGCTGCTCGGCGTCGCGGCCGGCGGCATCGGCGCGATCAAGTCGCTCGAGCAACTGCGCGGCATCTGCGCGCACGTCGGTGCGCACGTGTTGCCGCTGGCCGTGTCCGTGGCCC
>JAUIBG010000156.1 GCA_030428165.1 Actinomycetes bacterium
AGCCAGCCGAGCGTGTAGTGGAGCCTGGGCCTGACCTTGCCCTTGTACTTGCGATTCAGGGTCTCGGACTTGTAGGCCGCCATGTCGATGCCGCTCGGGCAGTCGGACGAGCACGCCTTGCAGGCCAGGCACATCTCCAGGCTCTCGAGCACCTCGGGGGAGTCGAGACCGCCGACCAGATGGCCGGCGAGGGCGTCCTGGAGAACTCTGGCTCGGCCGCGCGTCACGTCCTTCTCGTCCTTGGTGGCACGGTAGCTCGGGCACATGAAGCCGCCGGAGTCGGCACGGCACTTGCCGACGCCGGTGCAGCGGTGGACGGCCTCGGTCATGTCGCCGTGGTCGTGGGCGAAGGCGAAGCCTCCCGCGGCGGGGGTGGCGGGAGCCTGGGGCCGGCGGAGGTCAGCGTCAATCGGCGCGATTCCGGCACTTCCGGCAATTCGGAAATCGCGCGACGTGCCGTTGGTTGAACCTGGGGTGCTTGCTTGCTGAGAGGCGCCGGGTTCGAGGCGCGAAGCGCCGGGGTCGAGGTGCGAAGCGCCGGGTTCGAGGCGCGAAGCGCCGGGGTCGAGGTGCGAGGCGCCTTGGTCAAGGTGTACGGCGCCTTGGCCGGCGTGAGTCGTCGCCGCGATGATTCCTGGATTCAGCACGTTCTCCGGGTCGAACAGGGTCTTGACCTGAGCAAACAGGTTGACCGCCTCGGGCGAGTACATCCTGGGGAGAAGCTCAGACCGGGCGCGGCCGTCGCCGTGCTCGCCCGAGAGCGAGCCGCCGTAGCGGGCCACCAGATCCGCCGCGTCCTCCATGAAGGCACGCAGCGGGCCGCCGTCCGTCTTCAGCGGGATGGTGAGACGCACGTGAATGCAGCCGTCGCCGAAGTGGCCGAACGGCTGACCCGAGATCCCGTGGCTGTCCATCAGCACGTCGAAGTCGCGCAGATACGCTCCGAGCCTCTCCGGCGGGACTGCCGCGTCCTCCCAGCCGGGCCACGACTCGACGTTGTCGGCGCTGCGTCCTGCGAGCCCGGCGCCGTCGGCACGGATGGCCCAGATGCGCGCCGCCTCCGCGCTGTCATCGACGATGCGCGCGGCTGACGTGTCAGACGCGGCCACGACGGCCTCGGCCTTGGCGTGCGCCTCATCCGCGGTCTCCGCGCCGACCTCGACCAGGAGCCACCCGGCACCCGGCGGAAGGTCCGGCACCGAGCGTCCCGCGCCGGCGACACGGGCGACCAGACGTGCGTCGATGCCCTCGAGGGCATCGGGCTTGCAAGCGAGCAAAGGCACGACCGCATCGGCCGCCGCGGGCATGTCGTCGTAGCCGAGCACGATCGTGAGCTTGGACGGTGCCACCGGCACGAGGTCCAGCGTGGCGGCGGAGAAGAGGCCGAGCGTGCCCTCGGAGCCGACGAGGAACTTCGCGAGGTCGGCGCCGCGCTCGGGCAGGAGGTGCTCGAGCGAGTAGCCGCTGACCTGCCGGCCGAAGGTGCCGAACTGAGTGCGGATCGTCGCGAGGTTGGCGGCGACCAGCTCCTTCAGTCCCGGGACCGAGTCGAGGCCCTGAGAGGCGGCGTAGGTGCGGCCGCGGCCGTCGATCACGTCGAGGGATCGGACGTTGTCGGCCGTCTTGCCGTAGGCGACCGCGTGCGGACCGCAGGCGTTGTTGCCGATCATGCCGCCGAGCGTCGCCCTGGACAGCGTGCTCGGATCGGGACCGAACCGAAGGCCCGCGGACGCGACGCGCTTCTGCAGCGTGGCGAGGACCACGCCGGGCTCGACGTTCGCTGTGCGGGCGTCCAGGTCGACATCGAGGATCCGGTTCATATGGACTGAGGTGTCCACGACGATGCCCGGGCCGATCGCGTTGCCCGCCACGGAGGTGCCGGCTCCACGCATGGTGAGCGCGACGCCGTTGGTCCTCGCGACTGCGAGGCTGGCCGCGATGTCGTCCGAATTGCGCGGATAGACGACGACTTGGGGTGCGACTCGGTAGTTGGAGGCGTCCGAGGAGTACTCGGCGCGACGGCGCGGCGAGGCGTCGACGATCCCCGAGGCGATGAGCGACGGGTCACCCAGAGCCGTGGCGAGATCGGATGCAAGCGCGGGCACGGCCTCGCCGTCCGCGAGCGCGCGGGAACTCTCGGAGGCCAGGGTCATGCCGCAATTCTTCCACGCGTCGCAGGCCCTGCTAGCGGACCGCCAGTCCCAGCTCGACCATCTGGTCGACGAACGCGTGGACATGCGCTGTGAGCTCGTCGGCGGTGGGGGCACCCTCGGCGGCCTCAAGCTCGGCGAGGAGGACCTCGACGATGTCGCTCTCCGACCGCTCGCCGTCGATCAGTGACCAGATCGCGGCCGCGGGTCCGGCTAACTGCAACGGATTGGGCTGGGCTGCCAGGCTGCCGAGTCCCAGGACGTAGGTGACCTCGTCCGTGGCGACCTCAGCGATGCGGGGGGCGCGGCGCATAGCGCCAGTCGATGCCGGGCCAGTCGATGCCGGTCCGGTCGATGCCGGGCCAGTCGATGCCGGTCCGGTCGATGCCGGGCCAGTCGATGCCGGTCCGGTCGATGCCGCGCCTGTCACTCGCCGTCCACCATTCGTCGATCCGTCTCGCCCCGCATGGATGCGATCCGGCCTCGCACCGCGTTCGGCAGATGACGCACGCCCTTCCCCAGACGAGCGAGACGGAGCCTGGTGACGGCATCGCGTGACGTCGGGGCGCCGGGGTGCGCGACCACGTAGTCGTCATACGACGGCCAGATCGCACTCCATAGAAGTCGGGGCTTGTCTCGCCATGGCGCCTTCACCACGATCGCGAGCAGGTGAGTCGTCGGCGTGCCGTCACCGCGCACGAACGCTCGCCAGTGGTCCAGCTCCGGATCGACGCCAGGCACGGTGGGTGCCGGAAGCTCGATGCCGAGTTCCTCGAGGAAGGGACGCGCGGTGTCGAGCGCGCCAAGCTCCCCCGCCAGCGACAGGATCGCCGAGCGTGTCAGCGCGTCGAGCGAGGGGACCGTCACGCCGAGAAGCCGGTCCAGCTCGCGCTCGTGGCGGGGATCCTGGCTCCGCGACCGCAGCGAGTGCAGCGCGCTGATCATGACCGCGCCGCCCAGGTCCGGGATCGGCACGTCCAGCCCCGCCTGCTCGAGCGCTTCGCGCCGGGACCACAGCGCGTCGAAGGCTGCGGCTCCAGGCGCCAGCATGCCCGGGTAGCGCGAGTGCAGATCGATGTCGCACGGCCACTGCTGGTTCCACAGCGTGACCGAGTGCGTGGTGATGAGACGGCCCGTCTCTGTCGTGGGACGGCTCTCCCAGCCCAGTGCACCCAACGCCGCCACAACGTCGTCGAACCGAGCGGGCTCGACCCAGACATCGGCATCGGCGCTGATGCGGGGCTCGCGCAGGCCGTGGTGGGCCGCCGACGGGCCCTTGATCACGAGCGCCCTGGCGCCGACGTCCTCCGCCACCGCACAGGCCAGCGCGTGCGCCAGCTCGACACCCACGGCGAAGGGCAGGGGTGCCGTGGAGATCTGGACCGGCTGGCTCGTCACACCCGGAATTCTGTCACGCGCCGTCCGTCGCGAGCGTCTACTCCCGGTGCCTGCCGACCACGGAGACCGTCGCCGCGCCCCGCCTCCGGCCCGTGAACGCGAGCACGAGTCCGCCGAGCAGGAACACCGCGCCGAGCAGGCCTGCGCCAACGGTCGCTGCACTGTCCACGCCGGTGTCCGCCAGCGGGTTGTAGGAGAGAGGTCTGCCCCGAACGGGACATAGCGTTCAGATAGCAGTGGGCTGGCGAGGCGCCCGAGCCGATGCCGGCGCTACTCGCGCGTGCGCGGACCGAAGACTGTGTGCAGCAGCGGGATCACCGAGACACCCATAAGGAGGTAGCCCAGCATCGCGTTGTCCGCATGGACGCGGGAGCCGGCCATCAGCAGGGCGGCGAACAGCACCGCGGAGACCACTCGCGCCGCCGTGCGCTCGAGCCGGCCCATGAGGCTGTCGAGCTTGGGCATCTCGACCTCGAGCCGCCCCGAGTCGACCTTGTCGAGCACCGAGTCGAGCTTGCCCGGCATGCGCCACAGCGTCCCCGCGGTGTCCCACACCTCCATCGCGGCGTCCTTGACGACGCCGCCACTCTCGTCGCGCATCAGCTGCTGGGCGTAGGGCTCGATCGAGTCCCACACGTTGTACTTGGGGTCCAGCGAGGTGCACATGCCGGAGATCAGCGACACCGTGCGGATGATCAGCAGGTAGTTCTCGGGAAGCTGGAACGGCATCGACAGCATCACGTCGCCGAACTCCAGCGCGAAGTCCCGCAGCTCGGCCGGGTCGATGTCGCGCAGCTCGGTGACGCTCATCCCGCCGAACCTGGCGAAGACCTGCGTCATCACCTTCTCGAGCTCACGGGTGTCTGCGCTGGGCAGCAGCACGCCCGCGGACTCCATCGCCCGCACCAGGCCCTTGCCGTCGCGCGTGGCGCCGGCGATCACGAGCTTGCGCAGCGATCCGCGCAGCTGGGGCGGGACCGAGCCCATCATCCCGAAGTCGATGAAGGTGAGCTTCCAGTCCGGCGCTCCAGCGGACCCGGCTCCGTCGCCGCCCGAGCCAGCCCCGCCATCGGCCGCGGGCGTGATGAACAGGTTGCCGGGGTGCGGGTCGGCGTGAAAGAAGCCGTGCACGAACAGCTGGTCGAACATCAGCTCCGCGAAGACCTTCGCCACCCTGGCGGGGTCGATTCCCGCCGCGCGCAGCGCGTGCGTGTCGCTGATCTTGATCGCGGTGACGTCCTCGAGCGTCAGCACGTGGCGCGTGCTGCGCTCCCACACCACTGCGGGGACGCGCACGCGTGGGTCGTCACGGAAGTTCTGCTGGAAGCGCTCGGCGTTGCCGGCCTCGTGGATGTAGTCGATCTCCTCGAAGCTCGACTTCGCGAATTCCTCGACCAGGCCGGGCAGGTCGACGCGCCTGGACACGATGCGGAACTTGGCGAACCACCTGGCGATGCGGCGCAGGGCCGAGAGGTCCACGCCCACGATCTCGCCGATGCCGGGGCGCTGGATCTTGACGATCACCTTGTCGAAGCCGGCCTGCTCGGCGTCCAGCTGTGCGAGGCGCGCGCGGTAGGCCTGGCCCAGTGACGCCGACGCCACGGGCTCGTGGTCGAACTCGGCGTAGACCTGCGCGAGCGGCACGCCCAGCTGCTCCTCCGCGAGCCTCTGGACCTGGTCGAAGGGTGCCGGCGGGACCTCGTCCTGCAGGCCCTCGAGCTCGCGGGTGACCTCGGGCGGCAGGACGTCGAGGCGCGTCGACATGAACTGGCCCAGCTTGATCATCAGGCCGCCCAGCTCGACGGCGAGCGCACGGAAGCGGCTCGCGAAGCGCTGCATCCTGGCGATGCGAGTGCGGTCGGCGACGGCGCGCGGGCCGATCACCGGCAGCGCGAGCTCGTACCACCACGTGACGATGAGGTTCCACGCGGCGAAGCGCAGGATGCGGCGATAG
>JAUIBG010000157.1 GCA_030428165.1 Actinomycetes bacterium
GACCGCGACCGGGCTCTATGTGCGTCAGGTGCCGACGCTCGTCGACGAGCTCGGCTACCCGGTGCTGACCACCGCAGATTTGCCCGACTCCGGCCGCGTCATCACTACCGTCGACTCGGACGTCGCAGGCGTCCACTACCGCGTTCTCATGCAGGTCGACTATCGGGGCAATGCTCTGGTGTACGCGACACCCACGGTCGACTACGACGCGACCGTGCAGCGGCTCGTGGTGCTCACGGCGGTCGGCTCGGCTGCGACCCTGGCGGTGCTGGGCCTTGTGGCGTGGTGGGTCATCAGCCTCGGCATCCGGCCCGTGCGCGCGATGACGGGCACGGCCGCTCGCATCGCCGAGGGCGACCTCACAGTCCGAGTGCCCGAGAGCGCACCCGGCACCGAGGCGGCGGCGCTGGCAGGCGCGCTCAACACGATGCTCGCCCAGATCGAGAAGACGGTGCACGACCGCGAGGAGTCGGAGGAGCGGATGCGCACCTTCGTCGCTGATGCGTCCCACGAGCTCCGTACCCCGATCACCACGATCCGCGGCTACGCCGAGCTCTACCGTCAGGGCGGGCTGTCGAAGCAGCAGCGCCTGGACGAGGCGATGTCGCGCACGGAGCAGGAGGCAGCCAGGATGGGCCGGCTCGTCGAGGACATGCTCGCCCTCGCCAAGTTCGACCGCGAGCAGGACCTGCGCCTCGGGCGTGTGGACCTCGCCGCGGTCGCCAGGGCGGTCGTGTCGGACGCCGCCGTCGCGCACCCTGACCGCGACGTCGAGTTCACCGGTGACGACGCGACGATCCTCGGCGACAACGACCAGGTGCATCAGGCGATCGCCAACCTCGTCTCGAACGCCGTGCAGCACGGACACGGCACCATCTCGGTAGCCGTTTCTGCGCATGCGGATGGTGTGACCTGCGCCGTTTCCGACGAGGGGCCGGGCATTGCGGCCAAGGACGTCGAACGGCTCACGGAGCGCTTCTACCGGGCCGACTCCTCGCGTTCGCGGCACAGCGGCGGCGCGGGCCTCGGCCTGGCGATCGTCGCGGCGATCATGCGGGGCCACGGCGGCACGGTCGAGATCGAGTCGGATCCGCACGGAACCGCCGTCGTGCTCACTTGGCCGGTCGGGAACGGCCCCGCGGCAGACGCCGCGGGGGAGCCGGAGTCAGGCGAGAAGGACTAGGCCTCGTCGGCGACGATGTCACACAGGGCCGTGCCCGACGAGACTTGCACGCCCACCTGGGCGCTCAGGCCGGTGACGACGCCGTCGCGGTGAGCTGTGAGCGGCTGCTCCATCTTCATCGCCTCGAGCACCACGATGAGATCCCCTGCGGCGACCCTCGCGCCGTCCTCGACGGCGACCTTCACGATCGTGCCCTGCATGGGTGACGTGAGCGTGGCCTGCGAGGACGCCTTGACGGGTGCTCCGCCGCGGCGAGTCGAGCGCTTCGCGGGGCCTCCGGCACGAGCACGGCCGGCCTGGGCGAGGGAGGCGGGAAGCACGACCTCGAGGCGCTTGCCGCCCACTTCGACGACCACCCGCTCGGTGGCGGACGCATCGGCGGCCTCGGCGGCGGCCTCGGCCGGCGCGAGCTGGGCCAGGCGGTCGCTGAACTCGGACTCGATCCACGTCGTGTAGACGCCCAGCGCCTCGTCCGAGGTGAACTCCGTCGTCTCGAGCAGTGCGCGGTGGAACGGCAGCACGGTGCTCATGCCGTTCACCTCGGTCTCCGCCAGGGCGCGCCGCGCACGCTCGATCGCCTCGCGACGCGTGGCGCCGGTGACGATGATCTTGGCGATCATCGAGTCGTAGTTGCCGGACACGGTGTCGCCGGAGCCGACGCCCGCGTCGACGCGCACGCCGGGACCCGAGGGGAACGTCAGGGAGGTGATGTGGCCGGGCGTGGGCATGAAGTTCCTGGCCGGGTCCTCGCCGTTGAGACGGAACTCGAGAGAGTGACCGCGCGGCTGCGGATCGAGGTCGGCGATCGATTCGCCTGCGGCGACGCGGAACTGCTCGCGCACCAGGTCGATGCCGGTGACCTCCTCGGTCACGGGGTGCTCGACCTGCAGACGGGTGTTGACCTCGAGGAACGAGATGGTGCCGTCGACGCCCACGAGGAACTCGCAAGTGCCCGCGCCCAGGTAGCCGGCCTCCTTCAGGATGGCCTCCGAGCCCTCGACGAGACGCTGCACCTGATCCTCGGTGAGGAACGGCGCAGGCGCCTCCTCGACGAGCTTCTGGTGGCGCCGCTGCGTCGAGCAGTCGCGCGTCGAGATGACCTTCACGTTGCCGTGGGCATCCGCGAGGCACTGCGTCTCGACGTGGCGCGGCTTGTCGAGGAAGCGCTCGACGAAACACTCGCCTCGACCGAAGGCCGCGACGGCCTCGCGGGTCGCGGACTCGAACATCTCGGGGATCTGCTCCATGGTGCGCGCGACCTTGAGGCCGCGCCCGCCGCCGCCGAACGCCGCCTTGATCGCGACGGGCAGGCCGTGCTCCTCAGCGAAGGCGATGACCTCATCGGCGCCCTGGACCGGATCGGGCGTGCCGGGGACGAGCGGGGCACCTGCGGCCTCGGCGATCCTGCGTGCCGATACCTTGTCGCCGAGCGACTCGATCGCCTCAGGCGACGGGCCGATCCAGGTGAGCCCCGCCTCGATCACGGCGCGCGCGAAGTCGGCGTTCTCCGCGAGGAAGCCATAGCCGGGGTGCACGGACTCGGCGCCGGAGCGGCGCGCGACGTCGATGATCGCGCCGATGTTCAGGTACGTCTCCGCCGCGGTCACGCCAGGAAGCGCGTAGGCGTCGTCGGCGCGACGCACGTGCATGCTGTCGCGGTCGTCGGGGGCGTAGATGGCGATGGAGCGCAGGCCGGCGTCGGCACAGGCACGTGCGATGCGCACCGCGATCTCGCCGCGATTCGCAATCAGGACAGATGAGAAGGCGGCCACCAGGTCACGTTAGCGTCTCGGATCGCGGATCGTGAGTGGTGGGAGCGGCCTCCGGCGAAGTTTGGTGCGACCCATGAGTCGGTTCCATGGCCTTTGTAGGTCATCGACAATGCGCACGGGAATCGGGTACTTGATCACGCTTCCAGTTGTGGACGCCCCACAACTGCACGCCTCAGTTGCGGGTGTGAAGCGAGTGGATGGGCACGCCGATGTCCAGCAGCATGCGGCGCAGCAGCGGCAGCGAGATCCCACGCACCGCGTGGTAGTCACCTTCGATGCGCTCGATGTAAGGGCCGCCGAGGCCGTCGACGGTGAACGCCCCGGCGACGGCGAGCGGCTCACCCGACTCGACGTACGCCTCGACCTCGTCGTCGGTGAGGTCCGCGAAGTGCACGACCGTCGATGCGGTCTCGCCGAAGGTGGCCCCCGAGCCCCCGGAGCGCTGATCGATCATCCAGTGGCCGGTGTGCAGCACGCCGATGCCGCCCCGCATCGCGAGCCAGCGGTCCCGCGCCGTGTCGTGGTCGCCCGGCTTGCCCACGACGACGCCGTCGAACTCGAGCATCGAGTCGCAGCCCACGACGATCGCGTCGGGCTCGTGGTCGGTCAGCTCGGACGCCACGTGCTCAGCCTTCGATCGCGCCAGCACCAGCACCTGGTCCGAGGGCTGAAGCGCGTAGCCGTCCTCGGACGCGGCGGCGATCGCCCGGTCGAGGATCGCGTCCTCGTCCACGCCTGACACGCGCACCGTGGGGTGGATCCCGGCGCCGATGAGGGTCTCGAGCCTGGCGGGGGACTGGGAGGCGAGGACGAACGTCGGCGGCATGAGTCCAGCGTAGGTCGCCCGCAGTGCCCCGGCCTACGCCCAATCCGAAGGATCCGTGCGGAGAATCGCAGGATTCCCGCACGGGCTGTTCGGAACGGGGCGTTCGGAACGGGGCGTTCGGAGCGGGTGTGCGGAGCGACTCCACGGCGCACCGTGGAATCCGGCACTGAGCGCTGCTAGCGGGTGAGGATCGCCTTCCACGTGGCGGCGACCTCGCGCGCGTAGCCGAACGCGGTGTGCTCGCGCGGGGCGATGGGCGGGAAGGCACCCTGCACGTTCATGCCCTCCCTGCGGCACAGCATCAACGCGCGCGGGAGGTGGAACTCCTGGGAGCAGACGATCACGGAGCCCAGGCCCATGCGCGCCGCGCCCCTGGCCGATGCGGCGGTCGTCACGCCGTCGCCGTCCAGCACGACGGCCGAGTCCGGAACGTCCATCTCGCGCGTCACCCGCAGCATCGCGGCGGGCTCGTCGAGGCCCTCGCGGTTGGGCGCGGCTCCCGACAGGATGATCCTCGTGACGTAGCCGTGCCGCCACAGCCGCACCGCTGTCTTCACGCGCTCCCGCAAGAACCTGCTGGGCCGCCCGTCCTCGTGGACCTTCGCTCCCAGGACCAGTGCGGCATCGGCTGGGGTGAACGCGTGCGACTCGACTGGGTGCACCTGGCCGGCTGCTGCCGCACGGGCATAGAGCGCCGGCATCGAGGCGACCGCCCCTGCGGCCACCGCGAGCGCTGCGATCGGGTGCGATCCGCGCGGGCTCATGAGCGCGTCCCCGCGATCAGCTCGGTGACGGGAGCGATGCGAACCATCGAGGCCGCATCGGCTGCGACCCTGTCGCTCGAGGTGACGAGCGCATCGGCCTGGAGCAGCGTGATCCCCACGTACTCCGCATCCTCGGTCGAGTCCCAGCCCAGGCGCGTCGCGATGTCCCAGGCGCGCATCTGCGAGACCCGGTCGCTCAGCAGGCGGAAGCGCAGCGACCTGAAGTAGTCGAAGACCGCCTTGGCGCCGTCGCGGTCGATCTGGCCGGTGTTCGACTCGCGGAACAGCTGGCCGAGCAGCTGCGACTTGATGAGCGAGGGCGCGACGAGGCTCAGGTCGCCGCTGAGCACGGCGTTCTCACGTGCCAGCTCCCTCACGGTGCCGGCGTCGACCACGTAGCGCATGCGCTCCACGCTACCCGAGTGCCCTGGTACGTCGGCAGGCTGCTAGCGCAGCGAGTGCCTCCACGCGTCGGCGCCACGGCCGAGCGGGCCGCGGCCGGTCACGCCGCGCATGGTCCTGGCGCGGTCCATCCACGCCGAGGTGGGAGCGCCGGGCTCCTCCTCGTCGGGCCGCATTGCGACCAGGCCGGCCATGAGGGCGACGAGCTCGGTCTCGTCGGGCGTGCCGCGCACGACGCGCACGCCGCTGTCGCGCGGACCCGTTCCCGCATCCGATGCCGGATCGGTCGTCACAGCGGGATGTTCCCGTGCTTCTTGGGCGGCAGGGAGGCGCGCTTGGTGCGCAGCGCCCGCAGCGCCTGGGTGATCTGGGCGCGGGTGGTGGACGGCTCGATCACCGCGTCGACGTAGCCCTTGTCGGCGGCGTCGTAGGGGTTCACGATCGCGTCCTCGTACTCGGCGATCAGCCTGGCGCGCTCGGCCTCGACGTCGCCGCCCTCCTCCGCCACCTTG
>JAUIBG010000158.1 GCA_030428165.1 Actinomycetes bacterium
AGAGGCGCCGATGGCGTCGACGCTCGCGTACGTCGCGCGCCTCGAGGAGGCGGCCGCGGGCGACGCTCCCCGGTACCTCGCCCACCACTACACGCGCTACCTCGGCGACCTCTCCGGTGGCCAGGCGATCGGTGCCAGGATGAAGTCGCTGTACGGCGCCTCCGACGAGCAGCTCAGCTTCTACCGCTTCGAGCAGATCCCCGCCGGCCCGCGCTACAAGAACGAGTACCGCGCCGCGATGGACGCGGTCGGCTTCACGCCCGAGCAGGAGGACGCGTTTGTCGACGAGGCGCTCGTCGCCTTCCGCCTCAACGGCGCCGTGTTCGACGAGCTCGGCTCGCGGGTGGGCGTCGCGGCGTAGTCGCCGTCGCGCGCGGCGGGCACGGAACCTGTCGCACGGCGCCGTCCTGCCACACCTCAGTGCAGGCCGATCGCCTCGTCCTCGCGCTCCTCGAGCTCCCTCTCCGTCACCCTGATCAGGACGAACGCGGTGATGAGGCCCAGCGCCATCACAACGGCGACGCCGATGAATCCGGCGTGATAGCCCGCGATGAACGACTCGGGGAACGGCAGAGGATTCCCGGCGGGGCCGACGGCGCTCGACAGGCCGATCTCGTCGACCGATGCCTGGCGCGCCTGGATCTGCACCGTGGTGAGGATCGCCAGCCCGATCGAGCCGCCCACCTGCTGCGCCGTGTTCAGCAGCGCCGAGCCCACGCCCGCGTCACGCGGCTCGATGCCCGTGAGCGCCGTCTGCGAGATGGGCATGAAGATGCACGCCATGCCCATGCCGAACAGCACGAGCGACGGGAAGACGTGGGTCCAGTACTGATCCTCCGGCGTGATCCGCAGGTAGAGCAGCACCGCCGTGATCGCGAGCGCAAAGCCGACCATGATGAACGGGCGGGGACCGAACCGCGGCACGAGGCGTGACACGAGGCCCGACGTGAGGATGATCATGATCGCGTTAGGCACCATGTGGACGCCCGTCTCGAGCGCGGTGTAGCCCAGCACCGTCTGCAGGTAGAAGCTCAGCGTCAGGAACACCGTGAAGAGGCCGGCGCCCAGGAAGAAGAAGACGAGGTAGGAGCCGCCGCGCACGCGGTCGAGGACGATCCGCAGCGGGAGCATCGGCGCAGGAACGCGCGCCTCGACGACGAAGAACGCGATGAGCAGGACGACACCCAGCGCGAGGGAGCCCAGCGCCAGCGGGTCCGTCCAGCCCTCGGTGCCCTCGGTCTCCCCGATCCGGGAGAAGCCGAACACCAGCGAGAACAGTCCAGTCGCGGCGAGCACGACGCCCGCGATGTCCCATTGCGCCTTGCCGTCGCGGCGCGACTCCTTCATGTTGAGCACGGCGGCGAGGCCGACGACGATCGCGATCGGGACGTTGACCCACAGCACCCAGCGCCAGTCGAGGACGTCGGTGAGGAACCCTCCGAGCAGCAGGCCGATCGCGGCGCCCGAGCCGGAGACTGCGCCGAACACACCGAACGCGGCCGCACGCTCCTTGGGCTCCGTGAACGTCACGGTCATGATCGACAGCGCGGCGGGCGCGAGCATCGCGCCGAACATGCCCTGGGCGCCGCGCGCGAGGATGAGCCACAGATCGGTCTGGGCGAGTCCCGCGATGAGCGACACCGTCGCGAAGCCGGCGAGCCCGACGAGGAAGGTGCGCTTGCGCCCCCAGAAGTCGGCGACGCGTCCGCCGATGAGCAGCAGCGAGCCGAATGCGAGCGTGTAGGCCGTGACGACCCACTGCACGTGGGCCGCGTCCATCTCGAGCGACGCCTGCATGTGGGGCAGGGACACGTTGACGATCGAGACGTCGAGGACGACCATCAGCTGCGCCGCGGCGATGATGCCGAGCGTGATCCAGCGGCTGCGGTCGGGCGCCGTGGCGACGGGGGCGGTCTGGGACACGGATCCTCCGGGGAGAAGGGGACGGGAGTCGGGCGTCGTCGCCCGGGTGGGGAACGCCGTGTGCCCTCGACCTATTCCGAAGTGAGCGCTCACTCACCAATCTGGCACATGGCCGCGCCGCCCGCCACCCCTGAGCGCACGGCCCCGCCCCGGCATCGGCCGTGTCGCCGGCCCCCCGCCCCGGCATCGGCCGCGGGCCATGTCTGAAACAATGTGCACCATGACCGACCGTATCCCCGCCAAGGCGACCGTGGACGGCCTCGAGGGCCGCTGGGACGAGACCTGGGAGACCCAGGGCACCTACCGATTCGACACCTCGAAGGACCGCGAGGACGTCTACTCGATCGACACTCCCCCGCCCACCGTCTCGGGATCGCTGCACGTCGGCCACGTCTTCTCGTACACGCACACCGACCTGATCGCGCGCTTCCAGCGCATGCGCGGCAAGGAGGTGTTCTACCCGATGGGCTGGGACGACAACGGCCTGCCCACCGAGCGCCGCGTGCAGAACTACTTCGGCGTCCGCTGCGACCCGACCCTGCCCTACACGGACGGCTTCGAGCCGCCGCACGAGGGCGGCGACGGCAAGTCGATCAAGGCGGCCGACCAGCAGCCCATCTCGCGCAAGAACTTCATCGAGCTGTGCGAGCGCCTCACCGACGAGGACGAGAAGCAGTTCGAGGCGCTGTGGCGCACGCTCGGGCTGTCGGTCGACTGGTCGCGCACCTACCAGACCATCTCGCCCTCCTCGCAGGCGGTGGCCCAGCAGGCCTTCCTGCGCTCGCTGGCGCGCGGCGAGGCGTACCGCTCCGAGGCGCCGACCGTGTGGGACGTGACCTACCGCACCGCCGTCGCGCAGGCGGAGATCGAGGACCGTGAGCGCCCCGGCGCCTACCACCGCCTCGAGTTCGCTCCCGGTGCCGACCTCGCCGCCGCCGGCCGCGAGGAGCCGATCATGATCGAGACCACGCGTCCCGAGCTGCTCCCCGCGTGCGTCGCCCTGGTGGCCCACCCTGACGACGAGCGCTACCAGCCGCTGTTCGGCTCGCACGTGCGCACGCCGCTGTTCGACGTCGAGGTGCCCGTGGTGGCGCACCACCTCGCCAGCCCCGACAAGGGCTCGGGCATCGCGATGATCTGCACGTTCGGCGACGTGACCGACGTGGTGTGGTGGCGCGAGCTGCAGCTGCCGCTGCGCTCGATCATCGGCTGGGACGGCCGCATCCTGAACGAGGCGCCGCACGGCATCGAGGGCGAGCAGCCGCTCGCCTACTACGCCGAGCTCGCGGGCAAGACCGTATTCTCCGCGCAGCAGCGCATCGTCGAGCTCCTCGCGGAGCAGGGTCTGATGCACGGCGAGCCCAAGCCGATCTCGCACCCCGTGAAGTTCTTCGAGAAGGGCGACCGCCCGCTCGAGATCGTCACGTCGCACCAGTGGTACGTCAGCAACGGCGGGCGCGACAAGGAGCTGGGCGCCGAGCTGCTGAAGCGCGGCGAGGAGCTGGACTTCCTGCCCAGCCACATGCGCAAGCGCTACGAGAACTGGGTCAACGGCCTCACCGGCGACTGGCTGATCTCGCGCCAGCGCTTCTTCGGCGTGCCGATCCCCGTCTGGTACCCGCTGGACGACGCGGGCGAGCCGGTGTGGGACTCCCCCATCGTGCCCGCGGAGTCCGCGCTGCCCGTGGATCCCCAGTCCGAGCCCGCTCCCGGGTTCGAGGAGTCGCAGCGCGGCGTGGCCGGGGGCTTCATCGGCGAGACGGACATCATGGACACATGGGCGACCTCGTCGCTCACGCCCCAGATCGTTTCGGGCTGGCGCGAGGACCCCGAGCTGTTCGCGAAGGTCTTCCCCATGGACCTGCGCCCCCAGGGTCAGGACATCATCCGCACCTGGCTGTTCTCGACGGTGCTGCGCTCCCACCTCGAGCACGGCGAGCTGCCGTGGAAGCACGCGGCCATCTCCGGCTGGATCCTCGACCCCGACCGCAAGAAGATGTCCAAGTCCAAGGGCAACGTGGTGACGCCGATGGGCCTGCTCGAGGAGCACGGCGCCGATGCGGTGCGCTACTGGGCGGCCTCCGCCCGCCTGGGCACCGACGCGGCGTTCGACACCGGCATGATGAAGATCGGCCGTCGCCTTGCGATGAAGGTGCTCAACGCATCGAAGTTCGTGCTGGGCGTGACCGGCGTCGAGGGCGCGGCGAACGCGTCGCTCGAAGACGGCATCGCGGCGGCCCAGCACGTGGCCGGCGCCGAGGTGACCGAGGCGCTCGACCTCGCGATGCTCGCGGGCCTGCGCCAGGTCGTGGCCGATGCCACGGCCGCGTTCGAGGCCTACGACCACACCAAGGCGCTCGAGACGATCGAGACGTACTTCTGGACCTTCTGCGACGACTACCTGGAGCTCGTGAAGGCGCGTGCGTACGACGGCTCCGCCCCCGGCGCAGTGATCGACGCGCACGCGGCTTGCTCGCCCGAGGCGGCATCGGCCCGCGCGGCGCTCACCCAGGCGCTCGGCGTCTTCCTGCGCCTGCTCGCACCCGCCCTGCCCTACGCGACCGAGGAGGTGTGGTCCTGGTACAACGCAGGGTCCGTGCACCGCGCCGCGTGGCCGGTCGTGCCGGAGCTCGCCGAGGGCGGCGACGCCGAGGTGCTCGCCGCCGCTGGCGGCGCGCTGGGCGCGCTGCGCAAGGTGAAGTCGGACGCGAAGGTGTCGCAGCGCACGGTCATCGAGTCCGTTGACCTGCTCGTGCCGGCGGTCCACGTCGCGCACGTGCGCGCGGCCGTGGCCGACGTCAAGGCGGCCGGTCGCGTGGAGACGATGCAGATCGTGGACGCCACCGCAGCCCTGGAGCCCGGCGTCGACGGCGCCTCGCCCGAGGACGGCAGCAACGACGAGATCGCGGACACCACGGTGGCGCGGACGGAGAACGCGGTCCTCGCGGAGAGCTAAGCGGGGGGGCCGAACGGCCCGCGCCTCCCCCGCACCTCCCCCGCACCCGTTTTGCGAGGTTCCGCGCCCCGTTGGGACCCCAGTGCGGACAAATCGGACTCACGAGCGCGCTATTGGTACTCGTGTGCGCTGGGCATCGCCGGTTGTCCACAGATCGCGAGCTCGTCGCGCTCTCGAGCCCGCGCCACCTCACCCTGGTCGAGTGACTGGTGCATCCATCGACGACTGGGGCCGCTCCAATGTGAGCGCCGCGACACGTGCCGAGCTCGTGGCGCAGTTCGGGCGGCAGGCCTTCGAGCGCGCGTCGAGAACCGGGCTCATCGTGCGGATGACTCCCGGGACATGGGCGCCCGCCACTCACGGGACGTCACTGCTCGCTCGAGCCGAGGCACTTCGACTGTGGACCGGCGGCATCGTCAGCGGCATCGGCGCCCTCTCGCTCACCGGAGTGCGCCTGGGCGGACTGGACGCAGGCCCTGTGCTCGTGGCCCTGTCATCGAGCACTCAGAGGCGAGGTGGACCCGCGTGGGCCGAAGTTCGTCGCGTCGGGTACGCGCCACGCACG
>JAUIBG010000159.1 GCA_030428165.1 Actinomycetes bacterium
CCTCTCAGGCGCTCCTGCCGACTTCCCCTGGGAGTTCAACTTCGAGCTCTCGGACTCGGAGGGCGTCGTGTCCGGCGGCCCGCTGCACGGAGTCGGCCTGGAGTTCGACGGCTCACCCGACCTCCCGCTGGTCCCGGGCACGGTCTACACGATCACGGAGCTCGATCCCGATCCCGACGCGATCGCGACACCGGCGTGGATCTGCTGGGACGGCGAGGTCGAGGACCTTGGAGAGCTCTTCGGTGGCGTGGAGAACGTCGTCGAGGACCTCGATGACGACCCGTACTCGTTCACGTTCCTGGCCACACCGGGGCTGGACCTGACCTGTGGAGTCGTGAACTACTACAGGCCGCAGGTCCTGAGTTCAAACCTGCTCACCGTGACGAAGGAGGTCGCGGGCGTCGACTCCGGCGTGGAGTGGGAGTTCACCGTGAAGCTCAGTTCCGCAAGTGAGGACCTCGACGAAGCACAGACGGTGTCCGGCACAGGTCCGAGCGTCTCCGACAACTCTGCGACGTGGACCAACCTCACCGTCGGCGCGAGCTACGTGCTCTCGGAGGGCGACGAGTTCACTGCCGATGGCACGACCGACGACGTGGCCGGCTCGTTCACCACGACGCTGGAGTGCACCGGCGTGACAGACACCGACGACGATCCCGCCACTGTGACGTTCACGGTCACTGAGGAGACCACGTCGGTGACATGCGAGCTCGTCAACACCCTCATTCCCGTCAAGGTCCTCGCCGCGACGGGCGTGAACGGGTCGCCAGTGTGGATGGTGTTCGCAAGCGCGGGGACGTTGATGCTAGGTGGCGCGGCCATCTGGATGGGACGTCGTCGCGACACTGAGATGTAGCGCCAGGGGGGCCTACACGGCCGGGGCTCGGAGCCTTTCCCCTCAGTTGGGCTCCGGGTCCCGGCCACTTCCATGTCCGGGACGTGCACCGACGCTCTAGGCGCTCGAGGCGGCGAGCGCCGCGACGAGCTCAGGACCGACCTGTGCGACCGAGACTCCCAGTGCGCCGGGGCCGAGGTGGGCCGCCACCGCCGCGCTCAGCGGCCAGTGCACCACCGCGGCGCCGGGAAGCGCTCGAGCCACGAGCCCGCTCGCCTCGTCCTGGGCCGCAGGATCGTCGATTGCCGTGACGACGATGGCCACGCCCTCGCCGGAGCGCCCGTCGCACGCCCGCGCCACCGCATCGGCCCAGGCGGCACGGCGCGAGCGCTTCACCCCGGCCTGCACGATGCGTCCGTCACGCACCTCGAGCACGGGCTTGACCCCGGTGAGGGAGGCGGCCGCGTGGGTGAGCGCTCCGAGCCTGCCGCCGCGCCGCAGATGGCCCAGATCGTCCACCACCAGCGCCGATGCCGTACCCGCGCTCACCAGCGCAGTCGCCTCGGCAGCGGCGGAGGGCCGCGCCAGCGCTGCGGCGGCGACGAGGAGACCCTGCGCGGGTCCGATCGTCTCGCACGCGACGGCATGGATCCGCTCGCCGTCCGCGAGCGAGTCGAAAACGCCCGCTGTTCCCGAGAGCTCGCGCGACATCGCGACCAGGACGACCTCATCGGCACCCGAGGCGAGTGCCCTGTCCACGGCGGCCCGCGCATCGGCCACGGTGGGCTGCGAGGTCGTGACCCCGCGCCCCTCGCGCAGCGCAGCGACGACGTCGGGCGATCCCGGCACATCGGCGACCGGCTCGCCGTCGATCATGACCTGGAGCGGCACGATCTCGATGCCGAGCCTGGCCGCCAGCGGAGCGGGCAGCGACGCACCGGAGTCCGTGACGAACGCGACCCCGGCCACGCCCTCTCCCCCGTCCTAGGCGGGGACGACGTTGACGAGCTTGGGCGCGCGGACGATCACGGTGCGGATGCCGGCGTCGCCCAGGGCACGCTTCACGCCGTCGGTCGCGAGCGCCAGTTCCTTGAGCTCGTCCTCACCGATGCTCGGGCTGACCTCGAGACGGTCGCGCACCTTGCCCTTGACCTGGACGATGCACGTGACGGTGTCCTCGACCAGCAGCGCGGGGTCGACCTCGGGCCAGTTGCCGAGCGCGACGTCCTCGTTGCCCAGGAGCGCCCACATGTCCTCGGCGCAGTACGGCGCGTAGAGGCTGAGCAGCACGGCGACGGCCTCGACCGCCTCGCGGACGGCGGGGTCGGCGGCGCCGGGGCCCGAGTCGATCGCCTTGCGGGTGACGTTGACCAGCTCCATGACACGCGCCACGGCGACGTTGAAGCGGAACGACTCGATGAGCTCGGCGGTCTCCGCGAGCGTCTTGTGTGTGGCCTTGCGCAGCTCGAGGTCGCCGGTCGCGGGGTCCACGCCCGGCTCGGAGGCGACGTCGCGGGCGAGGCGCCAGGCGCGCGCCAGGAACTTGGACGAGGCGCCGGGCGACACGTCGGCCCAGTCGATGTCGTCCTCAGGCGGGCCTGCGAAGGCCATCGTGAGGCGCACCGCGTCGACTCCGAACTCGTCCAGCTGCTCGCTCAGGCGCACCAGATTGCCGCGCGACTTGCTCATCGCAGAGCCGTCCATCTGCACCATGCCCTGGTTGAGCAGCGCGAGGAATGGCTCGTCGAAGTCCACCAGCCCCATGTCGCGCAGCGCCTTGGTGAAGAAGCGCGCGTACAGCAGGTGCAGGATCGCGTGGGTGATGCCGCCCACGTACTGGTCGACGGGCGCCCACTTCTTCGCGTCGAGCGGCTCGAAGGGGCCGTCGGTCTTGCCGACCGAGAGGTAGCGCAGGAAGTACCAGGACGAGTCGACGAACGTGTCCATCGTGTCGGTGTCGCGCTTCGCCGCGGCACCACACCTCGGGCAGGTGGTGGTCACCCAGTCCGTGGCAGCGGCAAGCGGCGACTGGCCCTTGGGCTTGAGGTCCAGGCCCTCGGCGTCCGGCAGCGTGACGGGCAGCTGGTCGTCGGGGACGGGCACCTCGCCGCACGCATCGCAGTGGACGATCGGGATCGGGGTGCCCCAGTAGCGCTGGCGCGAGATCAGCCAGTCGCGCAGGCGGTAGTTCGTGGTCGCCTCTCCCACGCCGTCGGCGGCGAGCCGCTCGACGATGGCGGCGATCGCCTCGGCCTTCGCGAGGCCATCGAGGGGTCCGGAGTTGACCAGCACCCCGTCGCCGGTGGTCGCCTCGCCCGACTCGACCGGGTCGGGCAGCGGGTTGCCGTCCTCGTCGCGGCAGTCCAGCACGACCTGCACCGGCAGGCCCATCGCCGTCGCGAACTCCAGGTCGCGCTGGTCGTGCGCAGGCACCGCCATGATCGCGCCGTGGCCGTAGTCGGCCAGCACGTAGTCGGAGGCCCAGATGGGCAGGCGCTCGCCGTTGACGGGGTTCACCGCGTAGCGCTGCAGGAAGACGCCGGTCTTCTCGCGCTCGGTGCTGAGGCGATCGATCTCGGACGACGCCTTCACCTTCTCCGCGTACGCCTCGAAGGCCTCCTGCGTCGCGGCATCGGCTCCCTCGGCCAGCTCGGCCGCGAGCTCACTGTCGGCGGCGACGACCATGAAGGTCGCGCCGTACAGGGTGTCGGGGCGCGTGGTGTAGATGTCGATGGGCTCGTCGCGGCCCTCGATCACGAACTTCACGTCGGCGCCCGTGGAGCGCCCGATCCAGTTGCGCTGCATCGCCTTGACGCGGTCGGTCCAGTCCAGCTCGTCCATATCGTCGAGCAGCTGGTCCGCGTAGTCGGTGATCTTGAAGTACCACTGCGTGAGCCGCTTCTTGGTGACTGGCGTGTCGCACCGCTCGCACAGGCCCTGGACCACCTGCTCGTTCGCGAGCACGGTCTGGTCGTTGGGGCACCAGTTCACGAGCGAAGGCTTGCGATAGGCGAGGCCGCGCTCGAACATGCGGGTGAAGATCCACTGGTTCCAGCGGTAGAACTCGGGGCGGTGCGTCGCGAGCACGCGGTCCCAGTCGAATGAGCACGCGTAGCGCTCCATCGAGGCGCGCTGCTGGGCGATGTTGTCCTCGGTCCAGCCCGCCGGGTCGACGCCTCGCTTGATCGCCGCGTTCTCCGCGGGAAGGCCGAACGAGTCCCAGCCGATGGGGTGCAGGACGTTGTAGCCGCGCTGCACCCAGTAGCGCGAGATGACGTCTCCGAGCGCGTAGGCCTCGGCGTGGCCCATGTGCAGGTCGCCGGAAGGGTACGGGAACATGTCGAGCACGTACTTGGTGGGACGGGTGTCGCCCTCGCGGCCCGACCGGAACGGCTGCGTGCGCCGCCAGTGCGGGAGCCACCGCTCCTCCAGCCGCGCGTGATCGTAGCGGTCGGTGTCGTGGGTCTCAGCAGCCTCAGAAGTCACCCCAGAATTGTAGCGACGGGCGCGGTGGCGAAAGGCGCATGAAACATCCACCCTCTACGTTGGTCAGATGACCAACAGGCTCAGACCTGCTCTGCTGGCCCGCTACGCCGCGGGATCGCTCGGCACCGGAGGCTTCGGCGTCCTGCCCGGACTCGTGCTCGTGTACTACCTGACCGACGTGCTCGGAGTGGCCGCACTGTGGGCCGGCGTGCTCGTGGCGGTCGCCAAGATCTGGGACGTCGTCATCAATCCGGCAATCGGCCGCTCCAGCGACTACGCGCGGGCCGCCCACGGCAGCAGGAGGCGCTTCCTCATCATCGGCGCTGCCGTGCTGCCGCTCGCCTTCATCGGGATGTTCATCGCGCCGGTCGACGCGGGCCCCACGACGGCGGGCCTGTGGGTCCTCGGCGCGTTCCTCATGGCAGCTCTCGGGTTCAGCCTCTTCCAGGTGCCCTACCTCGCGCTTCCCGCGGAGATCACGCCCAGCTACACGGAGCGCTCCAGACTCGTCGGCTGGCGCGTCGTGGCGCTGACCCTCGCGATCCTGATCTTCGGCGGCGTGGGCCCCGCGCTGCGCAACCTGGGAGAGACGGAGGTGCAGGGCTACGCGGTGATGGCCGTGATCTGCGCCGTCGTGATCGCGGTCGGCATGGCCCTAGCCGTCCCCTCGGCTCCCCGCACCGCCCCCGTGGCCGATGCCACCCGCACGTCCCTGATGGGCGCCTACCGGGACGCCGTCGTGGGGCTCAAGCGCTCGCGCCCGTTCCGCGTGCTCTTCCTCACCTTCGTGATCCAGGCGATCGCGGTCGGGCTCATGCTGGCGGGTGCGCAGTACGTCGCGACGTGGCTGCTCGCCTCCGAGGACGCCGTCACCTACTTGTTCGTGGCGATGGTCGCCCCCGCCCTGTTCGTCGCACCTGCGTGGGCGGCGCTGGCCAACCGCATCGGGAAGCGCACGTCCTTCACGATCGCCTCGGGTCTGTTCCTGGCGGCGGCCGTCGGCATGGTGCCGCTGGCATGGGCGGCGGGCTGGTGGGTGCTGCTGCCGACCGCGCTCGTCGGCATCGCCTACGCGGGCCTCCAGACGCTGCCGCTGTCGATGCTCCCCGACGTCATCACGG
>JAUIBG010000008.1 GCA_030428165.1 Actinomycetes bacterium
CGCGGACCTGGCGCTGTGCCACCTGGACGCGCCCATCGCCCCCGACGGCACTGCACCGTCCGGCTACCCGGTCTTCGGCGCGCCGCGCGGCCTCGCGCAGGGGATCGCGGACATCGGCTGGGACGGCTGCTCCCTCGCCGGCAACCACGCGGTCGACCGCGGCGCTGACGGCATCGCGGCCACACTCGCGGCCTTCGACGAGGCGGGCCTCGGCCACACGGGAATCGCCTCCACCGAGGCCGAGTCCACTCCGCAGCTCTACGAGGTGACCGTGGACGGAAGGACCGTCACCGTCGCCCACATCAGCTACACGTACGGCCTCAACGGACTGCCCAAGCCGGCCGGGCAGCCGTGGGCGGTCAACACGTTCGACGCCGACGCCGCCGACGTCTCGGGCATCCTCCAGGACGCCGCGTGGGCACGCGACCATGGCGCCGATGTCGTCATCACCAGCATCCACAACGGCGCCGAGTACGTCACGGAGCCCACGGCCGCGCAGCTGAGCGCCGCGGAGCAGATCGCCGCCTCGGGCCTGGTGGACCTCTACATCGGGAGCCACGTGCACGTGCCCCAGCCGATGATGCTCCTGCCGGGCGGCACCGCGGGCGACGGGATGTGGGCCGCGCTGGGGATGGGCAACTGGCTGAGCGACCAGTCGCGCTCTTGCTGCGTGCTCGCGAGCGAGAACGGGTACACCGTGCAGGCGAGCATCACGCTGCACGCCGACGGCACCACGACGGTCGCGCCGCAGTGGACGCCCACCACCCTGTCCCGCTACGACGAGCACCGCGTCTACGTGCTCGAGCCCGGTACAACGGCGGGGATCCTGGGCACGTCCGAGGTGGGCGAGAGGTACGCGAGAGTGGCCGATGCCGTGGGGCAGGACGCGCTCGTCCTGTTCGCGCCGCTCGGAGGCTACGCGACGGCCACCACGGTGGTGCCTCGCGAGGGCTAGGCTCCCGCGGGCTCGAAGACGATGTCGGGGCTGAGGCGCCCTTTCTTCTCGACCACGACGGCCATGAGCCGACCGTCGGGTCCGATCGCGGCGGTCGGGCCGTCGACCGCACCGTCGATCGCCTGGCCGTAGCTGAGCGCCGCGGCGTCCCTCTCCCCCAGGTCGACGGAGGGCAGGATCTGGCGGGCGGCATCGGCCAGGGGCGTGATCGGGACCTCGCCGGACTCGACGAGCGCGTCCAGGTTCGCCGCGTCCTCGACGCGGAAGTCGCCCACCCTGGTGCGGCGCAGCATCGTGAGATGGCCGCCCACGCCCAGCGCTGCCCCGAGGTCCCGGGCGATCGCCCGGATGTAGGTGCCGGACGACACGGTGAAGTCCGCGGTCACGTCGACGAGGGCCCCCTCGCGGGTGATCGACTCGACCTCGATGGCATAGACGGTGATCGTCCTGGCCTTGAGCTCGACGTCCTCGCCCGCGCGCACGCGCTCGTGCGCGCGCCTGCCGTCGACCTTGATGGCCGAGACAGTGGACGGCACCTGCTGGATCTCGCCGGTGAGCGCCGCGAGGCCATCGCGGATCGCCTCCTCGGCGAGCGCCGAGGCGTCCGCGGCGGAGACGACCTCACCCTCGGCGTCGTCCGTCGTGGTGGCGGCACCCAGGCGGATCGTGCCGCGGTAGGACTTGGGCGAGCCGAGCAGGTACGTGAGCAGCCTCGTCGCCTTGCCGGTGGCGACGACGAGCACGCCGGTTGCCATCGGGTCGAGCGTGCCGCCGTGGCCCACCCTGCGGGTCCCGGCGAGCCTGCGCACGCGGGACACCACGTCGTGGGAGGTCATCCCCGACGGCTTGTCGATGACGACGATTCCGCCCGGCGAGTCATCGCGCTTGCGCGCCACGGACAGCCCCTAGGCCTCGTCGTCGGACTCGTCGTCGGGGTGCTTGTACGGGTCGGCCTCGCCGGCGTAGGTCGCACCCTCGCGGAGCTTCGCGAGCTCCGCATCGCGTGCGGCGGCCTCGGCCAGCTTGTCCTCAAGGCTCTTGGCGGTCTCGGGGACCGCGTCGAGGTGGAACTCGAGCGACGGCGTGAGGCGGATGCTCAGCTCACGGCCCACCAGCGTGCGCAGGTGGCCGGTCGCCGACTTGAGCGCCTTGGCCGTGTTCTCCCGGTCCTCCTCGGACCCGTACACGGTGTAGAAGACCGAGGCCTGCTGGAGGTCGCCGGTGACGCGGACATCGGTCACGGTGACGAATCCCAGGCGGGGGTCCTTGATCTCGCGCTCGAGGGCGCCGGCCACCACCTTCTTGATGGTGCCGGCGACCTTGAGTGCACGTGCGGAGTCGGCCATCAGTCCCTCGGGATCTCCACGGTCTCGAACGTCTCGATGATGTCGCCGACCTGGA
Organism: Actinomycetes bacterium; assembly: GCA_030428165.1. GTDB lineage: Bacteria > Actinomycetota > Actinomycetes > Actinomycetales > Demequinaceae > Demequina. The sequence goes on from JAUIBG010000008.1 coordinate 2,357, forward strand.
TGTCGTTGAACTTGCCGAGGCCGATACCGCACTCGAAGCCGTCCTTGACCTCGGTGACGTCATCCTTGAAGCGGCGCAGGGTGTCGATCGTCGGCTCGCCGATCACGACGCCGTCGCGGACGACCTTCGCCTTGGCGTTGCGGGTGATCGTGCCCATGCGCACGAGGCAGCCCGCGATGTTGCCGAACTTGGACGAGCGGAAGATCTCCTGGATCTCGGCCGCACCGACCTGGCGCTCCTCGAACTCGGGCTTGAGCATGCCCTTGAGCGACGCCTCGACGTCCTCGAGCGCACGGTAGATCACCGAGTAGAAGCGCATGTCGACGCCCTCGCGGTCCGCCAGCTCCTGGACCCGCTCGGCAGGACGCACGTTGAAGCCGATGATGATCGCGTTGTCGACCGTCGCCAGGTTCACGTCGTTCTGCGTCACCGCACCGACGCCGCGGTGGATGATGCGCAGGTCGACCTCGTCGCCCACCTCGATCTCGAGCAGCGCGTCCTCGAGCGCCTCGACGGCACCGGAGACGTCACCCTTGATGATGAGGTTGAGGGTCTCGACCTTGCCCTCCTCGAGGGCCTTGTTGAAGTCCTCGAGCGAGATGCGCTTGCGGCGCTTGGCGAGCTGAGCGGCACGCTCGGCGGCCTCGCGCTTGTCGGCGATCTGACGGGCCGTGCGGTCGTCCTCGGCCACCAGGAAGGTGTCGCCGGCTCGCGGCACCGAGGTGAGTCCGATCACGAGCACCGGGCGGGCAGGCGTCGCCACCTCGACCGGGTTGTCGTACTCGTCGAACATCGCGCGGACGCGGCCGTGGGCCGTGCCTGCGACGATCGGGTCGCCGATGCGCAGCGTTCCGGACTGCACCAGCACGGTCGCGACGGAGCCGCGGCCCTTGTCGAGGTGCGCCTCGACGGCGACACCGCGAGCGTCCTTGTCCGGGTTGGCACGCAGGTCGAGTCCGGCGTCCGCGGTCAGCAGCACCGCCTCGAGCAGGGCGTCGATGTTCTTGCCCTGGATGGCGGACACGTCGACGAACATCGTCTCGCCGCCGTACTCCTCAGCGATCAGGTTGTACTCGGTGAGCTGCTGGCGGATCTTGGCGGGGTTGGCCCCCTCCTTGTCCACCTTGTTCACCGCGACCACGATCGGGACGTCCGCAGCCTGGGCGTGGTTGAGCGCCTCGATGGTCTGCGGCATCACGCCGTCGTCCGCCGCGACCACGAGGATCGCGATGTCCGTCACCTGGGCACCGCGGGCACGCATGGCGGTGAACGCCTCGTGACCAGGGGTGTCGATGAAGGTGATGGCGCGCTCGACGCCCTCGTGCTCGGTGTGCACCTGGTACGCACCGATGTGCTGCGTGATGCCGCCGGCCTCGCCGGAGATCACGTCGGACTTGCGGATCGCGTCCAGCAGTCGCGTCTTACCGTGGTCGACGTGACCCATGACGGTCACGACCGGGGGACGCGGTGCGAGGTCCTCGTCGGACTCCTCGGCCAGCTCGGCCTCGAGGTCGACGCCGAAACCCTCGAGCAGCTCCTTGTCCTCGTCCTCGGGAGAGACGATCTGGATCTTGTAGCCCAGCTCGGCGCCGAGGGTCTCGAAGGTGTCCTCGTCGAGCGACTGCGTCGCGGTCGCCATCTCTCCCAGGTGGAAGAGGACGGTCACGAGCGACGCGGGGTTGACGTCGATCTTCTCGGCGAAGTCCGTCAGCGTCGCGCCGCGGCGCAGGCGGATCTCGGTGGTGCCGTCACCGCGAGGGATCTGGACGCCGCCGATTGCCGGAGCCTGCTGCTGCTCGTACTCCTGACGCTTCGCGCGCTTGCTCTTGCGCGAGCGCGCCGGCTTGCCGCCCTGGCGACCGAAGGCGCCTGCGGTGCCGCCGCCGCGACCACGACCACCGGGGGCCGGACGGCCACCGGGACCACCGAAGCCGCCGGGACCGCCGGGGCCACGGCCGGGAGCACCGCCGGGGCCACGGCCCGGAGCGCCCTGACCGGGTGCGCCGGGACGTGCGCCGGGAGCACCGCGACCGGGAGCGGCCGAGCCGACGCCGGGACGGGGTCCGCGGCCGGGAGCACCCTGACCGGGGCCGCCAGGGCGACCGCCGGGGCGGCCGGCACGGGGCTGCTGGAACGGGTTGTTGCCACCCGGGCGGGGACGCGGACGCGGTGCGCCGCTGCGGTCCGAGAACGGGTTGTTGCCGCCGGGACGCGGGCGGGGACGCGGCATGTCGCCGGGCGACGGCGCCGCCGGCTTGGCGGCGGCATCGGCCTGTGCGGCGGGAGCGTCGTCGGCCGCTGCGGGCGCGGGCGCGCCGGGCTTGGCCGCAGGCCTGGGGGCTGCCGCCTTCGTCTCCGGAGCCGGGGTCTCGGCAGCGGGCGCCTCCGCCTCGGCCTTGGGGCCGGGCTTGGGTGCGCCGGGCTTCGCGGCCGGCTTGGGGGCAGGCGTCTTGGCGGCGGGCGTGGCCGCCGTCTCGCCTGCAGGCTTCGCGGGGAAGGCCTCGCGTGCCTTGCGCACGACGGGGGCCTCCAGGGTGGAGGACGGACCCTTCACATACTCGCCGAGCTCGTTGAGCTTGGCGATGAGGTCCTTGCTCGGGACACCGAGCTCTTTCGCGATCTCGTGAACGCGGGGCTTTGCCACAATTCTCCTGTCTCGGCTCGACCGAGGCAGGGTCGAGCCACTCTTACGGCTGGGTACTCATCGTGAGGTACTCATCGGGCCATGAGCTTTCATCCCGTTCTAGTGGTGGTCCACGGGCTGTGGTGCTGAGCGGTGGGCTATGCGGACTCGCCCACGACCGCCGAGTCGTCGACGCCAGGAGCGCGCAGCGCGCGCCCGATGCTGCGGCGGGTGGCCGCGAGGCGTCGGCAGTCGGGGTCGGGATGAATCCACGCACCCCTGCCAGGAAGGCGTCGAGCCTCGTCGACGACGGCGACGCCGTCCACGAGCGCGATGCGCATCAGAGCAGTCCAGTCGTCACGGCGACGACATCCGACACACGTGCGTACCGGGCCCTGAGGTCCGGTGCCACGTGAGCCGTCATCGGCGCCAGCGGCGACTAGCCCACCCATTCTAGCGGCTTTGTCATCGACGCGCCGCACCCGGCGCGTCGGGTGCCTCGTCCGACCTGATGTCGATGCGCCACCCGGTCAGTCGCGCGGCCAGACGGGCGTTCTGGCCCTCCTTGCCGATCGCGAGCGAGAGGTGGAAGTCCGGCACGACGACGCGGGCGGCTCGCGCCTCCTCGTCGACGACGGTCACCGACACCACGCGCGACGGCGACAGGGCGTTGCCCACGAACGTCGCGGGGTCGTCGTCGTAGTCGATGATGTCGATCTTCTCGCCGCGCAGCTCGCTCATCACGGCCCGCACGCGGGCTCCCATGGGGCCGATGCAGGCGCCCTTGGCGTTCATGCCGGGCACGGTGGACCGCACGGCCACCTTGCTGCGGTGGCCCGCCTCGCGCGCGACGGCGACGATCTCGACCGTGCCCTCCGCGATCTCCGGCACCTCGAGCTCGAACAGCTGCCGCACCAGGCCGGGGTGCGTGCGGGACAGGGTGATCGACGGGCCCTTCATGCCGCGCGACGCCTCGAGCACGTAGGCGCGCAGGCGCTCGCCGTGGCCGTAGACCTCGGTCGGCACCTGCTCATGCTCGGGCAGGATGCCCTCGACGTCGCCCAGGTCGACGTGGACGCCCTTGGTGTCCGCGGCCTGCTGGATGATGCCGGAGACGATCTGGCCCTGCTTGCCCGCGTACTGACCGAGCACCTGGTCGTCGCCCGCCTGGCGGAGACGCTGCACGATCACCTGGCGCGCGGTCGCGGTCGCGATGCGGCCGAAGTCGTCGGGCGTGTGCTCGAACTCAGGGTTGGCAGCCAGCTCGTCCTCGGGGTCCTCGAGGGGCTCGCGCGCGTAGATCGACACCTTGCCGGTGTCGCGGTCGACGTGCGCCCTGGCGTCTTTATAGGCGCCCGGCGTCTTGTGGTACGCCGACACCAGCGCCTGCTCGATCGCGTCGAGCAGGACCTCGAGGGAGACCTCTCGCTCCTTCTCCAGCGCCTTGAGCGCCATCATGTCGATGTCCACGGGTCCTACTCCTCGTCAATCTGTGCGAACGGAAGGGACAACCTACCGGACGCGACATCGGCCAGCGCGACGCGACTGCCGCCCTCGCCGGCGAACACGAGGGTGTCGCCGTCGACGTCCTCCAGCACGCCGTAGACCTTCTCCCCCGCGGTCGTGACGACCTCCACCTCGCGCGTCCTGGCGCGCATGAAGTGGCGGCGCTGCGTGAGCGGGCGGTCCGTTCCCGGTGTGCCGACCTCGAGCGTGTAGCTGGGGAACGGGAGGTCGGCGGCGTCGAGCGCCTTGGAGATCGCGCGGGTCGCCGAGGCGATCTCGTCGATTCCGGCGGAGCCGATGCGGTCCTCGGGCAGGTCGACGGCCACCACGACGGTGGTGACCTTCGGATTCGCGACGTCGCGACGGGTGCCAGGCGGCACGATCTCGACCGAGTCGACGATCAATCCTGCCTGCTCGGCCCCCGGAGCGGCAATGGTCGAGATGGCGTCGGAATCCACGTCAGGTCCTCCCGGGTACGCCGCGCCGGAGCGCGGTTGAATTTGCTGACCACCAGTGTACGGAAGGGCGCCGCCCGACTCGCACCGACGCATGCGAGAATCGCGCCGTGCCGTCCGTCCCACGCCCCGTCGCCGCCGCTGTGCTGGCTGCGGCCGTCGTCGCGACCGGGCTGAGTGCCTGCAGCGTGCGGCTCGAGACGCCTCCGGTGATCACACCGACGCCGTCGGACGACACTCTGCTGAGGGACGCCTCGGCCGTGGCGGAGCAGGCCGTTCTCCTCGCCTCCCTCGAGGACCCGTCGGGGTGCGACGAATTCGCGGGCGATGGCACCGCCTCCCTGGAGACCTCGCTCGCCCCGGTGAGGCTCGAGGCGCTGGGCGGCGTGTACGTCGCCTTCCCGTCCGCCGAGCCGGATCCGACACCCTCGCCCGAGCCGTCGCGCGCCTGCCTGCCGACTGTGCTCGCAGCGATCGACACGGCTGTCGAGGGCGCCACAGCGGCGCAGGACACGTCTCTCGCCGCGCTGTTGGGCTCGATCGCCATCAGCCACGCGCTCGCCTCCCACCTGGTGGGCGACGACCCCTCCTGGACGCTGGACCTCGACGAGACGGCAGCGGCACTCGACCCCGCCGTCGCCGCCGAGCTCGCGCGCATGCACGACGCCGCGCGCTTCGCCTACGAGACGCTGGCCGCCACGGTCGACGGCGACGAGCGCGACGGGCTCCTCGCGCTCCGGGACTCCCACGCCGTGGCCGTCGAGGCGCTGCTGGACGCGCCAGGGGTCGCCGACCTGCGCGAGGGCGTCTACGTGGTCGACCTCGACGTGCCGCCTGCCCAGGCGGTGGCGCTGGCCGAGCAGGGCATCGGCGAGGCGTACCTCGAGGCCTTCGCGTCCTCCACGCCGGAAAGGTCTCGGGAGCTGCTCGTGGCCGCGGCAACCTACCTCCGCGCGGCGCTGGACGCGTCGGGCGCCGAGGTCTCCGCGCTGCCCGGGCTCGGAACGGACGACTTGACCGAGCCTGCCGCAGGCGAGGGTTAGAGGGCTGCCCGCAGCGCGACCGCTGCCGCCGGGTCGTCGGTCATCACCGCGTCGACGCCGGAGCGCATGAGCCGTTCGAGGTCGCTCCAGTCGTTGACTGTCCAAGGCCGCACAGCGATCCCCGCCCGGGTGAAGCCCTCGAGGATGCCGGGCTCGTCCAGAGTCCGTACGTAGGGGTGCGCCGCCGCGGCGCCGAGCGCGGCGACGTACGCCCACGGCCTCACCAGGGCATCCTCGTAGAGCGGTGCTATCTCGGCACCGGGATCCAGATCGCGCACCGCCGCGAGCGTCGAGTGCTCGAAGGTCGAGTACACGACACGGTCTGCCATCCCCGAGTGGCGCGACGCGCGCACGACCGTCTCCACGATGGCCGGGGAGGCATACCTGCTGCCCTTGATCTCGATGTTCAGGGCGAGGCCGGTGGGTGCGAGCAGCTCGAGCACCTCGGGCAGGGTCGGGACGCGGTGGACGGCACCGTCGGCGCCGACGTCGAGCGTGGCCACCGTCTCGCGGTCGAGCGAGCGCAGCGGCACGCGGGCGCCGTCCGGCAGCGTCATGGCGTCGTCGTGGTGGATGACGGCAACGCCGTCCGACGTCAGCTGGACATCGAGCTCGATGCCGTCCGCGCCCGCGGCGATGGCGGACTCGAACGCGGCGATCGTGTTCTCGGGCTCGGCAGCGCTGTTCCCGCGGTGCGCCCAGATCCCGGTGACGGCCACGCCGCTAGCGCCCGAGCGCCTCGTCGACCATCCGCACGATCGTCTCCGAGGCATCGGCCACGGGCACCGCGGTGCGCTCGCCGCCTGCGCGCGGACCCACCTCGATGACCCCGTCGGCCAGCGAGCGGCCCACGACGGCGACGAAGGGGGCGCCGATGAGCTCGGCGTCCTTGAACTTCACGCCGGGCGACACCTTGGCGCGGTCGTCGTAGAGCACCTCGACGCCGCGCGACTCGAGGTCGGCGGCCAGGTCCTCCGCGGCGGCGAAGGCCGCGTCGTCCTTGCCTGTCGCCATCACGTGCACGTGGTACGGGGCGACGTGGGCCGGCCAGGCGAGGCCGGCCTCGTCGTTGTTCAGCTCGGCGAGGAGCGCCACGGCGCGGGTGACGCCGATGCCGTAGGAGCCCATCGTGACGACGCGCTGCTTGCCGTTCTCGTCGAGCACCTTGAGCTCGAGCGCCTCGGCGTACTTGCGGCCCAGCTGGAAGATGTGGCCGATCTCGACGCCGCGCGCGAGCTCGAGCGGACCCGTGCCGTCGGGCGCCGGATCGCCCGCGCGCACCTCGGCCGCCTCGATCGTGCCGTCGCCCACGAAGTCGCGTCCAGCGACGAGGTCGAACACGTGCTTGCCGCGCACGTTCGCGCCGGTGATCCACCTGGTGCCCTCCACCACGCGGGGGTCGAGCATGTACGGGATGGTGGAGTCCTCGTCGGACAGGAACTCGACGCCCTCGGGGCGCACCTGCGGTCCGAGAGCGGCCGGGCCGATGTAGCCCTTCACGAGCTCGGGGTGGGCCTTGAGGTCCTCCTCGGTGGCGGGCTCGACCGTCGCAGGCGCGACGGCGGCCTCGAGCCTGGTGAGGTCGACCTCGCGGTCGCCGGGCAGGCCCACGACCATGAGGCCGCGCTCCCCCGCCGGGTTGGTCGCCGCGATCACGACGTTCTTCAGCGTGTCAGCTGCGGTCCATGCACGGTCGGGTCGCGGGTGATTCGCGTTCGCGGCGGCGACCAGCGTCTCGATGGTCGGAGTGTCGGGGGTGTCCTCGACGTGCGCCGCAGGGGCGTCGGACCAGTCGAGCGCAGGCGGGGCCGGCGTCGTGACCGCCTCGACGTTCGCGGTGTAGCCGCCGGGCGAGCGCACGAACGTGTCCTCGCCCACCTCGGTGGGGCTGAGGAACTCCTCCGACTTCGAGCCGCCCATGGCGCCCGACATCGCGTTGACGATGACGTACTCGAGGCCCAGCCGGTCGAAGATGCGGATGTACGCCTCGCGCTGGGTCTTGTACGAGCGCTCCAGGCCCTCGTCGTCGATGTCGAAGCTGTACGCGTCCTTCATGATGAACTCGCGCCCGCGCAGGAGGCCTGCCCGGGGGCGGGCCTCGTCGCGGTACTTGGTCTGGATCTGGAACAGCGACAGCGGCAGGTCCTTGTACGAGGTGTACATGTCCTTCACCACGAGCGCGAACATCTCCTCGTGCGTGGGCGCGAGCAGCATGTCGGTGCCCTTGCGGTCCGCGAGCCTGAACAGGTTGGGGCCGTAGTCGTCCCAGCGGCCCGTTGCCTCGTAGGGCTCCTTGGGCAGCAGCGCCGGGAAGTGCACCTCCTGGCTGCCGGCCGCCTCCATCTCCTCGCGGACGATCGCCTCGACCTTCGCGAGGACGCGCAGGCCCAGCGGGAGCCAGGTGTAGATGCCGGGGGCTGCGCGGCGGATGTAGCCGGCGCGGACCATGAGCTTGTGCGACGCGAGCTCGGCGTCGGCGGGGTCCTCTCGCAGCGTGCGGAGGAAGAGCGTGGACATGCGGAGCATGGGGTCAAGCGTATCCGGACGCACAGGGGCCGCCGGTGCCGTGACGGCTCCGGCGGCCCCTGTGACCGTTGCGTCGCTGCTACACGCGGCGGCGGCGCACCACCAGCAGTGCACCGGCCGCGGCCAGCGCGAGGGCGGTGGCCGTCACCACGGTGACGTCTGCGCCGGTCGCGGCGAGCTCCTCGACGGGCTCGAGGCCGTCGATCGCTGCGGACAGCTCGGCCGCCGCGGTGTCCACGGCCGCCTGCGTCGTGCGTGCGGTGCCGAGCACCTCGCTGGCGCGGGCGAGCACCTCGGCGAGCTTCTCGAGCGTCTCGGGCGTGAACTTGTCCTTGTCGATGCCCTGGGCCTTCTCGATGAGCGCCGCGAGGGCGGCGGTGTCGGCGCAGCCCACCTCGGGACGCTCGGAGTCGAGCAGCACGTTGTCGATCGCGAGACCGGCGAAGTCGTTCTTCACGAGCCAGCCGTAGCGGTTGCCGCCCACGATCGTCGGGACGACGTCGTCCGCGTTGCCGCCGAGAGTCCAGGAGGCCACCTCGACGCCGTCGTCGCCGAGCACAGCGAGGTCGGCCCACAGCACGCCACCGTCCGCGTAGAACGAGTGCTGGAAGGTGTACCAGCCCGACTCGGTGATCACGGCGGGCGCGACCGAGTAGGTCGAGTGGTAGCCGGGCGCCGAGGTCGAGGCGTTGTTGTTCGTGCCCACGGCCCAGGTGCCGGTGCCGTCGGAGTCCGCGTGGAAGATGAAGTCGCGCTGGTGGTTGCCGTCGGTGCCGTTCACGGCGTGCGACCACGAGAACTGGCCGGCGTCCGCGGCGGTGTCGAGGTAGAAGTCGGCCGATGCGGTGTAGCCGCCCTCGGGGAAGACAGACGCGTAGCCCGCGTACCTGGTGAAGACGTAGCCCTCGGCGCCGACGGTGCCGTAGTTCGTCACGGGGGCCTCGGCGTACCAGCAGCCCGAGGCGGCCATCAGTCCGTTGTCGACGCGCGACGCGATCCCGAGGTCGGAGGAGGTCTCGTCGTCGAAGCCGATGACGATCGGCGCGACCTCCACGGCGTCCGCCGCGGGGATGGCGGTGATAGTCATGCGCAGGCCATGGTAGGGCTCCCAGCCGGTGTCTCGTTGGAACGGTGTGAGGTTCTTCCAGTCGATGTACATCTCGTCAGTCTCGGTGTCGGTTCCGATCGACGGGACGTCTCCGATGACCTCGACGTTCAATGCGGCCGCGTCACCGGTGGCCGCGTAGCTCACCGACACGATGACATCGTCGGGCAGCTCGACATCGAGCGCAGACAGGTCGAAGGTCGCGGGGAACGAGTAGCCGTCGTAGCAGTTGTTGTCCGCGGTCGAGTACCACTCGCCGACGTCCCCACCAGCGATGCTGCCGTCGCAGCGGGCATCTGCGCTCGGGCGGTACGGGATTGCGAACGTCTGAGTAACCGTGGCGAGCTCAGCACCCACCGTGCCGGCGGCGTCAGTCGCGTACACGTGAACCGTGAGATCGTGGTCGAAGGTCGCTCCCTCCGAGGTCGAACAGTCGTCCGTCTGATGAGCGCCGGTCTCGCACGCCCAGCTGTTCATGCCGACGGTGATCTCCTGAACCACCCGTGCCTCACCCGCGAGCTCGACACGGTCACCGAGCTCGTCGATCTGGTGGGCGCCGAAGCTGTAGCTGGCGTAGTGCTCGAGCGGCTTGGCCGGCTCGGAGTCGTAGATGGTGTCGACGCGGGGGTCCGAGGTCGCCGCCGTGGCGGGAACCGCCATGCCGAGCGCGACGAGCAGCGCGGCGCCTGCCGCCACCGCCCCCTTCACAGTCGTGCCGATGAGTGGACGGGCGTGAGTGCGCACGTGTATTTCCGCTTTGTTGTGTCGCGGCGTGCCGGGGCTCACGTGGGGTGCGCCCTTGCACAAGTTGGACAACCGTACATTTGTGGTGAAGCGCACAATACAGGACTCAGGGCCCGCATTTTGTGTGTTATGGCACAGGAAAACTAGTACAATTGATAGTTTCGCTCTATCGATAGCGGGATCGGGGCGGCCGATGACCGTGGCCGGCCCCGCGGCTCAGGGGGATGCCTGAACGGGCTAGAACATCACCGTCTGGAGCTCGCCGACCTCACGCATTCCCATGGCCCGATACGCCGAGACGGCTGCGGCGTTGAAGTCGTTGACGTAAAGCGACACAGTGGGAGCCAGATCGCGCTGCACCATCGCGGAGACGTGCGGGAGGGACGCCCTGGCGATGCCGTGGCCGCGGGCCGAGGGGTGGACCCATACCCCCTGGATCTGCGCGACCTCGCCGCCCAGCGCCCCCACCTCGGCCTTGAAGACGATCCGCCGCTCCCCCGCGACCTGGCCGTACTGCACGTACGACCATCGGGACGCGATCAGGGACTTCAGCCGCGCTTCGTAGGCGGCACGCCCGAAGGCCAGCGGGTCGTAGCCCACCTCGGACCTGAACATGTGGGCGCACGCCGGGAGAAGGTCGTCGTAGTCACGCTCGTCGGCGAGCCTCACGGGCTCGAGCGCGGGCGCGCCCTCGTGCGGATCGGAAGCGCGCGCCGGACCGTCGAGCGCCATCGACAGCTGGCGGTCGCGGACCAGCCTCGCCGGTGCCCATGCACGCTCCAGCGACGACCACATCGCGGCGACCGACGCGCGCCTGCCGACGATCGCCGCGGGACGGCGCACCCTCGTCCGCACGGTGCGGGCCACATCGGCCACGAGCGTGCTGTCGCCCTCGCGCAGCAGCGGCCACAGGTTCGCGCCGGTGAAGATCACGCCCTCGAGGTCGTCCCCGGTGCGCGCGGGCGTCCGCGTCGAGCGCCGCCTGACGGTCCACAGCCCGCCTGTCGCGCCGCTGGCGCGCGCCCTGTCGAGGTGCATCCGCACCACGACGCCCAGCACGGGATCGCCGTCGACGAACTCGATCGCGGCGTCGACCTCGCGCCGCTGCATCGGCGCCACCGCATGGTGCGCCCGCCGCAGCAGCAGGTCGGTCATCGTCCCTAGGCCGTGATCACCTGGGGCGAGGCGCCCTCCTCGGGCTCCATGTTCTCGGCGATGCGCATGGCCTCCTCGATGAGGGTCTCGACGATGTCGCGCTCGGGGACGGTCTTGATGACCTCGCCCTTGACGAAGATCTGGCCCTTGCCGTTGCCCGAGGCGACGCCGAGGTCCGCCTCACGAGCCTCACCCGGCCCGTTCACGACGCAGCCCATCACTGCCACACGCAGCGGGACCTCCATGCCCTCGAGGCCGGCGGTCACCTTCTCCGCGAGCTCGTAGACGTCCACCTGGGCGCGGCCGCAGGACGGGCAGGACACGATCTCGAGCTTGCGCTCCTTGAGGTTGAGCGACTGGAGGATCTGGATGCCGACCTTGACCTCCTCGACGGGAGGAGCGGACAGCGAGACGCGGATGGTGTCGCCGATGCCCTGGCTCAGCAGCGCGCCGAACGCGGTCGCGGACTTGATCGTGCCCTGGAACGCGGGACCGGCCTCGGTCACGCCCAGATGAAGCGGCCAGTCGCCGGCGGCCGCGAGCAGCTCGTACGCCCGCACCATGACCACGGGGTCGTTGTGCTTGACGGAGATCTTGAAGTCGTGGAAGTCGTGCTCCTCGAACAGCGACGCCTCCCAGACCGCGGACTCGACGAGCGCCTCGGGCGTGGGCTTGCCGCCGTGCTTGTCGAGCATGCGCTGGTCGAGCGAGCCGGCATTGACGCCGATGCGGATCGACGTGCCGTGGTCCTTGGCCGCCTGGGCGATCTCCTTGACCTGGTCGTCGAACTTGCGGATGTTGCCGGGGTTCACTCGCACCGCGGCGCAGCCCGCCTCGATCGCCGAGAAGACGTACTTGGGCTGGAAGTGGATGTCCGCGATGACCGGGATCTGCGACTTGGTCGCGATCGCCTTGAGCGCATCGGCGTCGTCCTGCGTGGGGCACGCCACGCGCACGATGTCGCAGCCGGCCGCCGTCAGCTCCGCGATCTGCTGCAGCGTGGCGTTGATGTCGTGCGTCTTGGTCGTGGTCATGGACTGCACGCTCACCGGCGAGTCCGACCCGACCCCCACGGATCCCACCTTGATCTGGCGGGTCTTGCGGCGCGGGGCCAGCGTGGGCGGCGGCATCTTGGGCATTCCGAGTCCGATGGAGGTCACGGTTCGATTATCCCCTTATCTGACGGTTCGGTCGGACGGGCTGGCCGCGCGGACGCGGCTCGCGGGTCACGCGAAGGTGATGGGCGCCACGATATCCGCAATGATCAGGACGCCTGCCATGAGGATGAGGAATCCGAACATCACGTAGGCGAACGGCATCATCCTGGCGATGTCGACCGGGCCGGGCCGCGGCAGCCCGCGGAGCCTCGCCCAGCCGTTCTTGACCCCCTGCCACAGCGCCGTGACGACGTGGCCGCCGTCGAGCGGCGCGAGCGGGATGAGGTTGAAGACGAAGAGGGCGAGGTTGAGCCCGCCCAGCAGCATGAGCATGTCGGCCGAGCGCTCGAGCAGGCTGTAGCCGTCGGCGTCGATCGAGGCGATGTCGCCGGCGATCCGCCCCACGCCCACGACGCTCACGGCGCCCGTGGCGTCGCGCTCCTCGAGCCCGAGGATCGCCAGCGTCGCGTGGTACAGCTGCGAGGGCAGCGTGGCGATCAGCTGTACGGAGGCGGTCGCGTACTCCCACGTGAGCTCCACCCCTGCGGTGATGGGCTGCGGGACGTTGCGGACCTCGGACAGCAGGCCGGCGTAGCCCACGGTCTGGGTGAGCGGCTCGCCGTCCTCTCCCAGTTGTTGGGTGCCGTCCTCGGCGTAGACGTACGTCTCGCGCTGCGCGGGAGTGAGCGTGGTCGTGACGGTCTCGTCGCCGCGCTCGAGGGTGAGAGGCACCGGCTCGCCTGCGGAGTCCGCGATGATCGCGGTCGCGTCGCCCCAGGTCTCGACGGCCTGGCCGTCGACTTCGACGATCACGTCGCCCGCCTCGATGCCCGCGGCCGATGCCGGCGAGGCGGGGTCGTCGGCCGTGCACTCGGCGGCACCCAGGGCCGGCACGCACTCCGCCACGGCGGCGACGGTGAGTGTGGTCTGCGGGGTGCCGACGCCAGTCAGCACCGCGGTGAAGATGAGCACGGCGAGCACGAGGTTCACCAGCGTGCCGCTGGCCATCACGATCGCCTTCCTCCACCAGCTCAGCTGGTAGAAGGCGCGCTCGTGGTCCTCCGGCTGCATCTCCGCCATGGCGGACTCGCGCGTCTCCCTGATGGTGCGGCCCGGCCAGCCTCCGATCTTCACGGCCGGCACGGCCTCCGCCGGCGGGATCATGCCGACGATGCGGACGTAGCCGCCCACCGGCAGCGCCTTCACGCCGTACTCGGTCTCGCCGCGCTTAGTCGACCACAGCTTGGGGCCGAAGCCGATGAAGTACTCGCTGACCTTGGTGCCGAAGATCTTCGCGGGGATGAGGTGGCCCAGCTCGTGGGCGCCGACCGACAGCAGGAGGCCGATGAGCAGGATCAGCCAGCCGATGACGCTCTCCACGTGTCCCTCTTCCGTCCAGTCCGTGCGTGCCCTACAGCGCGGCGACGAGCCGCGCCGCCTCGGCACGGGCCCACGCCTCGGCGGCGTCGATCGCGTCGAGCGACACCTCGTCGGGGGCCTCGTACGACTCCACAACGCGCGCGACCGTGTCCGTGATCCCGAGGAATCCCAGGCGTCCGTCGACGAAGGACGCGACACACTCCTCGTTCGCGGCGTTGAAGACCGCGGGGTGCAGCGCGCTGGCCTCGACGGCCGCCCTCGCGATGCGGACTGCGGGGAACGTGTCCTCGTCGAGCGGCTCGAAGTCCCAGGACGAGGCCTGCGTCCAGTCGAGGGCGGGAGCCACGTCCGCGAGTCGGTCCGGCCAGCTGAGGCCGAGCGCGATGGGCAGCCGCATGTCGGGCGGGCTCGCCTGGGCGATCGTGGAGCCGTCCACGAACTCGACCATCGAGTGGACGATCGACTGCGGGTGGACAACGACGTCGATGCGGTCCATCGGGATATCGAACAGCAGGTGCGCCTCGATCACCTCGAGCGCCTTGTTGACCATCGAGGCGGAGTTGATGGTGACGACGGGGCCCATGTCCCAGTTGGGGTGCTTGAGCGCACGCTCGACCGTGACGTCGCGCAGCGACTCCCTGGTGGCGCCGCGGAAGGCGCCGCCCGATGCGGTGACGACGAGCCTCCGAACCTCAGCAGGAGTGCCGGAGCGCAGCGCCTGGGCGAGCGCGGAGTGCTCCGAGTCCACCGGCACGATCTGGTCGGGGCGCTTCATCGCCTGGGCGACCAGCGCTCCCCCGGCGACGAGCGACTCCTTGTTCGCGAGCGCGAGCGTCGTGCCAGCGTCGAGCGCGGCGAGGGTGGGCCTCAGCCCGATCGAGCCCGTCATGCCGTTCAGCACGACGTCGGCGTCCATGCCCGCCGCTGCGACGACGCCGTCCATGCCAGCGGTCACCTCAATGCCCCGCACATCGGCGAGGCGCTCGGCCAGCTGGGCTGCGGCATCGGCTCCGGCGACGGCGACTACCGCGGGCCTGAACTGGCGCGCCTGGCGCTCGAGCAGGTCGAGGCTGCCTCCGCCCGCCGCGAGAGCGACGACCTCGAGGCGTTCGGGATTGCGCTCGATCACGTCGAGCGCCTGCGTGCCGATCGAGCCCGTGGAGCCCAGCAGCACGACCCGCCTGGGGGTACTCACGTCAGGACGCGCCCACCAGCACCTCGACGGCGCGCGCCAGGTAGGCGTCCACCGGGCGCTCGTCGTAGGCCTTCTTGCCGGACTTCGAGGAAAACTGCGCGGTGCGCAGCTCCTGGGCGGTGAGCGCCTGGCCGCGCTCGAAGAATGCGGTGAGGCGGTCGAGGATGGCGTCGACCTCTGCGATGTCGTAGCCGTGGCCCTTCGCCGGGTGCGCGAAGCGCTCGCCCTCGGGGCGGCGCAGGCGCGGGTAGAGCGTCTGGGCGCGCTCACCGAGCTTGGACATCCAGGCCTGCTGGCCGTTGGCGCGGATGTACTCGTCGCGGCCGCGGCGCTCGAAGGCCTCCTCGAGGCGCTCGAGGGCGGCGTCGACGGCCTCGGTCGAGTAGCCGCGGCGCTTCACGGAGAAGGCCGCGGTGCGGATGTCGGCGGCGGTCATCGGCGGGACGTCGCCCGGCCTCTCGTAGGCGGAGCGAGCACGGTCGAGGAACTCGTCGACCTCCTCGATCTGGTAGCCGTACGAGAACACGCTTGCGCGTGGGAACGTCGAACTCACTGCTCCTCCTTGATAGCCAGTTGGCCGCAGGCGCCATCGATGTCACTGCCCCGGGTGTCCCGGATCGTCGCGCTCAGCCCGGCACGACGCAGCGTGGCCACGAACTCGCGCTCGACCTTGGGGTCCGATGCGGTCCACTTCGAACCCGGCGTCGGGTTGAGAGGAATCGGGTTGACGTGCGCCCACCCGTGGCCACGGGCACCCAGTTTATCGGCCAGAAGCTGCGCACGATGAGCCTGATCGTTGATGTCGCGCATCAGCGCGTACTCGATCGACACGCGGCGGCCGGTCGCCTCGAAGTAGCGGTGGGCGGCGTCGAGCGCCTCGTCGACGGTCCATCGCGTGTTGATGGGCACCAGCTCGGAGCGCAGCTCGTCGTCAGGAGCGTGCAGCGAGAGCGCGAGCGTGACCGGCAGGCCCTCCTTGGAGAGCTTGTCGATCGCGGGCACCAGGCCGACGGTCGAGACGGTGACGTGGCGCGCCGACAGCCCGAACCCGGTCGCGTCGTCGCCGATGATCGCGCGCACGGCGGCGATGACCGCCTTGTAGTTGGCCAGCGGCTCGCCCATGCCCATGAAGACGACGTTGGACAGCCGCACGGACTCGCCCAGGTCTCCGTCGCGCGAGGTCTTCGCGGCGACCCTCACCTGCTCGATGATCTCGGCGGCGGAGAGGTTGCGCGTGAGGCCCATCTGGCCGGTGGCGCAGAACGGACAGGCCATGCCGCAGCCGGCCTGGCTCGTCACGCACAGCGTGGTGCGGTCGGGGTACTTCATCAGCACCGACTCGACCTTGACGTTGTCGTGCAGCGCCCAGAGCGTCTTCAGGGTCGCGCCGCCGTCCGCCTCGAGGTGCGTGACCTCCGTGAGCAGCGTCGGGAAGAGCTGCTCGGTGAGGGTGTCGCGCACGGCCGCAGGAAGGTCGGTCATGTCCGCGGGGTCGGTCGTGAGCCGCTCGTAGTAGTGCCGGGCCAGCTGCTTGCCGCGATACGCGGGCAGTCCGGCCTCCTTGACCTTCTCGGCGAGCTCCTCAGGGGTGAGGTCCGCCAGGTGCGTGGGCGCCTTGCCGCGACGGGGCGCGGCCATCTGCAGGACGGGGCCGGTCATGCGGTGCCCAGCATCAGCGAGAGTGCGACGAACACCACCGGGGCGGCGAAGAACATCGAGTCCATCCGGTCCATGAGACCTCCGTGTCCAGGAATGAGCTTGCTCATGTCCTTGATGTTGAGAGAACGCTTGATCGCCGACTCGGCGAGGTCGCCGACGACGGAGACGAGCGCGGCGACGAGGCCGACGACCGCGCCGACCCACCACTGCCCGTCGAGGAGGAAGTAGGCGAACACCGCGGTGGCGACGGTGGCGAGCACCAGGCCCCCGGCCAGCCCTTCCCAGGTCTTGTTGGGGCTGACCCGGGTGTGGAGCGGGGTGCGGCCCCAGGTCATTCCGGCCGCCAGGGCGCCGGTGTCCGCCGCGACCACTCCGACGATGAGCACGATCACGCGCTGCCAGCCGTCTGGATCGGTCTCGGTGAGCATCAGGAACGACCCCAGGAACGGGATCCAGGCGAGCGACATGACGCCCGCGTAGGCGTCCGCGCGCATGGTCTCCTTCGGGCCCGAGAACGCCCGCCAGGCGAGCACCAGGAGCACCGCGGCGAAGGTGCCGGCGGCGAGCCCGTTGGCGCCGTGGAACCACGTGCCCACGGCCATCAGCGCGGTGCCGACCAGCAGCGGCGCCGCCGCGATGGTCCTGCCGTGGCCCACGAGCTGCGAGCGCCACTCCATGATGGCGACCATGCAGGCGCCGTAGAGCAGGATCGCGAAGGCGAGCGGGCTCCACCAGGCCGTCACGAGGACGCCGATGAACAGCGTGAGGCCGACGACCGTCGCGGTGACGAGATTGCGTCCGCCGCCGCGCGGCTTCTCGTCCGCCGGGGCGGTCTCAGCCGATGCGGGGGTTGTGGTCATCGTCGCGGCACGCGCGCGCTGAGAGGCTAGACCTCCAGCAGCTCGCTCTCCTTGTGGGACAGCAGCGCGTCGATCGCGTCGACGTGCTTCTTCGTGAGGGAGTCGAGCTCCTTCTCCGCGCGGGTGCCCTCGTCCTCGCCGACCTCGCCGTCCTTGACGGCCGCGTCGATGAGGTCCTTGGCCTTGCGGCGCATGTTGCGCACGGTGACCCTGGCGTCCTCGGCCTTCGTCTTCGCGAGCTTCACGTAGTCGCGGCGGCGCTCCTCGGTGAGCTGCGGCATGTTGATGCGCAGCACGTTGCCGTCGTCGGTCGGGTTCACGCCCAGGTCCGAGTTCCGCAGCGCGGACTCGATCTCCTTCTTCGCGCTCGCGTCGTACGGCGAGATGATCACCATTCGCGCCTCGGGCACGGTGATCGACGCGAGCTGCTGCAGCGGCGTCGGGGCGCCGTAGTAGTCGACGGCGATCGAGGCGAACATCGAGGCCGATGCCTGGCCCGAGCGGATGCCCGCGAAGTTGTCCTTCGCGACGTTGATCGCGCGGTCCATGTTCTCCTCTGCGTCGAGCAGAATCTCGTCAATCACCTGTGTGCTCCTTGTGGTCTAGTCGTGTGGGCGCGGGCTGTCCGCGCGATGCGTCGATGCCCCGCGAGGCGCCTCAGGCCGTCACCAGTGTCCCGATTCTTTCACCCAGCAGGGCGCGCGTCACGTTGCCGGGCTCATCGAGGCCGAAGACGACCATCGGCACGGCGTTGTCCATCGCCAGCGAGAACGCCGAGGCGTCCATCACGTTGAGGCGGTTCCGCAGCGCGTCGGCGAACGTCACCTCGGACAGCAGCGTGGCGTCCGGGTTGGTGCGGGGATCGGCCGTGTAGACGCCGTCCACGCCGTTCTTGCCCATGATGACCTCGCTGCAGCGGGTCTCGAGGGCGCGCTGGACGGCGACGGTGTCGGTCGAGAAGTAAGGCATGCCCGCGCCAGCGGCGAAGATGACCGCGCGCCCCTTCTCCATGTGGCGGATCGCCTTGAGGGGGATGTACGGCTCGGCGACCTGGCCCATCGTGATGGCGGTCTGCACGCGGGTGGCGACGCCGGCCTGCTCCAGGAAGTCCTGGAGGGCGAGGGCGTTCATCACCGTGCCGAGCATGCCCATGTAGTCGGCGCGTGCGCGCTCCATGCCGCGGCTGCTGAGCTCGGCTCCGCGGAAGAAGTTGCCGCCGCCGACCACGATGGCCACTTGGACCCCCGCGTCGACGGCGTCGGCAACCTCCTGCGCGACCCTCGAGACGATGTCGGGGTCGAGGCCTACCCGGCCTCCCCCGAACATCTCGCCCGAGAGCTTGAGAAGGACGCGCCGAGCGCCGGATCCATCAGTTGCCTGCTGGGTCGAGTCCGACACCGGCGCCTCCTGTCTCGTTGACTGCTAGTGCCTAGGCTCCCACACGGAAGCGCGCGAAGCCGGTGACCTCGCCGCCGGTGGCCTCGACGACCTTGCCGACGGACTGCTTCGCGTCCTTGGCGAAGGCCTGCTCGAGGAGCACGCGCTCCTTGAAGAAGCCGTTCAGGCGGCCCTCGACGATCTTGGGCAGCGCCTGCTCCGGCTTGCCCTCGCCGACGGCGATCTCACGTGCGACGGTGCGCTCGTGCTCGACGACGTCCGCGGGGACCTCGTCGCGGACGAGGTACTCGGGGTCGTAGACCGCGATGTGCATCGCGACGTCGCGGGCGACGTCGCCGGCCTCGGCGGTGGCGCCCACGAGGACACCGATCTGCGGCGGCAGGTCCTGCGAGGTCTTGTGCTCGTAGGACGCGACCACGGGGGCCTCGATGCGGGCGACGCGGCGCAGCTGGATCTTCTCGCCCAGGATGCCGGCCTCGGCGTCGATCAGGTCGCCGACCGTCTGGCCGCCCGCGTCTGCGGCGAGGCCCGACTCGAGGTCGGCCGCACCGGCGGCGACGACGGCCTCGAGGACGGTGTTCGCGAGCGAGATGAACTTCTCGTTCTTCGCGACGAAGTCCGTCTCCGAGTTGATCTCGACGAGCGTGCCGACCTGGCCGGCGGCGCCGTCGGCGACGTGGGTGATCGCGAGCCCCTCGGAAGCCGAGCGGTCAGCGCGCTTGGCGACGCCCTTCAGGCCCTTCTTGCGAAGGATGTCGATCGCCTCGTCCTGGTTGCCGTCGGCCTCGTCGAGGGCCTTCTTGACGTCAGCCATGCCAGCGCCGGTGCGCTCGCGCAGGGCCTTGATGTCGGCAATGCCGTAGTTAGCCATGTTTCGCTTGGTCCTTACTTGTCTGCGGACTCGGTCTCGGCCTCAGCGGCCTCGGTCTTCTCAGCCGCGGCCTTCTTGGGCGCGGCCTTCTTGGCGGCAGGCTTCTTGGCCGGGGCCTTCTTCTCCTCGGCGGGAGCCTCCTCGGCAGCGGCCTCCTCGGCCTTCTCCTCGGCCTTGTCGTCGGCGGGGGCCTCGGCCTTGTCGGCCGCGCCGTCGAGCAGCTCCTGCTCCCACTCGGCCAGCGGCTCCTCGGCACCCTCGGCCTCGGCCTCGTCGCCGGCCTTCGGGGTGTGGCGGATGCGCAGGCCCTCGGCGACCGCATCGGCGATCACGCGGGTGAGCAGGTCCACGGCGCGGATCGCGTCGTCGTTGCCCGGGATGCCGTAGGCGACGGCGTCGGGGTCGCAGTTCGAGTCGAGGATGCCGACGACCGGGATGCCCAGCTTCTTGGCCTCGTCGACCGCGAGGTGCTCCTTGTTGGTGTCGACGATCCACACGACGGAGGGGGTCTTCGCCATGTTGCGGATGCCGCCCAGGGTCTTGTCGAGCTTCTCCTTCTCGCGACGCAGTCCCAGCAGCTCCTTCTTGGTGCGGCCGGAGCCTGCGACGTCGTCGAAGTCGATCTCCTCGAGCTCCTTGAGGCGCGCGACGCGCTTGGAGACCGTCTGGAAGTTGGTGAGCATGCCGCCCAGCCAGCGCTCGGAGACGTACGGCATGCCGACGCGGCCGGCCTGCTCGACGATGGCCTCCTGGGCCTGACGCTTGGTGCCGACGAAGAGCACGGTGCCGCCGTGGGCAACGGTCTCGCGCACGAACTCGTAGGCGGCGTCGATCATCGACAGCGACTGCTGCAGGTCGATGATGTAGATGCCGTTGCGCTCGGTGAAGATGTAGCGCTTCATCTTGGGGTTCCAGCGGCTGGTCTGGTGTCCGAAGTGGACACCGGAGTCGAGGAGCTGGCGCATGGTCACGACGGCCATGTCTGGTCCTGTTCCGCACGCGCGCACGCGTGCTGCATTCTGTGGGCGGGCTCAGGGTCCCGCCCTTGTCGGTTGATGGCCCGGCCGGGTGGTCGGGCCCCTGGCACCGTCGCGGGAGGGCACCGCAGCCGTCAGGCTGCGGACCAACGCTCTCCCGGCATCCATGCGCCCGGCAGCGCCGGGCGGTGTGATGAAGTGGTGCGCGATGTCATCTGGGCATGCCAGATGCGGGGTTAAGTGTACTCGACGCCACCCAGGTCAGCCAACCACCCGCGTCCCGGTGAGCCGCTCGACGGCAGCGCTCCCCCGACGGGTGTGCGAAGCTCGCGTCGCCCGGCCCTGGAGGGGTCCGATGGGGGCATGAGGATTCTCGCACTCGGCGCGCTCGGACTGGGCGCCCTCCTCGTCGCCGGAGCGGCGTCGACGCCCGATGCGTCAGCGGCGACGGCACCGGTGATCGCGCCCGTGGCCGATGCCGCGCTCGCCGCCGATGCTCCCCCGCAGTTCGCGATCAGCCCGGTGGGCGACGTGGTGGTCGTCGAGGGTTTCGATCCCCCGGATCAGCCGTGGCTCGCCGGGCACCGGGGCGTGGATCTCGCCGCGGCGAGGGGGACGGAGGTCGTGGCCGATCGCGACGGCGTCGTCGTGTTCGCCGGCAGGGTGGTCGACCGGTCCGTGATCACGATCCTCCACGCGGATGGCTCCCGCAGCAGTGTCGAGCCGGTCGCCGCGACCGTCCAGCTCGGTGCCGCAGTGGAGGCTGGCGATCCTGTGGGGCTGCTCACCGCCGAGGCGTCGCACTGCGTCGAGCCCTGCCTGCACTGGGGCGTGCGGGTGGGCGACGCCTACGTGGATCCGCTGGCGACATTGCGCGGCCACGGCCCCATCGACCTGCTGCCGCGCTCCGCCGGCGCGCCATGGGACTGAACCATGCGGTGCCGCGTGTTGTCGGGATCAGTCGCCGAACGCGCCGGTGCTCAGCAGCTTGTCCTTGAGGGTCCGCATTGCCGCGGAGTGGATCTGTGACACGCGCGACTCGGTGACGCCGAGCACGGCGCCGATCTGCGCGAGGGTCGCGCCCTCGAAGTAGTACATCTTGAGGACCAGCTGCTCGCGCTCGCGCACCTCGGCCAGGGCGTCGGACAGCAGCTCGTGACGCTCCTGGTCCTCGATGTTGGCGTGGACCGCGGGGCTGGCGGCGTCGGGCACGTCGAAGGCGGGGCCGTCGTCGTTGCTCATGCCGTCGTACTGCGCGATCGCGCTCAGCGAGCGCTGGGACACGACGTCGCGGACCTCGGCCTCGCTCCACTCCAGCTTGCCGGCGAGCTCAGCCGTCGTCGGCTTGCGGCGGAGCTCCTGCTCGAGCTCCACGTGGGCGATGTCATAGGCGCGGCACTTGGCGCGCACCGAGCGGGGCACCCAGTCGAGCATGCGGAGCTCGTCGATGATCGCGCCGCGGATGCGCTGGGAGGCGTACGTCTCGAAGCGGAAGCCGCGCTCGGGGTCGAAGCGCTCGACGGCGGCGATGAGGCCGAACGTGCCTGTGGAGATCAGGTCGCCCAGCTCGGCGGAGTCGCTGAGCTGGCGGATCAGTCGCGTCGCGACGGCGGAGACGAGCGGGGTGTGGCGCGTAATGAGCTCGTCGCGGACGGCCTGCCGGAGGTGGGGGTTGGACGACTCGCGGTGGTGCCACAGCGCCTCGGTGGGTGCCTGGCGAGCCGCGTTGAGAGCGTCGGTGCGCGCCTGGCGCAGTGCCTTGATGGAGCGACCCTCAGCCTGCTGACTGAGAACCTCGAGCTGAGCGGTGTCGACGTTGACAGCGCTCTGAGCGTCCGCTGAGCGCGTCGGCGACGCGGCGGCGGTCCGCTTCTTGGCGATCGGTGTCATGATCCTCTACCTATGCACGGGGGTGAGCGAGTGCGTACGCCGAGCGCAAGCGCTCGGCACTGACATGGGTATACCTCTGGGTTGTACCCAGACTCGCGTGACCTAGGACCTCCTGGACCGCGCGAAGATCTGCTCCGCCTCCCAGCATGTGGGTGGCGGCGGTGTGGCGCAGCGCGTGCGGCGCCACCGGAGAGACGCCTGCGGCGGCGCAGAGCTCGTAGGTGAGCTCGCGCACCTGGCGCTGGTCGATGCGACCTCCCCTGGCGCCCAGGAAGAGGGCGGCGGAGGGACGGTTCTCGTTGGCGAGCGCCGGCCTGGCCGCGATCCACGCCTCGAGGGCCCGAGCCGCGGGGGTGCCGAACGGCACCGTGCGCTGCTTGCCACCCTTGCCCATCACTCGGGCGGTGGACGAGACCAGGTCGATGTCGGAGACGTCCAGCCCGGTGAGCTCCCCCACGCGGATTCCGGTGGCGTAGAGCAGCTCGACCAGCGCGAGGTCACGCATGTGCGCTGCGTCGCCGTCGTCGGCACGGACAGCGGCGACGTCGAGGACTGCCGCGACATCGGCCAGCGACAGCGCGTCGGGAATCTCGGACGAGGCCTTGGCCGAGCCCAGCCGTGCGCTGGGATCGATCTCGATCAGCCCGCGCTGGCGTGCCCAGCCGTAGAAGGTGCGCAGAGTCGAGACGCGACGGGCGATCGTGCTGCGCGAGACTCCCGCGCCGTGCATGGCCGCGAGCCACGCCCGAAGGTCGGCCGTCCCGGCACTGAGAATCGCGGACTCACGGACCGAGCCGTCCGAGTTCGCCCCGACCAGGTGCTCACCCAGGCTCGACAGATCGGACAGATAGGCGCGCACCGTGTGCTCCGACCGACCGCGCTCATGGCGCAAGTGGTCGGCGAAACGCGTCAGCCGCGCCTCGCTCCGGTTGCCCTCAGCCGAATGCATGTGCCTACTCTGCCCTGCCACATGGGGTCAAATCAACCCCTTCAGTCACATTTGTCACATCAGTAACAACTTCATCGAGATTTTTCCTGTCCGTAATGTCGCGTTCTTCTCCACGACCCATTCGCGGTCGCCGCAAGGCCGGATGCCTCGAGAGCGCCGAGGGCGGCGAGCGCCTCTCCGAGCGTCAGGCCGGCCTCCCTGGCGGTGGCGGCCGCGTCACGCGGGACGCCGAGCACGTCGTACGCACGACGCGCATGGGCCGACGGGAATCCTCCCTCGATCTCGTCCTCTGCCAGGAGCGACGCCTCGGGTGGGGTCACCAGCTCGAGTGCGTCGTCCACCGATGTCACCAGCACGGCGAGCCCGTCCCTGATCAGCCGGTGGCAGCCGGCCGAGGCAGCCGACGTCACCGGTCCGGGGACGGCGCCCACCGGACGCGCGAGTTCCGCCGCGTGCCGCGCGGTGTTGAGCGCGCCAGAACGGTGCGCCGCCTCCACGACGACGGTCGCGGCAGCCGCGGCGATGAGGCGATTGCGGCTCAGGAACCGGGAACGGTAGGGCGACGAGCCCGGCGGAACCTGGGCGACGAGCGCGCCCGTCTCGCGGACTCTGGCCAGCAGATCGGCATTGCCGGCCGGGTAGAGCCGATCGACCCCGCTGGCCAGGAAGGCGACCGTGACTCCCCCGGCGCTCAGCGCTCCGGCATGAGCGCGAGCGTCGACGCCGTATGCCCCGCCGGAGACCACGCAGCGACCTCGGTCGGCCAGGCCCGCGCCGAGGTGCGCCGCCATATGAGAGCCGTACGTTGTCGAGCTCCTGGCGCCCACCACCGCGACGGAGGCGTCCAGCGCCTCCGCCAGGCTGGCGGGACCAGCGGCCCACAGCACGAATGGCGCATGGGATCCGAGGTCGTGCAGCGCGGCGGGCCACTCGGACGAGTCCGGCACCACGACGCGCGCACCGACGGCCCTCGTCCGGTGCAGGACGGCGTCGGGCTCGATCGCGGCGACGCGCGGTGCCCACCGTTCGAAGGCGTCGACGAGCCCCTGAACATCGCGGTCGGTGCCGCCCGACGCATGCAGCGCCTGCCCCAGCTCCGACTCGACCAGTCGCCTGACCTGTGGCGCGCCCAGGGCAGCCGCATTCCTGGCCGCCGACCACGCGGCCTCGGGACCAAGGGCTCCCACCAGCCACGAGGCCGCCGCGTCCGGATACTCCACCGTCGCTCCCCACGCGACGCGAGCAAGCGTCTCCTCATGGGCCGCGTGCGTCATGGGAGTCCCTGTGTCCTCAAGTCGAGCGCCTGCCGCACGTCGTCGAGGTTGGGACCGTCGGCGCCGCGCAGATCCGCGAGGGTCCATGCGATCCGGAGCGACCGGTCGGCTCCCCTCGCGCTGATGCCGCCCCGCTCGAGCGCGCGCCACACCTCGGCCGCCGCATGCCGCGACGTCGCCGCCCTCAGCCAGGCGCCGGGCGCTCCCGAGTTGAGCGACCAGCCCTCGTCTGAGAAGCGCGCGGACGCGAGCGCCCGGGCATCCCGCACGCGAGAGGCGACGATGGCCGAGCGCTCCCCCGGGTCGTCCATGCCGCGCTGCAGCGGCATGACGGCGGCGGTGAGGTCGATCCGGTCGAGCAGCGGCCCTGAGAGCCGTCCGAAGTAGCGGCGCCTGGCGAGCGGCGAGCACACGCAGTCCTCGCCCGAGCCGGTGAAGCGACCGCAGGGACACGGGTTGGCCGCGAGCACCAACAGGAACCGCGCCGGATACCGCGCCGCACCGTGAGCTCGGTGGATCACGATCTCGCCGTGCTCGAGAGGCTGGCGCAGCGTCTGGAGGATCCTCGCCGGGAACTCCGGCGCCTCGTCGAGGAAGAGCACGCCACCGTGGGCCAGCGAGATCGCGCCGGGCCGCGCCAACGCCGCCCCGCCGCCGATCAGCGACGCTCCCGAGGCGGTGTGGTGCGGAGCCTCGAAGGGCGGGCGGCGGACCAGGCCGCCTGCCGGGTCGAATCGACCCGCCACCGAGTGCAGCGACGTCACGGTCACCGCATCCTCATCGGCCAGGTCGGGCAGGATTCCGGGCAGTCGTGAGGCGAGCATCGTCTTGCCGGTGCCAGGCGGCCCTGTCATGAGGAGGTGGTGGCCCCCCGCCGCGGCGATCTCGAGAGCGAACGCCGCCTGCTGCTGACCCCGCACATCGGCCAGGTCGGGGACGGGCTCGACCGCCAGCCGCGGTATGCCCGAGCCGCCGTCGCTCGTGTCGCTGACCGGAGACGGAGCCTCGACATCGGCGCCGTAGCTCGCGGCGATGCCCGCGAGGGTGGACGCCGCGGTGACCCGGGCGCCAGGCACGAGCCGCGCCTCGGCCGCATTTTGCTCGGGCACCACCACATCGGCCGCGCCTGCGGCGACTGCGGCCACGACCGCAGGCAGGACGCCCAGCACGGGGCGGACCCTCCCATCGAGCCCGAGTTCGCCCAGGTGGACCGCTCGTGCGGCGCGCGATGCGTCGATCCCACCGGCCGCGGAGAGCAGCGCCACCGCGATCGCGAGATCGGTGGCGGAGCCGCGCTTCGGCAGCGACGCCGGCGAGAGGCTCACGGTGATCCGACGGTTGGGCCAGTCGAGACCCGAGTTCTGAATCGCGGCCCTCACACGGTCGCGCGCCTCGCTCAAGGAGGCGTCGGGCAGTCCCACGATCGTGAACGCGGGCAGCGCCGAGGCGAGATGCGCTTCGACGTCGATGACATGTCCGCTCAGCCCGGTGAGCACGACCGAGCGGGAGCGCCCGATCATCCGACGGCCCTGAGGTGGTCGAACTCGGGCGCGCCTCCGGGCGGGATCGCGACGCCGATCACGTCGATGCGGATCTCGGCGAAGTGAGGCTCGGGATGAGTCTCGAGCCACGCCGCGGCGAGCTGCCTCAGCCGGGCGAGCTTGCGCTCGTCGACCGCCTCGACCGCACTGCCGTACATCGAGGTCCGCCGTGTCTTAACCTCCACGAAGACGGCGCAGCCCCCATCGCGCGCGACGATGTCGAGCTCACCCCGCGCACACCGCCAATTGCGGTCGAGGATGTGCCACCCCAGGGAGACGAGCCTCCGCGCCGCCGCGTTCTCCCCATACCGTCCGAGCACATTCGTGGCCATGCCACGACGATGACGCGCTCGGTGAGACGGCGGCCCGGCGCTCGACTAGTCCAGGGAGAGCACGGGCGCGGGCTCGGCTGGGGACGCGACGTCGGCGGGCGTCTCGTGCCACACGGGCACCGGGACCTGCGCGTCGGCGCGCAGGATGAGCCGCACCGATCCGAGCGCGATCACGAGGATGAGCCCGCCGCCCACGACGAAGGGCAGGAGCAGCGAGTAGGTGGCGATCCAGCCGCCGAGCAGCGTGGCCGCGGGCACGAGTCCCCAGCCGATCGTGCGCGTGACGCCGAAGACGCGGCCGCGGATCTCTGCGGGCA
>JAUIBG010000160.1 GCA_030428165.1 Actinomycetes bacterium
CCTGCCGTCGCCGTCAGGCCGCCGATGTCGAGCATCCACTTGAGCTGCGCGCGCATCATCACGAGCGTCGCGACGGCGGGCGTGTTGAGGGTCTGGTCCTTGAGGGAGTTGTCGATCGCCGCAGTGAGAGAGAGCGACGGCGGCACCCAGCGGTGCTCCTCGATCCGCCTGGCGCGCTCCATGGCCGCAGGGGACAGCAGTGCGAACCACAGCCCGCCGTCGGACCCGAAGCTCTTCTGCGGAGCGAAGTAGTAGGCGTCGGCCTGTGCCAGGTCGACCGGCAGTCCGCCCGCTCCCGAGGTGGCATCGATCAGCGTGAGCCCGTCACCGTCGGGCCGCCTTACCGGCGCCATCGCGCCCGTGGAGGTCTCGTTGTGCGGCCACGCGTAGACATCGGCCTCGCCGCCGGCCGGCACGGCCACGGCGCCGGGTTGGGCGCTGCGCACGATCGACGCGTCGAGGAACGGCGCGGCGTTGGTGGCGGACGCGAACTTCGAGCCGAACTCGCCGAAGGAGCCGTGCTCCGCGAGGCGGTCGACCAGGCAGAAGGTCGCGACGTCCCAGAACACCGTCGAGCCGCCGTTGCCGAGCACGACCTCGTAGCCCTCCGGGGCCGAGAACAGCTCCGCGAGCATACGGCGCACATCCCCGACGAGCGAGCGCACGGGCGCCTGCCGGTGCGAGGTCCCGAGCAGGTCGGGCTGCGCCGCGACGAGCGCGCGGACCTGGCTGTCGCGGACACGGGACGGGCCCGAGCCGAACCGCCCGTCCGAGGGCAGCAGATCGGCGGGAATCCGGACGTCTGGGGTCATGACCTCAGAGTATCGGCGTGGCAGGATGATCGCGTGCTCCCTCTCACCCCCGCCCTGCGCCCCTATGCCTGGGGCACGCCAGACGACATCGCCAGGATCCTGAAGATGGACCCTCCTGGCGGTCCGGTCGCCGAGGCGTGGTGGGGCGCGCACCCCGAGGCGCCCTCGCTGGCGCGTGTGGCGGGAACCGACCGCCCCCTCAACGAGGTGCTGGCGCCCAAGGCGCCCAACGAGCCGCAGCTGCCCTACCTGCTGAAGATCCTCGCGATCGCGCACTCGCTGTCGATCCAGGTGCACCCGAACGCCGGCCAGGCGAAGGAGGGCTTCGCGGCCGACGAGAAGGAGGGCAGGCCGCTCTCCGACCCCGCGCGCACGTTCAAGGACTCGCATCCCAAGCCCGAGATGCTCATCGCGCTCGAGCACACCGAGGCGTTCTCCGGCGTCCGCCCGCTCGACGACATCCGCCACGACCTCCAGGGACTCGGGCCCGCCGGGTCCCGGCTCGCTGACCTCATCAATGGCAGCGTCGCCAAGTTCCTCGCCGCCGTCCTCGACGGCGAGGGCGCCGAGGCGCTCGACGAGCTCACCAGAGCCGATGCCCACACGACCGCAGTGGCGTGGGCCAAGCGGGCCGCGACCTACTTCCCTTCAGACCCCGGCGCGCTCGTCGCGATGGCGCTCAACGCCGTGACGATCGAGCCCGGCCAAGCACTGTTCACGGGTGCGGGCATCATCCACTCCTACCAGCGCGGCCTGGGCATCGAGATCATGCGTTCCTCGGACAACGTGGTGCGCGCGGGCCTGACTGACAAGCCCACCGACACCGCCCTGCTCGAGCGCCTTGCGATCACGACCCCGACGCAGCCCGTCGTGATCACCCCGAAGGTCCGCGGCGCCGCGCGCACCTACCTGCCGCCGGTCGACGACTTCGCGCTCACGGTCGTCGAGAACGGGGGTGCGATGGTCAACTCGGGGCACCGCATCGTCGTGGTTCTGGAGGGCGCGATCTCGGTGTCAGCCTCGGGCGAGCACCGCACGATCTCCGTGGGCCACTCGCTGCTCGTGGGCGAGGGCGAGGGACTCGTGAGCATCGACGCGACGGCGGGCAAGGCGATGGTCGGACACGTGCCGGACGCGGCGGTCTCCGGCCTGGGTTAACAGCGGATGTCGCCCTTCTGAGTCCCACTAGGCTGGCCCCATGACGAAGAGGATGTCCGTCTTCGGCACGGGGTATCTCGGTGCCACCCACGCAGTCGGCATGGCCGAGCTCGGCCACGACGTCATCGGCGTCGACGTCGACCAGTCCAAGATCGACAAGCTCTCGGCCGGAGAGGTGCCGTTCTTCGAGCCTGGGCTCCCCGAGCTGCTGCAGAAGAACCTCGCCTCGGGCCGGCTGCGCTTCACCACGGATCCCGCCGAGGCGGCCGATGCCGACGTCCACTTCATCGGCGTGGGCACGCCCCAGCAGGCGGGCAGCTACGCCGCCGACATGCGCTACGTCGACGCCGTGATCGAGACGCTCGCACCGCTGCTGACGAAGCCCACCGTGGTGCTCGGCAAGTCGACCGTGCCGGTCGGCACGGCCGCCAGGCTCTCGGCCAAGCTCAAGGAGCTGGCCCCCGTGGGCGACGGTGCCGAGCTGGGCTGGAACCCGGAGTTCCTGCGCGAGGGCTTCGCCGTGGAGGACACCCTGCGTCCCGACCGCATCGTGCTGGGCGTCGACCCTGGCAGCCCCGGCCGCATCGAGGAGATCGCGCGCGACATCTACGCCGACGCGATCGGCCGCGATACGCCCTTCCTGGTGACGGACCTCGCGACCGCCGAGCTGGTGAAGGTGAGCGCGAACGCCTTCCTCGCGACCAAGATCTCCTTCATCAACGCGATCGCCGAGGTGTGCGAGGCGACCGGGGCGGACGTGCGCGACCTGGCGGACGCCATCGGCCACGACGAGCGCATCGGCCGGAAGTTCCTGGGCGCGGGCCTGGGCTTCGGCGGGGGCTGCCTCCCCAAGGACATCCGCGCCTTCATGGCGCGGGCCGGCGAGCTGGGCGTGGATCAGGCGCTGACGTTCCTGCGCGAGGTGGACGCCGTCAACCTGCGCCGCCGCGAGCACGTCATCGACCTCGCCAGGACGCTCGTGGGCAACGAGCTCGACGGAGTCCCCGTCGCGGTGCTCGGCGCCGCGTTCAAGCCCAACAGCGACGACGTGCGCGACTCTCCCGCGCTCGACGTCGCGTCGAAGCTGTACGAGACCGGCGCCGATGTGCGCGTCTACGACCCCGAGGCGATGGACAACGCCAGGGCAGTGCGCCCTCGTCTGCACTACGCCGACTCGATGGTCGAGGCGTGCCGGGGCGCCAGGCTCGTGGTCGTCGCGACCGAGTGGCAGGAGTTCAGGCAGGCCTCGCCGGTCGATCTCGCCGGCGTCGTGTCCGAGGCGAACGTGATCGATGGACGCAACTGCCTCGACGCCCCGGCGTGGATCGACGCGGGCTGGACCTATCGAGGACTGGGCCGCCTCTCCGCATGACCGACCTCATCGACACCACGGAGATGTACCTCAGGACGATCTACGAGCTCGTCGAGGACAACGTGGTGCCGATGCGCGCGCGCATCGCCGAGCACCTAGGCCACTCGGGGCCGACCGTCTCGCAGACCGTGGCGCGCATGGAGCGCGACGGGCTCGTGGTGCTGCGCGAGGACCGCACGCTCGACCTCACCGATCTTGGCCGGGAGACCGCCGTGAGGGTGATGCGCAAGCACCGTCTCGCCGAGCGCCTCCTGACCGATGTGGTGGGGCTGGATCTCGAGGACGCCCACGACGAGGCGTGCCGCTGGGAGCACGTCATGAGCGAGAAGGTGGAGCGTCGACTCGTCGACCTGCTCGACTCGCCCCAGTGGTCGCCCTACGGCAATGCCATCCCCGCGCTGTCGGACCTGGGTGCGGCCGATCCCGTCATCGGCGCCGCCGACGAGACGCCGGCGACCGATGCCGGCGAGGAGTGGCAGGAGGCAGTCGTCTCGAGGATCGGGGAGACCGCGCAGGCCATGCCGGGGCTGCTCTCCGCGTGCCTCGAGGCCGGGGTCGTGCCAGGGGCCAAGGTCCGGGTCAGGACGGCCGGGGACTCGGTTGAATTCCAGGTAGCGTCGGAGGTGCTCCAAATGGCCCCTCACGCCGCCCGACACGTGTTCTTAGCAGGTACTTTAGTGTCATCGTGACCTATCCGTTACAATTGAGCCATCGGATGGAGTTCGACGCCCGCTGGACCAGACGGTCCCGGGAGGCGACAGATGGCAACTGCCGAACGTTGAACCCCATCGTGTGAACAGGCCTGAAAGGACCACCACCGATGAAGTACTACGGATACATGCGTGCCAGAGCGCGCGTTGTCGCAGCCGCCACCGGTGCAGCTCTCGTCGTCGTTCCCCTCACGGGAGCGGCAGGCGTCGCCGTCGTCGCGGACCAGGTGTCCGGCGACTCGCTCGTGCTGCAGGACGCCGACGCGGCGCTCAAGGCGGGCAACGAGCTCGCCGCGACGATCACCACGGACGCGGACGCCGACTTCGCGGTGTCGACCCCCAAGATCGACGTCAGCGAGGACCCGGAGCCCGTCGTCGTGACGCAGCCCGCGTCCACCTCGACCTACAGTGCGTCGTCGGTGTCGACGGCCTCGGCCGTCTCGAATGACGCCGTGGCCGCAGCCGTCGCCGGATCGGCGGTCGTCGCCGAGGCGATGAAGTACATCGGCACCCCGTACCGTGCCGGCGGCTCGAGCCCCTCGACCGGCTTCGACTGCTCGGGCTTCGTGAACTACGTGTTCGGCCAGCTGGGCATCTCGGTGCCGCGCACCTCCGGCGCGTTCTACTCGTACACCCGAGTCTCGAACCCCCAGCCCGGCGACCTGATCGTCAGCCCCGGCCACATCGCGATCTACGTCGCGCCCGGCCTGCGCATCGACTCGAACCACCCCGGCGACGTCGTGAACGTCCGCCCCATCTACACGACCAACCACGTCTACGTCCGCGTCACGGGTTAGCAGCCCAGCGCGGTCGGCACGGAGCCCCCGGCGAGAGCACGGGGGCTCCTGCACGACTGGTGCGGCGCCTCGGCGCGACTGCGACCGGCTCGCCCCGATGCGGTAACCTGGCACGGCTCACGCGCCTGTAGCTCAGGGGATAGAGCACCGCTCTCCTAAAGCGGGTGTCGACAGTTCGAATCTGTCCAGGCGCACCATCCCCCCGGCCCCGAAGCCGCCCTCGTTCCGAGGCGCGGACGCGGCGCGTGGTGGAGCCCTTCGGAGGCACGCGAGATCGCGGCCCCACTCGGGACGGACGTCCCCACGCCCATCGACGGTGTGAATGGTACAAACCTCACACACGCGGGTCTACCAGGCCCGTTTGTGCCCGTCGTTACCAAAACGCTACAATCTCAGAAGCGTCAACTCGTCGATCGGCGGAGCACGCACCACGATGGCAAAGGTGCGTTGCTGCTGAGGCCGGTCCGGTCCGGGGAGACGCATGAAAGGTTTCTTGTCTCGTGCGATTTGACCATGTGAAGGCGCGCTCCCGAGTGCTCGCCGCCGCTGGAGCAGCCGCGCTCGTCGT
>JAUIBG010000161.1 GCA_030428165.1 Actinomycetes bacterium
GGCGAGATTCTCGAAGGCGGCGACGGGTGCGCCCTCGGTCGTCGCCAGCACCGTGAAGCCCTCGGGGGCCTCGTGCACGGAGTCGCCGTGGCTCATCCAGACCTCCTGGGTCTGGGGCGAGCCGGACAGCGCCGTGCCGGACACGGCGACGGACGCCTGGGTGCGGCCGTACTCGCGCAGGCCGGTCTTCGCGACCGTGCCGCCCATCGCCGCGGCCATCACCTGGAAGCCGTAGCAGATGCCCATCACGGGGACCCCTGCAGAGAACAGCGCAGACTCATCGTCGAGGTGCGGGGCGCCGTCCTCGACGAGGACGGGCCTGTGCTGGAGGGCGTCGGTCATGGGGCCAGGGTAGTCGCGCGCGGGGCTCACGCGGCGTCGGCGCCGGCCGTCGCCGGGTAGGCGGCGCGCACCTCCGTCGTCACCTTGTGCTCGATCCAGAAGCCGATGCCGGGGATGACGCCGCCGGAGGCCAGCAGCGCTGCACGGCCGATGCCCCACTTCATCTTCAGCCACAGGTAGGCGCACGCCGCGAGGTACACGATGTAGACGAAGCCGTGCACCTGCGCGATGACGCCCAGCGCCGAGTCCACCGGCTCCGGGACCGTGACGGCGGGCAGGTAGCGGAGCATCCCGACGAACACCACGATGAGCAGGGCTCCGGTGATGATCGCCATCACGCGGTAGCGCGTGAGCGCCCCTGCCAGTCCTGCGGGTGCGTCAGCCATCGATGGTCTCCTTCTGAGGCTCGTCGGAATCGACCCGTCCATTGTCCCGCAGCCACCGCCACGAGATGAACACCGCGAAGCCCGCGAAGATCCACCACTCGAAGGCGTACAGCAGCGAGCGCAGGTTGATGTCGCGGTCCACCTCGGGCGCCGGCATCGCGGTGAGCGGCTCGAGCGGGATGTCCGCGACGAGGGGCACCGAGTAGAGCGTGCCGCCCCAGAGGTTGGCGAGCTCGGGCGTGGACAGCGCGGACACGTAGGAGGCGCCGTCGATCACGAGCTCCGGCACCTCGATGTCCGTCCTCGTGGCCTCGGAGCCGCGCAGGTAGCCGGTGAGGGTCGCCTCGGCGCCCACGACCGCGCGGGCGGCGGCCACGGCATCGGCTGCGTCCTCAGGGGAGGCCCAGCCCACGACCACCGCAAGGCGTCCGGTGCCGCCGTCTGGCTGCGCCACGTCGAGCGCCATCACGACGATCTCCGCATCCTTCTCGTCGAGGAATCGCCCGGGGACGACGGCCGTGTCGACCTCGGCCCACGTGCCTGATACCTCGACGCGGGTGCCGACGGCGCGGGTGGACTCCGCGGGCACGATGACGTCGCCGATCGGCACGGCTGGGTCGTCGGTGGTCGCCGGGGCGTACGCGAAGGCGCGGGACCACTGCCAGAAGCCCAGGGCGGTGCAGACGATGACGACCACGACGGCCGCGGCGATCACGGCGATCACGTCTCCGCGACTCCGGCCGCGGGTGCGGGCGGGTGCGGCGTCGGTCACGCGCCAAGGGTACGACGCGGCGTGCGGCCCGAGCACACGGCGGCACAGTTGCCATACAAGTTGTCCAGAAAATCAGGACCTGTGGCGCAGACGCGCAACAGCGCGCGTGCAAGGATGGAGTTCGTGGCTCGAAGCATCTACATCGCGTCTGCCGAGGGCGAGACCGGCAAGTCCACCGTCGCGCTCGGCATCACGTCCCTGCTGTCCCGCACCGTCGGCCGTGTGGGGGTCTTCCGCCCCGTGTCCCGGGTCGCGGAGGGTTCCGACTACGTCCTGGACCTGCTGCTGGGGCACGCGAGCGTCGACCAGACGGCCGAGCAGGCGATCGGCGTCACGTACGACGACGTCCGTTCCAACCCCGAGCTGGCGCTCGCCACGATCGTGCAGCGCTACCACGAAGTGGAGCGCCGCAGCGATGCCGTCGTGATCGTCGGCACCGACTACACCGACGTCTCGGGCACCGCAGAGTTCGAGTTCAACGCGCGCATCGCGGCGAACCTGGGCGCGCCTGTCGTCCTCGTCGTGCACGGCATGGACCGCACGCCGCAGGAGATCGCCTCCGTGGTCGCCAGCGCGACGAACGAGATGGCCGACTCGCACGCCTCGCTCGCCGCCGTGGTGGCGAACCGGTGCGACGCCGAGGACCTGGATGCGATCCGCTCCGCCCTTCCCGACGGACTGGGCGTCGGCGTGATCCCCGAGGACCCGATCCTCACCGCACCGAGCGTGGGCCAGCTGATGGAGGCGCTCGACGGCGAGCTGCTGTCCGGCGACTCCGCGCTGCTCGCGCGCGAGGTGCAGCACGTGGTGGTGGGCGCGATGAACGCTGACCACACCCTGGGCCACCTCAAGCAGGGCGGCGTGCTCATCACACCCGGCGACCGCTCGGACAACATCGTCACGGCCCTCACCGCTCACGCCGCCGAGGGCTTCCCGAGCCTGGCCGCCGTGGTGCTCAACGGGGGCTTCACCCCCGAGGGCAAGATCGCCGAGCTGATCCAGAGCCTGGGCTCGTCGCTGCCGATGATCACCACAGGCCTGGGCACCTACGAGACTGCGCACCGCTGCTGGACCACCCGCGGCCACCTCACGCGCGAGTCCTCGACCAAGGTGGACGCCGCGCTGCGACTGTTCGACAGCCACGTCGACACCGAGGCGCTCGCGCGCGTCATGGACGTCGCCGCCACCGAGGTGGTCACGCCGCTGATGTTCGAGTACGGCCTGCTCGACCGCGCGCGATCCGAGCGCAAGCGCATCGTGCTGCCCGAGGGCTCCGACGACAGGATCCTGCGCGCGGCCGCATCGCTCATCGGCCGCGATGTCGTCGACATCACCATCCTGGGCGACGAGGGAGCGATCCGCTCCCGTGCGGGCGAGCTGGGCCTCGACATCGACGCCGCCCAGGTCATCGCGCCCACCGACCCCGAGCTGGTCGACCGCTTCGCGACCGTCTTCACGGACATGCGCAAGGCCAAGGGCATGACCTACGAGCGCGCGCACGACATCGTCCAGGACGTCAGCTACTTCGGCACGATGATGGTCCAGGAGGGCCTCGCGGACGGCATGGTCTCTGGCGCCGCGCACACCACCGCGCACACCATCACGCCCAGCTTCCAGATCATCAAGACCAAGCCGGGCACCTCGATCGTGTCGTCGGTCTTCTTCATGTGCCTCGAGGACCGCGTGCTGGTCTACGGCGACTGCGCCGTGAACCCCGACCCGACCGCCGAGCAGCTCGCAGACATCGCGATCTCGTCCGCGGAGACCGCCGCGGCCTTCAAGGTCGAGCCCCGCGTCGCGATGCTGTCCTACTCGACTGGAGAGTCGGGCACCGGCTCGGACGTCGACAAGGTGCGCGAGGCCACCAGGCTGGTCCGCGAGCGCCGCCCCGACATCCTGGTCGAGGGACCAATCCAGTACGACGCCGCCGTGGTGCCGTCGGTCGCGGCCTCGAAGGCGCCAGACTCGCCCGTCGCCGGTCGCGCGACGGTGCTGATCTTCCCCGACCTCAACACGGGCAACAACACCTACAAGGCCGTGCAGCGGTCCGCCGGCGCGATCGCCGTCGGCCCCGTCCTGCAGGGCCTGAAGAAGCCCGTCAACGACCTGTCGCGCGGCGCCCTCGTCCAGGACATCGTCAACACCGTAGCCATCACGGCCATCCAGGCCCAGCAGCTCGACGGCTAGTCCCCGTCGCCGAAGCATCCAGAAGAAGGAGCACCCCGTGAGCGAGGTGACCGGCACCGCACTGGTGCTGAACTGCGGATCGTCGTCCGTGAAGTACGCCGTCGTCGACGTGACCCAGGACAAGCCCCTGGTCGACGGCATCATCGAGCGCGTCACCGACCACGGCGAGGCGATCCACGAGATCATCCTCACCCTCTCGGACGCGTACTCGGGCGTCGACCTCGAGAAGGTCGACGTCATCGGGCACCGCGTGGTGCAGGGAGGCTCGGTCTTCTCGGAGCCCACGGTGATCGACGACGACGTGATCAAGAAGATCGCCGACCTCTCGGTGCTCGCGCCGCTTCACAACCCCGGCAACGTCGCCGGCATCAAGGCCGCACGCGCATCGTTCCCCGGCATCCCGCAGGTCGCCGTCTTCGACACGGCGTTCCACTCGACGATGGCGCCGGAGGCATACACCTACGCGATCCCGAAGGACCTCGCCCAGAAGCACGCCATCCGCCGCTACGGCATGCACGGCACCAGCCACAAGTTCGTCTCGCGGGCGACCGCCGAGGCCATGGGCAAGGCTCCCGAGGACCTCAACACGATCGTGCTCCACATCGGCAACGGCGCGTCGGCGACGGCCGTGCAGGCGGGCAAGTCGGTCGACACCTCGATGGGGCTGACCCCGCTCGAGGGACTCGTGATGGGCACCAGGTCGGGCGACATCGACCCGGCGGTGTTCGCGCACATCGCCCGCCAGGAGGGCATCACCGTCAACGAGGTCGACCTGCTGCTCAACAAGCAGTCGGGCATGCTCGGCCTCACCGGGATGTCCGATATGCGCGACATCGAGACCGCCGCAAAGGAGGGCCAGGAGGACGCCGAGCTCGCGCTCAGGATCTACTCCCGCCGCATCAAGGGCTACGTGGGCCGGTACATGGCGCTGATGGGCCACGTCGATGCGATCACCTTCACCGCCGGGGTGGGCGAGAACGACACCGGAGTGCGACTGCGCTCGCTGTCTGGACTCGAGAACTTCGGCATCGTCATCGACCCGGTCCGCAACGACCAGCGCTGCAAGGTGCCGACCCTCATCTCGACGGACGACTCCCCCGTGCAGGTCTGGGTGATCCCGACCAACGAGGAGTTGGAGATCGCGCTGGAGTCACTCGAGGTGACGAAGGACATCGACGGCGTCGAGCCGCCCACGTTCGTCCCCGCGGACTAGCTCCGAGGCCTCCCTGGCCGATGCCGGGGCGCCGGACGGCGGCAGCGTCGCCGGATTGCTAGATTCCGAGGGATCGCCCGCGCGCGTGCGCGGGCGAATGGATGCAGGGAGAGTGCTCGATAGAGAGTCTGACCAAGAACCGCCAGTCGCCCGAGGTGCTGCGCGCGCTCATCGCGCGCGCATTCGGAGACGACGATGTGCCCACCGGCGACGGCTTCGCGACCGAGATCACCGAGGGATGGTTCAACGTCGCCTACGTCGTCACGCTGCGCAGCGGTCACAGGACGGTCCTGAAGGTCGCGCCGCCCGCGGGGGTCGAGGTCCTGACCCGCGAGATCGGGATGATGCGCACCGAGATCGAGGCCATGCGCCTGGTGTCCGAGCGCACCGGCGTCCCCGTGCCGCGCATCGAGTACGCCGACACCTCCCGCGAGGCGCTCGACGTCGACTACTTCTTCATGGAGTTCATCGACGCCGACAACTTCGGCTTCGCCGCCGCGGAA
>JAUIBG010000162.1 GCA_030428165.1 Actinomycetes bacterium
CCCAACATCCAGCGCGTGCGCACGGTGGTTGCGGGTACCCCCAAGCGCATGAACGTGTGCACCTCCTGCCTCAAGGCGGGCAAGGTGCAGCGCGCGGTCTAGCGGACCGTCTTCACCAGGCTTTAGGCGGGTCGTCCTCACGGACGGCTCGCCTTTTGTCTTGCCCGGGCCGGGTCACCGACCGGTCGCCTCACGCGCCGACCGGCTCCCAGTGGTCGTCCCTGTCTCCCTCGACTCTCACCCATCTGACCGGATCCCCGATCGCCGGAGGCAGCACTCGGAGCCAGTGGGTCTCCCCCGGACTCCAGCCCGCGGCGAAGGTCGCCGAGCCGTCGCTCAGCTCGATCGCTCTGCCCGCGACCTCGAGATAGCCCGACACCGTCATTCGCACCGCGTCCCATTCCTGGGCGACTGCGCGCCAGTCCGGGACGGTCCATCCGCCGGCCCAGCCCGACCATGCGCCCCACGTCGTGCTCATATCGGCCGAGCGCTCCTGACCGAGCCCCAACGGATACCGTTGCGCGAGCCCCCGCCACGACTCGGCCGAGTCGATGACGTAGACGTCGCCGCTCGGATCCAGCTCCGTGACCATCGCCGCCCGCCAGTCGAGATCGTCCTCCTCGAGA
Organism: Actinomycetes bacterium; assembly: GCA_030428165.1. Classification (GTDB taxonomy): domain Bacteria; phylum Actinomycetota; class Actinomycetes; order Actinomycetales; family Demequinaceae; genus Demequina. The sequence continues at coordinate 627 of JAUIBG010000162.1, forward strand.
GACATGATCGAGGGTCCGAATCCCGGCAGGTCCCCGTACGTGCGCACACTTCCCGTGACCGGCGCGGACCACCACGGTCCGATGACCGGCTCGGTCGCCTTGGCAGCGAATACCTCAGGCCGCTGTGGCGGGTGCTCGGAGAAGTCCACCAGGAACTGGTGCGAGGTCGCCGCATCCCACGAGGCGAGCACGTCGCTGACCTGGAGCAGATCCGCCATGGGCTCAAGCGCCGTGACCACCGCGGCGTCGGCCGCTACCGTGTCGGTCGGGTCGGGGCCCTGGTAGAACATCGCCATGCCCATGACCTGGCGGAACGCGAACATGAGCGCCGGCGCAGACAGGTCGACATCGGGCGCGGCGAGCACACCCTCGACGGCTCGGGCCAACGCCGCCGCAGCCGAGCCATCGGCCATGGACCGAGTCGCCACGTCTCGCCGGCGCGCCATCTCCGCCCGTGCCTGCCGCTCCGCCTGCCTGCGGGCCCACCAGCCCTCAGCATCGGTCATGAAGAACAGCGCGACGCCCTCCGTCGCAGCGCCCACGCCATTCCAGGCATCCCTGACGGCGGGCTGCTCGAGTCCGCGGGGCTCGACGAGCTCGAGGCACAGCCGCCGCCCCACCGGCCCCGCGAGGAGCCGGTGCGGCGTCACTGCCCGATCCACGCGTCCAGCGCCGCCCGCGTCCGCTCCCGTCCCAGCTCGATCATGTCGGCCGCACGGTGGAAGTCCATCGTGCCGCACGAGTCGAGCGGGATGTCGACCATGACATCGGCCGGGTACGAGGCGATCCGGTAGCGCACCAGCGCGTCCTGCATCACCCGCAGCGACTGGTCGATCACGTCCATGGTCTTGAGGTCGGCGTACTCGACGTGCGCAGGGCTCCCGGGCGTCGCGCGGCGGATCACGGCGGTGGGATGCGGAAGGGCGCCGTCGACGTGGTGCGACGGGTCGGTCACCGAGTGCTCGAGCTCCTCGGCCGCCTCGAGCACCGCGAGCTCGGCGGTCCTGAGGTCGAAGTCCTCGTCGCCCGCCGCCCCCTTGCGGAATCGCGCCATCACCTGTCCCAGCGCCGGCTCGATGCGCGCCGGCAGCTTGAGCCGCGGCAGGCTCGGAAGATTGAGCGTGGGCTGGAACAGCCCGGGGTTCTCGTTGACCGGGCGACCCGTCTCCGGGCCCGCGAGGTTGACGGCGATGAGCGCATCGGCCCTGGCGCCGGCCAGTGGCATCGTGGGGACCGGGTTGAGCAGCCCGCCGTCGGCCAGCAGCATGCCGTCGCGCTCGACGGGCGTGAAGACGCCGGGAATGGCGATCGAGGCGCGCATCGCGTCGACCAGGTCGCCGCGGTGAAACCAGACTTCCTGGCGAGCCAGCAGGTCCACGGCCACCGCCACGAACGGGATGCGCAGGTCGCTGATGTCGACGTCTCCCGTGCGCTTGCGCACCTCGCTCATGACGCGGTCGGCGCGGAACATGCCGGGACCACCCACCGTCACGTCCAGCAGCCGCATCACGTCCCGGCGACTGAGCGTGCGCGCCCACTGGGCGTAGTCGTCCATGCCTCCGGCTGCGTAGAGCCCGCCGACGACGGCTCCCATCGAGGTGCCCGCGATCGCGACGACCTCCCAGCCGCGCGAGGTGATCTCCTCGATGGCGCCGATGTGGGCGTAGCCGCGCGCTCCCCCGCCTCCCAGGGCGAGGGCGATGCGGGGCGGCGTGGTGTGTGCGGTGCTCACCGCCTCAGCGTACGACCAATGACTATTCGGTGCGCGAATCCGCGTCGCCCGATGCCGTCGCTGCACCCGCCTCCCAGGCGTCGAACGCAGCGACGGCCAGCTCGCGGCCCAGGCCGATCATCGGCCCGGCGACATGGAAGTCGAGGACGCCGCACGAGTCATACGGGACACACACCGTGACGTCTGCTGGCGCCTGCTCGAGCCTCAGCCTGGTGATCTCGTCCTGCATGATGCGGATCGCGACATCGGCGATCTCCAGCGTGCTCGTCGGGCCTTGCGGCTCGTCACGCCCCGCGACCTTGCGCCACGCGCCGGACACCTGCTCGAGCCCCCGCAGCGGGTTGGGCAGCCGCAGCGACGAGTCGAAGAGCCCGGGGCCGTCGCTCACCGGGGCTCCGGCATCGGGACCGGAGAGGTCGACCGCCACGACCACGTCCGCGTCGACGCCTGCCAGGGCCGAGGTGGGTACCGGGTTCAGCAGTCCGCCGTCGGCGAGCACCCTGCCGTCCCTGGCGACGGGCGGGAAGACCCCGGGGATGGCGATCGAGCATCGGATCGCCTCGAGCAGCTCTCCCTCGGTGAACCACACCTCCTCGTGCGTGAGGACGTCGACGGCGACGGCGGTGAAGGGCGCGGGCAGGTCCTCGAGGAAGTGCGGGCCGATGCGATCCCTGATCGTCGCGATGACGCGGTCGATGCTGACGAGCCCCGGGCGGCCGGGATTGGGGTCGAGCGCGGTGAGGACGTCGCGCCTGCTAAACGTGCGCGCCCACTCGGCGGACTCCCCCAGCACCCCGGCGAGGTACAGGCCCCCGACGATCGAGCCGATCGACGTGCCCGAGACCCCGACGATCTGCCAGCCGCGTCGCTCGATCTCCTCGATGACGCCGATGTGCGCGTAGCCGCGCGCACCTCCGCCGCCCAGCGCGAGCGCGACCGTGGTGCTCTTCCCCTCAGCAGTCATGGCATCACGCTACGACCAGCACAGCGATGCCGCGAGGGCTACTGGCCGAAGTGGTCCCAGCCCTGCGACTCGTGGACCGCGCCGTCGACGCGCACGCCGCGGAAGGCGTCGGTCACCTCGCCGATCACCGTCCACCCGTCGGGCAGCGCGCGGCCGCGCGGGAACGCCGCGAGCATCACGTGGTCCTCGCCTCCCGTGAGCGCCCACTCGAGCGCCGTGCCTGCGTCGCGACCAGCGGCGCCGAGCTCGCACTCCTCGGCGATCGGGACGAGTGACGAGTCGATCGCGATGCCGGCCTCGGAGGCCCGAGCGATGCGGCCGACGTCGCGGATCAGCCCGTCGGAGACGTCCATCATCGCGGTCGCGCCGTGCAGGGCGGCCTCCAGTCCGGCGCCGATGCGAGGGCTGGGCCTGAGGAAGGCCTCCACCGCAGGGTGCTCAGAGACGTCGTCCAGGTCGGGGTCCTGGAGCAGCTCGTAGCCGGCTCGGGCCGCGCCGAGCGGCGCGGACACGGCCAGCACGTCGCCGTCACCGGCATCGGCCCGCGTGACCGGGTCGGTGCCGTGGGTCTCCCCCAGGGCCGTCACCGCGACGACGATGCGGTCGGAGGCGGACAGGTCGCCGCCCACGACGCCGACGCCGTGCGGCGCGCAGGCCGCGGCGAGGCCGCGCGCGAAGCCCATCACCCACTCGACGTCGGTGTGCCCGGGGGCCGCGAGGGACACCTGGAGCGCCGTGGGGACCGCGCCCATCGCGTCGATGTCCGCGAGGTTCTGCATCGCGGCTCGCCAGCCCACATCGGCCGCGGACGACCACTCGTTCCTGAAGTGCTGCCCCTCGACGAGCATGTCGGAGCTCACGACGAGGTCGCCGTCGACGGACAGCACCGCCGCGTCGTCTCCGGGGCCGAGGATCTCGGAGTCGGTGTCGGGCAGGAGCGGGGCGAACATGGCGATCAGCGCGTCCTCGCCGATCTCGTCGATGCGTGTCACGGGGAAAGCCTAGGCGTGCGCGGTCTCGAGCCAGGCACGGCGCCTGGTGAGGTGCCAGTACGCGGCGCCGAGCGTCAGGCCGCGCACGACATTGAAGACCGTGAAGGCGATCCACAGGTTGGCGTTCCTGGCGTCGGCCCCCTCCACTCCGCTGCCGAGCCACCAGACCGCGAAGAACACCGCGGCCGAGACCGTCATGGACGCGAGCATCCACGTCACGCGGCCGGTGCCGAGGAAGACGCCGTCGAACAGGTAGGCGCCGGCACTGGCGATCGGCACGATGGCGACGATCGGAAGCACGGCGAGGGCGGCATCGGTCACGTCGGGAAGGCTCGTGAGCACGGCGACGAACGGTTCGCCCACGAGCAGGTAGGCGATCGAGAACGCGGCGCCGATGCCGAACGCGGGTATGGCAGCCGCGAGCGACGCGCGGTGGAGGCCGCCGACGTCGCGCGCGCCCAGCTCCCGCGAGGCCATCGACTCGATCGCGGCGGCGTAGCCGTCCTGGCCATACGACGAGAGGTACATCAGCTGCAGCAGGATCGCGTTCGCCGCGAGCACCGTGGTGGAGATGTGGCCGCCGTACGCCGTGACGAAGGTGAGCACCACGTACAGCACGGCGGTGCGCAGCATGATGTCGCGATTCATCGCCGCCAGCGCCGTCCAGCCCGAGCGCAGCCCGCGTCCTCGGAGCGTGCGGATCGAGCGCCGTACTCCGGCGTCGGCGGAACGCCACCACAGCGTGACGGCCACGCCCAGGCCCACCCACTCAGCGATCGCCGTCGCGGCGGCAGCGCCGGCGGAGCCCCAGCCCAGTCCTGCGACGAACCACACGTCGAGTCCGATGTTGAGGGCAGCGATCACCGTGACCGTCATCAACGGGCGCCTGGTGTCGCCGTTGCCGATGAACCAGCCGTTGAGTGCGAGCATGCCGAGTGCGGCAGGGAGCGACGCGAGCCTGATGAACGTGTAGGTCGAGGCGGGCTCGCCCACCTCGGCGAAGGGCGTGAGCACGCCCATCAAGGCCGGCACGATCAGCGGCGACAGCGCGCCGACGACCAGCACCAGCGCTGCCGCGA
>JAUIBG010000163.1 GCA_030428165.1 Actinomycetes bacterium
CCATCCTGGTGCGACGCCCACCACATTCAGTGGTGGGAACGCGATCACGGAGATACGGACATCGACAACGGCGTGATGCTGTGTCGAAGCTGCCACACCCGCATGCACCATTCGGGCTGGCAGATCACCGCGACCCGAGCCGAGGTGTTCTTCATCCCACCCGCATCAGTCGACCCAGAACGCCGACCACGACCAGGCGGACGCAAAGCCTTCGACCTCGTGAGCTAGCCGCGGCCCTTGAACTCGTCCATCGAGTCCTGAATCCCGAACAGCTCGACCGTCCAGTCGAACACCGGCGCAGGCAGGAAGCGGATCGCCTGCACCGCCTTCGCGAACGGCGGCATGATCAGCTGCACTCGGCCCTTCTCGATCGCGTCGATCACTCGGGACGCGACCTTCTCAGCGTCGAGGATGGGCAGCAGCAACGGCACCTTGGTCCTCACGCCCTCGAACATCCCCGTGTCGATGTAGTACGGCGCCACCGTCAGCGCCCCGACGCGCGAACCCAGATGCCTCAACTCGTTGCGCAGTGACTCCATGAACCCGAACGCCGCGAACTTCGAGGCCGAATAGTCGGTCTGTCGCGCCACGCCGACCAGCCCGGCCGCCGAGGCGATCGTGACGATCGCCCCCGAATCACGCGCCATCATCCCCGGCAGGAACTGCTTCGTCACCCAGTACGGCGCCAGCGTGTTCACCTCGAACGTCCGCCGGATCTCCGACTCGGAGGCTTGGATCAGCGTCCGGCCCGTCACGATCCCGGCATTGTTGATCACCACGTCGACGTCGTCGGGCAACTCCCCCGCCGCACGCTCGACGGCGGCAGCATCGGTCACGTCGACCACCTGGGCGACCGCCTCCCGGCCCAGCTCACGCACCTCGGCGGCCACGGCATCGGCCGCGGGCAGGTCAAGGTCCCAGAGCACCACATCGGCCCCGCGGCGCGCCGCCTCGAGCGCCATCAGCCGCCCGATGCCCGAGCCGCCGCCGGTGATCAGAATCCTGGACCCCGCCATCGCGGTCCCGCCCCATCGTGTGGCCACCCGTTACTCCATCCGTCCCGGGGCGTGGAGGGCGACGCGCCAGATCCACTCGGCAGCCTCATCGGACCCTGTCTCCGGGTGCGACTCGAGCCACGTCGAGATCATCCCGATGATCGACCCCGTCACAGACGACACGATCACGTCGATCGGAACGCCCGCGGGAGGAGCGGCCTCAGGGAGTGACACCGCGGCGCCGATCAGCGCGGAGAACTTCGCCCTGATGCGCGCCAAGAATGTCGGTGAACCGGGGTCTACCAGGACGGATCGGTAGAGGTCGCGGTGCTGTGCAATGTGGGCCATGAAGAGCTTCACGGGCTCGGGCGTCGGACCCTCGAGGTCGGCGACGATTGCTTCCAGGTTCACGCCTGCCTCAGTGGCCGCCTCGTCCAGCGTCTCCGCAAGCAGCGTGTCCCTGTCGGGATAGTGCTGATAGAGGGTCGACCGGTTCACCTGGGCGCGCTCGGCGATGTCAGAGACCGAGACGGCCTCGAAGCCACGCTCCCCCGCCAGTTCGAACAGCGCGTCGCGCAGCGCGCGGCGAGTGCGCTCGGTACGGGTGTCCATGCGCACACCTTGCCACGCCTCGGGCTCGGACACCTAACGTTTTCCAACACGTGTTGGAAAACTGGCTCGAGAAGAGTTATCGTGACTGCAGGCAGCGTCGCCGTCCCCACCGACGGACGCCGTGCGCGCTCGTCACCCGACACTCAACCCCACGAAGGGTCTACTTCACCGTGGCACATCTTCTCTTCCGCATCGGGCGAGGCTCCGCCGCTCGCCCCTGGGCCGTCATCCTCGGATGGATCGGCGCCCTGATCGTCGCAGTCGGCTCCTTCTTCGCCTTTTCCGGCACCCTTTCCGACGCCTTCTCCGTCCCCGGCCTCGAGTCCGAGGCCGTCGCCGACGAGGTGGCCGACGAGCTCCCCGACGTCTCCGGCAGCGCCGCTCGCATCGTCTTCTCCACCGACGACGGCTCCGAGTTCACCTCGGAGCAGCAGGACGCCATCGCCGGCGTGATGTCGCAGATCGGCGAGTTCGACTACGTCAACGACGCCGTCGACCCCTTCGAGACGCAGGCCACCCTCGACGACCAGACCGCGCAGATCGCCGACGGCCAGTCGCAGATCGAGGAGGCCTGGGCCCAGATCGAGGCCAGCCAGGCCGAGCTCGACGCCGGACAGGCGCAGCTCGACGAGGCGCGCGCCGAGGCCGAGGCCGGAGCCGCCGAACTCGCCGCGGGCAAGCAGCAGCTCGAGGAGTCCCAGGCGCAGATCGAGGCCGGCATCGAGCAGGCCCAGTCCGCCGGCGCCGCCAGCCAAGTCGCCGAGCTCCAGGTCCAGCTCGCCTACGTGAACCAGCAGCTCGAGGCGCTCGCGCCGCAGGAGGCCCAGCTCGAGGCGGGCCTCGCCCAGCTCGACGAGTCGCAGGCCGAGCTCGACGCCGGCGCCCAGCAGCTCGAGGACGGCATCGCCGAGCTCGAGGCCCAGGAGGAGCAGCTCGGCTACGCCGCACGCCTGGCCGACGCCGCCTCCGGCATCCAGTTCGTCTCCGACGACGGCTCGACCGCACTGGCGAGCGTCACCTTCACGACGAACGTCTTCGACCTCGAGGCCGAGGAGAAGGACGCCATCGTCACCACCGTCGAGGACAACCCGATCGACGGCGTGACCGCGAACTTCTCGTCCGAGCTGGTGCTCGACGTCTCCAGCATCCTGGGCGTCGGCGAGCTCATCGGCCTCGCCCTGGCGTTCATCGTCCTGATGGTCATGATGCGCACCATCTGGCCCGCGATCCAGCCCGTCATCTCCTCGCTGATCGGCGTGGGCATCGGCGTCACGACCGCCCTGGCGTTCTCCGGCATCGTCGAGATGGCATCGGTCACCCCGGTGCTCGGCGTGATGCTCGGCCTCGCGGTCGGCATCGACTACTCGCTCTTCATCGTCAACCGCCACCGCACCCAGGTGCGCCGCGGCATGGACGTGAAGGAGTCCGTGGGCGTCGCCACCGGCACCGCGGGCAACGCCGTGGTGTTCGCCGGCGCGACCGTGCTGATCGCCCTGCTGGCGCTCAACGCGACCCTCATCCCCTTCCTGGGCATCATGGGCACCGTCGCCGCCTTCTGCGTGGCCGTCGCCGTGCTCGCCGCCGTGACCCTCACCCCGGCCCTGCTGGGCCTCATGGGAACCCGAGTGCTGCCCAAGAAGGCGCGCGCCACCATCGGCCACGAGGACCACCACGAGAAGCCCTTCACCCCGATGAGCACCGCTCGCGCGGTGCTGTCGCTGCTGGTTGCGGTCATCGCGCTCGGCGTCATCGCCCTGCCGGCCCTCGACATGCGACTGGGCCTGCCCAGCGGCGCCCAGGACCCGGTCGAGTCGACCTCGTACCAGGCGTACACACGGGCCGCCGACGCGTTCGGCGACGGCGTCAACGGCACCATGCTGATCACCGCACGCATCGACGAGGGCACCACCGACGAGATCGAGCAGCTCGGCATCCAGGCCGAGATCGCCGACACCCTCATGGGTCACGACAACGTCGCCGCGGTGGCGCCCGTGGGCGTCAACGAGGACGGCGACTTCTACGCCTTCCAGCTCATCCCGTCCGAGGGTCCCGGCTCCGTCGAGACCGAGCAGCTCGTCTACGACCTGCGCGACTCCTCGCCGCTGAGCTCCGACCTCGATGCGCTCGACGGCGCCGTGCTCGGCGTCGCCGGCGAGGCCTCCGGCAACGTCGACCTCAGCGCCAAGCTGGCCGACGCCCTGCCCCTGTACCTCGCGCTCGTGGTCGGCCTGTCGCTGATCATCCTGATCGTGGCGTTCCGCTCGCTGCTGGTGCCGCTGGCCGCGACGGCGGGCTTCATCCTGTCGCTGTTCGCCGCGTTCGGCGCCACCACGGCCGTCTACCAGTGGGGCTGGCTTGGCGCCCTGTTCGACGTCCACGACCCGGGCCCGATCCTGAACTTCATGCCCGTGCTGCTCACCGGCATCCTGTTCGGACTCGCGATGGACTACCAGCTGTTCCTGGCGTCCGGCATGCGCGAGGCCTACGTCCACGGCGCCTCGGCGCGCCAGGCCGTCACCGCGGGCCTGCGCCACGGATGGGCCGTGGTGACCGCGGCAGCGATCATCATGGCGTCGATCTTCGGAGGCTTCGTGTTCTCCGAGATCGCGACGATCCGCTCGATCGGCTTCGCGCTGGCGATCGGCGTCCTCTTCGACGCCTTCGTGGTCCGCATGGTGATCATCCCGTCGCTGCTGCACCTCGCGGGCGACGCAGCCTGGTGGATCCCGAAGTGGCTCGACCGCATCCTCCCCAACGTCGACATCGAGGGCGCTCAGCTCGAGCGCGAGCACCCGATGCCGGTCGAGAACGAGGGCACCGTCGAGGTCACCGAGGCCGCGGAGGACGCCGCCAAGTAGCGGCCTCTCTCGACACCAGAACAGGGCCGGCTCGTACTCTCGGGAGTACGGGCCGGCCCTTGCTCTGCCCGCACCTTCGCCTCTCGCATCACCCCTCGCACCTCTATGCCTTGCAGTTCTAGGTATGGAAGACGTACAGTGCCGATATGACGACCTCACGAACCTACGGCGCGCGAGCCGCGCGATGAAGCTCACCAAGGACCTCGTCGCCGCCAGCGCCGCCCCGCTGGTCCTCACGATCCTCGCCGAGTCCGAGAGCTACGGCTACGCCATCGTCAAGCGCGTCGACGAGCTCTCCGACGGCGAGATCGCCTGGACCGACGGCTTCCTCTACCCCCTGCTGCACCGCCTCGAGGACTCCGGGCAGATTGCCTCCCGCTGGGGCGTCGCCGAGACCGGCCGTCGCCGCCGCTACTACGCCATCACCGACTCCGGCCGCGGCGAACTCGCCGCCCACCAGGCGCAGTGGCGCACCGTGGTCGCCACGCTCCGCACGGCATGGGCCGGGTCCGGGGCGGCCCTGCGCGTCGGCGTCACCTCCCGTATCGCCGTCTCCTCCCGTATCGCCGTCTCCTCCCGCGTCGCTGCCGACTGGAGGCTCGCATGAATCAGCTCGAATCCCAGATCGCCGACTGGCGCCGCCACCTGCTCGCCCAGGGCAGCCTGGCCGAGCCCGACGCCGACGAGCTCGAGGACCACCTCCGCACCAGCATCGGCGACCTCACGGACGCGGGACTGACGGAGGACGAGGCGTTCCTCATCGCTATCCGGCGCATCGGCTCCCTCAACGAGGTGGCGCGCCAGTACGCGTCGACCGCCGCCACCCGCGAGTGGAAGCAGCACGTCGGCACCCTGCCCGCCGCGCGCAGGCTGGGCGACTGGCTCGTC
>JAUIBG010000164.1 GCA_030428165.1 Actinomycetes bacterium
AGCTGCGAGCCGAGGTGGATCGACATGAGCTCGAACCAGCCGAGGCCGGCGGTCATCACGCGCTCGGCGAAGGCGTCGGCCGCGGCATCCGGCTCGTGCTGCCCGGCGGCTTCCTCGGCCACGCGCGCATCGGTGATGGTGGACATCGTTCTCTCCTTCGGTGGATTCCGTATGCTGCGACGCTACGAACGGGAGAGTGCGCCACGCGTCGGGCGAACCGTGCATCTTGCCGCAGGCGTGTACATGATTCGATGCAGGGACCGGGCGGCGGTCTCGCACCGTGCCGGGCGATGCGGTGGAGCGGCTCAGCGGATGCCGGGTGTGCCGCGCTCGTACCACCACGCCGACGCGGCGGTGCGCGAGGAGACTCCGAGCTTGATGTAGATGTTCGCCAGATGACGACCGACCGTCTTCTCGCTGATGACGAGCTCCTGAGCGATGCGGCGGTTCGGATGACCGGCCGCCACGAGTGCGATGACCTCGCGTTCGCGCGCCGTGAGGATGTCGTCGCCATCGTCGGTCGGCGGCATCGCGATGGGCGCGGCGCCGAGCTCGTCGAGGATCTCGTGCGCGCGCGTTGCGGCTCCGGCGGCCGCGTCCTGGTCACCGCACAGCTCGAACGCGCGAGCGGCGGCGACCAGGACGTGCGCCTGCTCCCACCGTCGACCCAAGCGGCGGAACAGCTCGAGGGCGTCGGTCGCAGCCTGGACGGCGCCCGGTCCATCGCCGTCGTGGAGCGCCACGAGCGCACGGGCATGCGCACCCCACGCCTTGAACCCGTCGCTGGCGAACCGGCTCGCGGCCGCCTCGAGCTCATCGCGCAGGGCGCCGGCCTCCTGTCGCCGGCCCCGGGCGAGGGCTACTTCGACGGCGGCGCGCAGGAGGCGCGATCGCCGCAGCGCGTCGCCCGGTGCCAGCGCGCTGGTCAGGATCGTCCAGGCGCGCTCGGCGCGGCCGTCGTGCAGATCCAGCAGCGCTTCACCGGGCAGCGGGTCGATCCCCCTCACGCGAGCCTGCCCGTACGCGACCCGCGCACCGGCCCGATCTCCGCGCAGACGCCGGAGCTCACCCAGCTGGTACCAACCGACGCCGGCGATCCAGGCATCCGTCGCCGTGATGGCATCGCACACGGACTCGAGCTCCGACTCGATGCGCGGCCAGTCGCCGCCCGCGGACTGCAGCTCGAGTCGATGCACGCGGCACACGCCGGTGTACACGGGGGGAGAGCCGTTCGCGGCGCTCCATTCCTCGGTGGCTCGGGTCCACTCCTCCATGCGACGGAAGTCGGCGACCTCGTCGCACGCATGGATGGTGGTGCACAGGATGTCGCCGGCCCAGATCGGCGGGATGTCGCCGGCGACCACGTGCAGCATCGCGTCGTCCAGGCGCGCGAACGCCTCGACGACGTCGCCGGCACGCAGCGCGCGCATGCCGGTCACGACGAGGCTCAGGGCGTCGGCGTCGGGGCGCCCGAGTCTCGACGCCAGCTCCGATGCGCGCTCCGCCGCCGTCGGCGACCACGTTTCGTCGGTGCCGTCGAAGCCCATTCCCGCTTCGGCGTAGACCAGGTAGATCTGCTGTACGGAGTCGGGATGTGCGGCGAGGATGCGGGCCGCGCGCCGGGTCCACGCGGCGCCGATGGTCACGTCGCCCCGAGTGAACCTGATCAGGGCGATCAGCAGGGCGATCTCGGCCGTCTTCTCGGCGTCGTCGGGAAGGAGCCGGATCGCCGCATCGAGCAGTCGCAGGCACTCATCGATCTCGCCGAGCCACCACTGGCACTCGGCGAAGCGGCGCAGGTCGTCGGCATCGATCGTGGACTCGAGGTCCGCGTACGCGTCGCGGGCGCCCTGCCATCGCCGCGCGCGGAAGTCCATGCGCGCGCGATCGAGCAGACCGCCCTCCGTCATGGCTGGGATGGTACCCGAGTCCGGCCCAGGCGCCCCTCTTCGGCGGGGTCACGGCGCCGACGCGCCTACCTCGGAGTGGAAGCGGGCCGTCGCCGCCGCGCGGGTGGTAACGCCGAGCGCCCGATAGATCCGTGCGACATGGAACTTGACGGTGTTCTCACTGATGCCCAGCTCGTCGGCGATCGTCTGATTGCGCCGACCCGACGCGAGCAGGCGCAGGACCTCGACCTCGCGCGGGCGCAGATCCCAGCCTGCCGGGTTTCCGCTCGGCCTCGGAGGATCGAGGGGGATCACGATCGACACCTCCGTGCCCCACCCGGGGGTCGCCTCCACCGCGAGTGATCCCTGCAGCGCCTGCACCCGCTGACGCACCAGACCGAGCTGCGTCGAGGACTCCACGAGGTCACCGGGACCGTCGTCGCGGAGATCGATGAGCAGGTTCATTCCGTCGCACCCCCACCGCACCCGCACGCGCGCGACATCGGGACGGTCGATGAGCGCGAGGATGAGCCCGCGCACCACGGCACGCGCGCCGTGGGCGACCTCGCTCGGCAGCGGCCGACCGTCGACGGGCGGCTCGACGAACTGGACGTCGAGGTCGCGATACCTCACCAACGGGCGCAGGTCGTCGCGCAGCCGCTCGAAAGCGGTCGTGACCGGCTCCTCGGTGGCCGTGCGCACGCGATCGCTCGCGGTGCGCAGATGCACCAGACCCTCGACCGCGAGCGCTGTCGCCGTGCCGCGTGCCGCACGGTCGTCGAGTCCCGTCGATCTCAGTGCCGCCAGGACAGACTCCAGTGTCGTCGAGTACTCGTCGGCGAGTTCGGTGAGCGCCTCCATCCGCTCTCCTGAGCTCGACCGGGCGAGCGTGAGGTAGTCGGGTGAGGCGACGTCGGCGAGCTCCTGAACCCGCAGCGCGACGATGTTCCAGAGCTGGAGCACGGTCTCGTCCTGAGCGGGCACGGCGGGATCCGACGCGAGCACCAGGACGGCGCCGTTGCGCGAGACCACCTGCAGCGTGTCGACGTCGACTCCGGCGACGCGCAGAGAGCCACGGGTCGTGGTGCCGGGGGCCAAGGTGCGGCGCAGCTCGTCGAGATCGAGATACGAGACGCTCTCGACGAAGGCATCGTCGCCGACGCCCTTGCGGTGACCCCCACCGACGTCGGCGGCGAGCATGACCAGCGCGCTGTGCCGGCAGAACGGAGCGACGAGCTGGGAGAGCCGACGGGGCAGCGCGTCTTCAGGGAGCCCCACGACCTCGACCAGGTCGCGCAGCGTGTCTTCGGTGCACACATGTCCGCCATCGGGCATGGCTGAACTCTACCCAGACGGTGGGGCGGACGTCCGGCGACCGCCACCCGTTCGGGTAGGTCGAACGGTCCTGGAAGGTGATATCGCCCCGCCGAAAGGTGGGCGATGCTCGAATCAAGCACAGTGTCGCGCGGAAGGACGAGGATGTCTGACAACAGAGCAGTGGTGTACCGGGGCCCGGGCAAGGTCGAGATCGCGGACATCGATTACCCCACGTTCGAGCTCAAGGACGGGCCCGGGGTGAATCCCGCCAACGTCGGCCGCAAGGTGCCCCACGGCGCGATCCTGCGCACGGTCAGCACGAACATCTGCGGCTCGGATCAGCACATGGTCCGCGGTCGTACGACGGCACCCGAAGGGCTCGTGCTCGGTCACGAGATCACCGGCGAGGTCGTCGAGGTCGGCCCCGACGTCGAGTTCATCTCTGTCGGCGACATCGTCTCGGTGCCGTTCAACATCGCGTGCGGCCGGTGCCGCAACTGCAAGGAGGGCAAGACGGGGATCTGTCTGAACGTCAACCCCGATCGCCCCGGCTCGGCGTACGGCTACGTCGACATGGGCGGCTGGGTCGGCGGGCAGGCCGAGTTCGTCCTCGTGCCGTATGCGGACTGGAACCTGCTGCGCTTCCCCGACCGCGATCAGGCGCTCGAGAAGATCCTCGACCTCACGATGCTCTCCGACATCTTCCCGACCGGGTTCCACGGCGCCTACACCGCCGGCGTCGGGCCGGGGTCGACCGTCTACGTCGCCGGCGCAGGCCCGGTCGGCATCGCCGCGGCGGTGGGAGCGCAGCTGCTGGGCGCCGCCGTCGTGATCGTCGGCGACCTCAACGCCGACCGGCTCGCGCAGGCGCGCTCGTTCGGCTGCGAGACGGTGGACGTCTCGCAGGGCGACCCCAAGGACCAGATCGAGCAGATCCTCGGCGTGCCCGAAGTGGACAGCGCCGTGGACGCCGTCGGATTCGAAGCGCGCGGTCATGGGTCGGATGCCTCGCACGAGGCACCGGCGACGGTGCTGAACTCGCTCATGGACCTCACCGCCGCCGGCGGTGCGCTCGGCATCCCGGGCCTGTACGTCACGGGGGACCCGGGCGGTGTTGACGAGGCCGCCAAGGTCGGCTCGCTGTCGCTGCGACTGGGCCTGGGCTGGGCGAAGTCCCTGTCGTTCACGACGGGACAGTGCCCCGTCATGCGCTACAACCGGCAGCTCATGATGGCGATCCTGCACGACCGGGTGCAGATCGCGAAGGCGGTCAACGCCACACCCATCCCGCTCGACCAGGCCCCGGCGGGCTACGCCGACTTCGACCAGGGCGCAGCGAAGAAATACGTCCTCGACCCCAACGGCTACCTGGCCGCCTGACCCGACTGCACGACCGAAAGAAAGGGAACCTCCATGTCCGTCACCCTCGAAGACGCCCGCCGCATCATCGCCGCCGCAGAAAAGCGCGCGGACGAGATCGGCCAGCCCATGAACATCGCCGTCGTCGACGCCGGCGGGAACCTCGTTTCCCACGTGCGTCAGGACGGCGCCTGGATCGGGAGCATCGAGATCTCCATCAGCAAGGCGTGGACATCGAAGGCCTTCGACATCTCGACGAAGGACCTCGGCGACAACTCGCAACCGACGCAGCAGTTCTTCGGCATCCACACCACGAATGCGCACGGCCGCGGTGTGGCGATCTTCGCGGGCGGTGTGCCGCTCACCCGCGACGGCGCGGTCGTCGGCGCCGTCGGCGTCAGCGGCGGATCCGGCGAGCAGGACCAGACCGTCGCCGAGGCCGGCGCCGCCGCGCTGTAGCTCCAGCTCCAGCCGACCCGCACTGCGCACGTGGGGCCCGTCGAAGCTCAGCATGGGCCGATCGCCGACGGTCCCTACGTGCGCATGACCCTGGTGCCCGGCGAGCTGTGCGCGGAGGCATCCGGCACCGCGCCGCCGCGGATCTCGCGGTGCAGCCGCTCCATGCGCTCGTCGAGCTCGGCCGCGGCATCCGCGGCATCCGTCAGGCTCGCGAGCAGCTCGTCGGGAACGTGCGCGTCGTACTTGTAGTAGATCTTGTG
>JAUIBG010000009.1 GCA_030428165.1 Actinomycetes bacterium
CGGCCCGGCTCGTCGCCGCGTGCCGCGACGAGCGCGGCCGCACGTCCAGGTGGGACTACGGCGAGGAGGATCCGCTGCAGGACCTGCGCGGCATGCGCCGCAGCAGGCTGGGCGCCAGCTCCGACCTGCTGACCGACGCTCCGGGCGCGGCCCAGCACGGCGTCGACTCCGCCGGCCGCGTGAGCACGAGGCGCAGGAGGGGGCTGCGGGAGGATCCCGCCCACCTCAACGCGGTGCTCACCAACGGCGCGCGCTTCTACGTGGACCACGCGCACCCCGAGTACTCGTCCCCTGAGGTCGCCTCGGCGCGCGATGCGGTGGCCTGGGATCGGGCTGGCGAGGCCATCGCGCTGGCGGCCGCTGCGCGCTACGCCGAGAACGAGGGGTCCGCCGTACACCTGTACAAGAACAACGTGGACGGCAAGGGCGCGAGCTACGGAACCCACGAGAACTTCCTCGTCGCGCGCGCGGTGCCCTTCGACACCCTCGCCGCGCGCATCACCCCGCACCTCGTGACGCGTCAGGTGTTCACCGGTTCGGGACGCGTGGGCCTCGGCCAGCGCGGGCACGAGCCCGGCTTCCAGCTCTCCCAGCGCGCGGACTACATCGAGGCCGAGGTCGCGCTCGAGACCACCATGAACCGGCCGATCGTGAACACCAGGGACGAGCCGCATGCGGACCGCTCGCAGTGGCGCAGGCTGCACGTCATCCTCGGTGACGCGAACTGCTTCGAGGTGCCGACCTACCTCAAGATCGGCACCACCTCGCTCGTGCTTGCGGCCATCGAGGCCGACGACGAGCGGCTCGACGCGCTGAGGCTCGCCGATCCGGTTCCCGCCACCCAGATGGTGTCGAGGGATCTTGCCCTCACCGCGCGGCTGCCGCTGGCCTCGGGGGAGAGCGCGACGGCCCTCGAGATCCAGCGGGCGTTGATCGAGATCTGCACCGACCACGTGCAGGACGCCGACGACGTCGCGGTGCTGCACCGCTGGCGCGAGGTCGTCGAGACGCTCGGACGCGATCCGAGGGCTGCGTCGAAGGACGTGGAGTGGGTGGCCAAGCTGGACCTGCTGACGCGGATGCGGCAGCGCTACGGCGGCGAGGCGGGTGTGCCGTGGGACGACCCGCGGATCGTGGCGGCCGACCTCACCTGGGGCCGGCTGGGCGACGGGCTCGCCTTCAGGCTCGCCGCGAGCGGCGCCGCGCGGCGCGTCGTGACGGACCAGGAGATCACCGATGCCGCGCAGCGGCCCCCGCGCAACACCAGGGCGTGGGTGCGCGGCGAGATGGTGCGCCGGTCGGACGACGTGGAGTCGGCGGGGTGGGCGACCGTGGTGCTCGACCGCGACGACAGCGACGACCTGGTGGTCGTCCATCTGACCGATCCCGCGGCGACGTCGCACCCCGCTTTGGTGGACGACCTCCGGGGCTAGACTGGCGCAATGGCGCAGATTCAGGCCCACGGAGCAGGCGGCGACGAGCCCGAGGACGACGACGCGGGCCTGGTGGCCGCGCCGCAGGCGAACACCGATGCGGTCGACGCCCTCCTCGAGGACATCGACGAGGCGCTGCAGACCAACGCCGAGCAGTTCGTGCGCTCCTTCGTGCAGAAGGGTGGGCAGTAGCGACGGTCGGCGTGGGACGCGCGGGAACGCTCGACGCCCCGCCGCCGCTGGACGTGCCGCCCTCGCGACGCATCTTCGGCCTCGAGACTGAGTTCGGCCTCCATCTGGCGGGCTCTGGCGCCCGCAAGGTCACCCCGGAGGAGCTCGCCAGCCACCTGTTCCACTCCGTGGTGCAGTGGGGGCGCAGCTCGAACGTCTTCCTCACCAACGCGTCGCGGCTGTACGTCGACGTCGGCGCGCACCCCGAGTACGCGACGGCAGAGTGCGACTCGCTCGCGGACCTCATCGCCTCCGACAAGGCGGGCGAGCGCATCGTCCAGGACCTCGTCCCGACGGCGCAGGAGCGTCTCGCGACGGCCGGCATCGAGGGCCGCATCCACCTGTACAAGAACAACACGGACTCGGCAGGCAACAGCTACGGGTGCCACGAGAACTACCTCGTGCGCAGGCGAGCCGACTTCGCGTCCTTCGCCTCGACGCTGCTGCCGTTCCTCGTGACGCGGCAGATCGTCACAGGGGCAGGCGCGATCACCAGGGGCGAGGGCGGTCGCAGGTTCTCGTTCTCTGCGCGCGCCGATCACATGTGGGAGGGCATGTCGAGCTCGACCACGCGGTCGAGGCCGATGATCAACACCCGTGACGAGCCGCACGCCAATCCCGAGATGTACCGGCGGATGCACGTGATCGTGGGCGACTCGTCGATCGCGCAGCCCACCGTGTTCCTGAAGGTGGGCACGACCGACCTCATCCTTCGCCTGATGGAGCTGCGGGTGCCGCTGCCCGACCTCACGCTCGAGTCGGAGATGCGGGCGATCCGCGACGTCGCGCACGACCTCACGGGAGAGACGACGGTGACGCTCGCGGACGGACGGGAGATGACCGCTGTCGAGATCCAGCAGGTCTACCTCGACACGGTGCGCGGTCACGTCGGCGGCGCGATCGAGCGCACTGACGAGGTCGACGCGCTGCTCGACCTCTGGCAGCGGGGTATCGACGCGGTGCGCGAGCAGCGCCCCGAGCTCGTCGCGACGGAGCTGGACTGGGCGGTCAAGCTGACGCTGATCGAGCGCTACCGCGAGAAGCTCGCGACGACGCTCTCCGACCCGCGCCTCGCACGCCTCGAACTGGCGTACCACGACATCTCCCCGGAGACGGGGCTCGCTGCGCGCATGGAGCGCGATGGGCTGATCGCGACGGTGGTCGACGACGACGCGATCGTCTCCGCCATGACGGAGCCCCCGTCGACGACGCGCGCGGCGCTGCGCGGCCGTTTCATCTCCGCCGCCAGGGGAGCAGGGCGCGATTTCAGCGCCGACTGGGCGCACGTCAAGCTCGCGGGCGACGGGCGCACCGTGACGCTCAAGGATCCCTTCAGGAACACGGACTCGCGTGTCGACACCCTGGTCGAGGAGATCGAGGCCGCCTCCTAGACGCGTCGCCAGCTGGGTCGGTTATGCTGAGGACTCCGACCCCCTCGTGCGCGCACCAGCAGCGGCGCGTTCCGGGTCGAGAAGCCGATGTGGACGCGAGGGCCTGAGGGTCTGGCGCCGCCCACCGCTCGGGTCCGACAATGGAACGACATCCGGTCGCGCCCTTCGCGCGCCCGCAGAGAGGGCCTGCCCATGAGCGTCGCACTGCGCGTGATCCCCTGTCTCGACGTCGACGCCGGCAGGGTGGTCAAGGGCGTCAACTTCCAGGACCTCCGCGACGCCGGCGACCCCGTGGAGCGAGCGGCCGCATACGGCGCCGAGGGCGCCGACGAGCTCACCTTCCTCGACGTCACCGCCTCCTCAGGGGAGCGCGAGACGATGTACGACGTCGTCCGCCGCACGGCGGAGCAGGTCTTCGTCCCCCTCACCGTGGGCGGCGGCGTCCGCAGCGTCGACGACGTCGACACCCTCCTGCGTGCCGGCGCCGACAAGGTCGGCGTCAACACCGCCGCGATCGCGCGCCCCGGGCTGATCGGCGAGGTCGCGCACCGCTTCGGCAACCAGGTGCTGGTGCTGTCCGTGGACGCGCGCCGCGTCGTCGAGGGCCCGCCGACGCCCTCGGGCTTCGAGGTCACGACCCACGGCGGCAGGACCGGCACCGGGATCGACGCGATCGAGTGGATCCGCGAGGCCCAGGACCGGGGCGCCGGCGAGATCCTGCTGAACTCGATGGACGCCGACGGCACCACCTCCGGCTTCGACCTGGAGATGATCCGTGCCGCGCGCGCGGTCGCCTCCATCCCCGTGATCGCCTCGGGCGGCGCCGGCACCGTCGAGCACTTCGTCGAGGCCGCGCGCGCGGGTGCCGACGCCGTGCTCGCCGCTAGCGTGTTCCACTTCGGGACGCTGCGGATCGCCGACGTGAAGGCGGCTCTGGCCGAGGCCGGCGTCGAGGTGCGTGCATGACGCGCTCCGACGTGGAGATCGCGGCGTCCCGCTACCGTCTGAGCGGCACCTTCGCCCGCAAGTCCGTCCAGCTCCTCGCCCAGGCGGTCTCCGTCGCGCCCTGGCTCTTCCTGGCCGCGACGCTGTCCGCAGCTGTCTTCTCCCTGCTCACGGTGCTGTTCGGAAACCTGCTGGGCCAGATCACCGACGACGTCATCGTGCCAGGGGTCGCTGGCGACCCGATCACCGGCGTCTGGGGCGAGTACACGCAGGATCCGCTCGAAGCGGCCGCGCTGGCAGGCGGCGCGTTCATCGCCATCGGCCTCGTCATGGCCGTGTTCGTCGCGGGCCGCCGCGGCTTCCAGGGCATGGCCGTCGCCAGGGTGGGCGGCTACCACCGCGGCGTCGTGGCCGATGCGATCTCGCGCCTCCCGCTGGGCTGGCACCGCACGCACTCGTCCGGCCGCATCCTCAGCGCGATGTCGTCCGACTCCGAGACCGCGACGAGCCCACTGCACCCGCTGGCGTTCACCGTCGGCTCCTTCGTCATGCTCGTCGCCGCCGGCTACTCGATGTGGCAGGCGGACCCGTGGCTCGCGATCACCGGCCTCTCGGTGGTGCCGGTCATCCTGCTCATCAACGTCTTCTACGAGCGCGTCATCACTCCCAAGTGGAACCTCGGCCAGACCCTCCGCGCAGACGTCTCCGCGATCGCGCACGAGAGCTTCGACGGCGGCACCGTCGTCAAGGCGCTCGGAGCGGAGAGGCGCGAGGGCGCCAGGTTCGAGAAGGCGGCGCGCGACCTCGCCGACGCCGACACCAGGGTGGGCTCGACCACCGCCTGGTTCGAGCCGCTCATGGACCTCATGGCACCGCTCGGCGCGCTGGCCCTCGCGGCCGTCGGAACCTACCGGGCGTCGACGGGTGACGCCAGCGTGGGGGACGTCGTCGCGGCCATGTACCTGGTGACGCTCCTGGCGGTGCCGATCCGCGGCATCGGCTGGATCCTCGGCCAGATGCCCCAGGCGCTCGTGTCCTTCCGGCGCATCGGCGAGATCGTGTCGGCCGCCGTCGAGATCGACGAGCCCGGCCACCTCCAGGTCGCGCGCTCCGGCGCCGCGTCGATCCGCTTCGAGTCGGCGCACATCGGCGCCGACGACGGCGGGGACGGCCAGCTCACGGTGATCATGGAGGACGTCACCATCGAGCTCGAGCCCGGCACCGTGACGGCCCTGGTGGGCCCGACCGGATCGGGCAAGTCGACCCTCGCGCTGGCCGCCTCGCGCCTCGCGTCGCCCGCGGCCGGCTCCGTGAAGCTCGACGGCGTCAACCTCGCGCACATCGCGAACCTCGCGGCGCACGTCGCGCTCGTGCCGCAGAGCGCCTTCGTTTTCGCGGGCACCGTGAGGGAGAACGTCACGCTCGGCGAGGAGTTCTCCGACGCCGAGGTCTGGGAGGCGCTGCGCCGTGCCGCCGTCGACTCGGTGATCGAGTCGCTCGCGAAGCCCGGCGACGATCCGCTCGACGCGGTGCTCGACGAGCGCGGCATGAACCTCTCGGGCGGACAGCGACAGCGCCTGGCCCTGGCCCGCGCGCTCGTGAGGCGTCCTCGCGTGCTGATCCTGGACGACGCGACGAGTGCCGTCGACCCGCAGGTCGAGCGCGAGATCCTCACCGGGCTCAAGGGCTCGGACGACTCGCCGACCGTGCTGCTCGTCGCCTACCGCCTCGCGTCGATCCTGCTCGCCGACCGCGTGGTGCGCGTCGACGACGGGCGCATCGTGGACGCCGGCACCCACGAGGAGCTGATGTCGAGGGACACGGGCTATCAGGACCTGGTGCTCGCTTACGAACGCGACGCCGAGCAGCAACGCCTCGCCGCCGTCACCATCGACGGCATCGCCGACGCCGGAGCAGCTGGGGAGGAGGACTGATGGAGCCGACCACGATCTGGGCGACCTTCAAGCGCGGCTTCCAGCTCAGCCCCGAGCTGCGCGCCGGCCTGCTCGTCACCCTCGCCCTCGCCGTCGTCGCGGCGACGGGACGCACCGCGGTGCCGTTCGTCACGCAGCGCGTCACTGACCTCGGCCTCCTCGCTCCCGGGGGTGTCAACGTGGGCGTCGCGGTCACCTACGCCGGCGCTGGCGCCGTGCTGCTGATCATCGCCGCCGCCGTGGATCGCGTCGTGCGCATGCGCATGGTGCGTGCCGCGGAGTCGGGCTTGGCGACGCTGCGTGTGCGCGCGTTCAACAAGGTGCACGAGCTCTCGGTGCTCACCCAGAACGCCGACCAGCGCGGACGCTACGTCTCCCGCGTCACCGGCGACGTCGAGACCATGCGCGACCTCATGCAGTGGACCGGAGCCGCGATGGTGGTGGCGGGCCTCGAGACGCTCATCGTCTTCGTCGTCATGGCGGTCTACTCCTGGCAGCTGGCCCTCGTGGTGGCGGTCGCGTACATCCCTACCGTGATCATGCTGACCTTCATCCAGCCCAAGATCCGCGAGGCGTTCAAGCGCGCCCGCGAGTTCTCGGCCGACCTGCTGGGCGCGACCGGCGAACAGCTGGTCGGCGTCTCGACGATCCGCGCCTACGGGGTGCAGAAGCGCATGCGCACCACGCTGCGCGAGCACAACGGGAAGATCGTCGCGGCCGATGCGCGGGCCGGCTGGCTCGCGACGTCCACGTTCGCGACCAACTCGGCGGGTCAGTCGGTGGCCACCGGGCTCACACTGGTCGCCGGCACCTACCTCGCCCTGCAGGGCGAGCTCTCGGTCGGCACCGTCGTCGCATTCGCGTTCCTCGTCTACCAGTTCGCCGGTCCGCTCAGCTGGATCATCGAGATGCTCGCCGAGATGCAGCGGGCCATGGTGGGCTGGCGCCGCGTCATCGGGCTCGTCGACTCCGAGGTGACCGTGCCCGACCCGGGGCCCGACGGCATCGAGATCCCGCGCGGCCGCGGCGAGCTCGTGATCGACGGCGTGCGGATGACGTACCCGTCGGGTCCCGAGGTGCTCAAGGGAATCGACCTCACCGTGCCGTCAGGCCAGCGCCTCGCGCTCGTCGGCCAGACGGGCTCGGGGAAGACCACCCTCGCGCGCCTCCTGTGCCGATTCGTGGACCCCACGCAGGGCTCCGTGAGCGTGGGCGGCGTGGACCTCCGCCAGGTGCCGCAGGAGCAGCTGCGGCGCGCCGTGGCGATCGTGCCCCAGGAGGGCTTCCTCTTCGACGGCACGATCCGCTCGAACCTGCAGTACGCCGTCCCCGAGGCGCCGGCTGACGAGCTCGAGAGCCGCGCGATGGCGGCCTTCGAGTCGCTGGGCCTCGAAGGCTGGATCGAGCACCAGCCGCAGGGGCTCGACACGCCCGTCGGCCCGCGCGGAGAGCTGCTAAGCGCGGGGGAGCGGCAGCTCGTCGCGATCGCGAGGGTGTACCTGCGCGATCCCGACCTGCTCATCCTCGACGAGGCGACGTCCGCGGTCGACCCGGCGACGGAGGTCCGCATCTCGCGCGCGCTCGAGGGCCTGATGGCCGGGCGCACCTCGGTCGTCATCGCCCACCGGCTTTCGACGGCGGAGCGCGCCGACGTCGTCGCCGTGATGGATGCGGGCCAGCTGGTCGAGGTCGGGCCCCACGCCCAGCTCGTCACCCAGGGCGGCACCTACGCGGGCATGCACGAGGCCTGGGTGGCGCAGACGCGCTGACGCAGTCGAGCCCGTGCTGTCGTGGAATGATGGGCGCATGCCCCTCGACCCCGAGATCGCCGCACGCCTGAAGCGCGACGCCAACGGGCTCGTGTGCGCGGTCGTGCAGGAGCGCGACACGCGTGACGTGCTCATGGTCGCCTGGATGAACGACGAGGCCCTGCACCAGACGCTGACCACGGGCCGCGCGGTCTACTGGAGCCGCTCCAGGCAGGAGCTGTGGCGCAAGGGTGACACCTCGGGTCACATTCAGCACGTCCACAGCGTGGACCTCGACTGCGACGGCGACGCGCTGCTGCTGACGGTCACGCAGGTGGGCGCGGCGTGCCACACGGGCGAGGCGACGTGCTTCCTGGCGGGCGGCAGGCTCGAGGAGAGCCGATGATCGCGCCCTCCACTCTCGAGTGGGGCGTGACGTGGCCGCAGCGGGCCGAGTTCGAGTCGCTGGGCGCGACGCACCGCGTGGTGCCCGTCGTGCGGAGGGTGCTCGCCGACGCGCTGACTCCGGTCGCCGTCTACGAGGCGCTGGCGCAGTCGCGACCCGGCACGTTCATCCTCGAGTCGGCGGAGCCCGACGGCACGCACGCGCGCTACTCGTTCGTGGGCGTGCGCTCGAGTGCGACGCTCGAGATCGCGGGCGACCAGGCGACGTGGTCGGGCAGCGTGCCGGCCGGGCTCGCCGACGGTGCCCCGCTGGCCACGATCGCCCAGGCGCTGGATGTGCTGGCGTCGGAGCGCATCGGCGGGCTGCCCCCGCTGACCGGCGGACTCGTGGGCGCGATCGGCTGGGACATCATCCGCCAGTGGGAGCCCACCCTGCCCGCGGTCGCGGCGCGCGAGCTGGACGTGCCCGATGCGGTGCTGTGCCTGGCGACGGACCTCGCGGCCATCGACCACCGCGACGGCACCGTGTGGCTGATCGCGAACGCCGTGAACGTGGACGGCTCGGACGAGCGCATCGACGCCGCGTACGACGACGCCGTCGCGAGGCTCGACGCGATGCAGGCGCAGCTCGCGCAGGCGGCGGTGAGCTGCGTGAGGGTGATCGATCCCGAGGCCGCGAGCCCCGAGGTCTCCCGACGCTCCGACGCCGAGGGATTCCGTGCGGCCGTGCGGCGCTCCAAGGAGGCCATCAGGGACGGCGAGGTCTTCCAGATCGTGCCGTCGCAGCGCTTCGACATCGCGACCGGCGTCGATCCGCTCGAGGTCTACCGCGTCCTGCGCACCCTGAACCCCTCGCCGTACATGTACTTCTTCAGGCTCGACTCCGGCGGTCGCGAGTACGCGGTCGTGGGCGCGAGCCCCGAGTCGCTCGTCACGGTCCACGACCGAGCCGTGTCGACGTTCCCGATCGCGGGCTCGAGGCCGCGCGGCACGGACGCCGAGCAGGACGCCAAGCTCGAGGCCGAGCTCGCCGCCGACCCCAAGGAGAACGCCGAGCACCTGATGCTGGTGGATCTGGCGCGCAACGACCTCACCAAGGTCTGCCTGCCGACGTCCGTCGAGGTGACGGAGTTCAAGCACATCAACCGGTACAGCCACATCATGCACATGTGCTCGACGGTCGCCGGCGAGCTCGAGGGCGACGCGACTGCGCTGGACGCGTTCACGGCCGTGTTCCCGGCCGGCACCCTGTCCGGTGCCCCCAAGCCGCGAGCGATCGCGCTCATCGACGAGCTCGAGCCGGCACGGCGGGGGTTCTACGGCGGCGCCGTGGGCTACTTCGACTTCGCCGGGAACGCCGACACGGCTATCGCGATCCGCACGGCGCTGATCTCGGACGGCATCGCGCACGTGCAGGCAGGCGCCGGCATCGTGGCGGACTCCGACCCTGATGCCGAGGACGCCGAGACCGTCGCGAAGGCCGAGGCCGTGATCCGGGCGATCGACATCGCGTCGCGGCTGACGCGTGCGGCATCCTGAGTAGACTCCACCGCAGACACCCCGGACGTAAGGACACTCCATGTCGAGTATCAACATCGAGCCCGAGAACCTGCCCGACGAGGCGCCCGCGAACCACAGCATGACGACGGCTGGCTGGGTCACCAACCTCGGCATCGTGCTCGGCGTCGTCATCGGCGCCATCGGATTCGCGTGGAATATCGCACCGATGCTGTGGGGTGGCGTCGCAATTATCGTGATTTCACTGATTTCTGGTGCGGTCCTGCGGGCTTTGGGCTACGGTCAGGTGCGCAAGCAGGAGTCGTAGCCGGGCACGGTCGCGACTCCCATCTACCAGGGGAGAGAACCGCAATGACCGATTACCCGCCGCCTCCGGCCAACGTTCCCGCGCAGCCCATGCCCATGGGCGGGAACCCCGAGGAGAAGAACAGCCTCGGCGTCTGGGCCCTCGTGCTCGGAATCCTCACCCTCTGCTGTGGAATCTTCTCCGGAATCCCGGCGATCATCCTCGGCGTCATGTCCAGGAAGGCCCAGGAGGAGGGCAAGGCCACCAACGGCAACCTGGGCACCATCGGCATGGTGATCGCGATCGTCCTGATCGTGCTGAACCTCATCGGCGCGATCGTGTCCGTCTCGACGGGCGCCTTCGACGCCATCTACGGCTAGGCCAGCCGATCCCATGAACGACGTCTCGGTCGTGGAGCCGTCCGACGCGCGCCTCAGCGCCGCGCCGGACGGCTCCCGGCTGCGGCTCCTCGCCCTCGGCACTACCGTGGGCGCTGCAGGCGCGGCAGTCTTCGTCGCCACGCACAACCCGTACTCCCAGCAGCTGGGCCCCGTGTGCCCGCTGCTCGCGCTGACCGGCCTCGACTGCCCCCTGTGCGGCGGCACCAGGTCCGCCTACTCGCTGATGCAGGGGGACATCCTCGGCGCGCTCAAGATGAACGCATTCGCCGTGACGGTGATCCTCCCGCTCGCCCTCGTGTTCATCGTCGACCTGTGGCGCGGAAGGCGCGCCCTCGCGCGGCGGCTCTGGACCGACACTCGCATCGCCTGGACTGTCCTCGCGATCGGCCTGACCTTCACCGTGGCGCGCAACATCCCCGGCCTCGAGCAGTTCATCGGCACCCAGTAGGGCTGGGGCCACCAGCCGCGCCGGCTTGGTCGCCGCCTCCGCCGCAGAATCCTGATGCGGCCGTCGCTCCCTTCCGCTACGTTCGGTGGCGCACGCCGGAGTCGTGGCCGGGCACGGCCGCGACTCCCATCTACCAGGGAGAGAACCGCAATGACCGACTACCCGCCGCCCCCGGCCGGATACCCCGCGCAGCCCATGCCGATGGGCCAGCCGCCCTCCAACAACCTCGTCTGGGGAATCCTCGTGACGATCTTCTGCTGCCTGCCACTCGGCATCGTGTCGATCGTCCAGGCCGCACAGGTCAACTCGAAGTGGGCCATGGGCGACTACGCAGGCGCGCAGAAGGCCGCCGAGGACGCCAAGAAGTGGGCCATGTGGGGCGCGATCGCCGGCGTGGTCGGCGGAATCGTCTACGGCGTCTTCATCGCGCTCGGCGCGGCCGCAGGCATCAGCACCTACTAGGACGACGCCCAGCCGATGATCACCCGGTTCAAGGAGACGACGCCCCAGTCGCTCCTGTCGCGGCTGCATCCGCTCGCCGCGCCCATCGCGGTGGGCGTCGTCGCGATCGCCGCCACGGCGTACATCGGCTCCGTGAATCCGCACGAGGCGGGCCACTATCCGACGTGTCCCTCGCTGTACCTCACAGGGACCTACTGTCCGGGCTGCGGCTCGCTTCGTGCGGTCCACGATCTCGCGAACGGCGACCTGCTGGGGGCGATCGACATGAACGTGCTCGCCGTCGTCGCCGCCCCCTACCTGCTGTACTCCTACGTGACGTGGCTGCTGCGATCGGCAGGGGTGCCGATCCGTCGGAGGCTCGCCCCGCCGTGGGTGATCTACGGCGTCCTGGCCGCGATCATCGTCTATTGGATCGCCCGCAACATCCCCGCACTCCACCCGTACCTGGCGCCGTAGCCGGGCGTCGTCATGCGCACGCCCACGCGTGACATGGCCGTCATCCAGGGCCGCTAGCATGGCCACATGTCCTCACCGACCGTCCTCGACACGCTCCTCGACGGGGTGCGCGCCGACCTGCGCATCCGGGAGGCGTCCACTTCGATGGAGGACCTCAAGGCGCGCGCGGCGCGTCTTCCCGAGGCCATCAACGCCTACAAGGTCCTGTCCGCCGACGCCGTCGCGGTGATCGCGGAGGTCAAGCGCTCGAGCCCGTCGAAGGGCGCGCTCGCGCAGATCGAGGACCCCGCTGAGCTCGCCGTCGAGTACGAGCGCGGCGGCGCCTCGGTGATCTCGGTGCTCACGGAGCAGCGCCGGTTCGGCGGCTCGCTCGCCGACCTCGACGCCGTCCGCGCCGCGGTCGACGTGCCGATCCTCCGCAAGGACTTCATCGTCACCCCGTACCAGGTGTGGGAGGCGCGCGCCCACGGCGCCGACCTCGTCCTGCTGATCGTGGCCGCGCTCGAGCAGCTGGCCCTGGAGTCGCTCGTCGAGCGCGTGCACTCGCTGGGCATGACGGCCCTGGTCGAGGTCCACGACGCCGAGGAGGTCGAGCGCGCGGTCGCCGCCGGCGCCAAGGTGGTGGGCGTGAACGCCCGCAACCTCAAGACCCTCGAGGTCGACAGGGACACGTTCGCCAAGGTCGCGCCGGTCATCCCCGACGGCGTCGTGAAGGTGGCCGAGTCCGGCATCCGCGACGGGCACGACGTGGTCGAGTACGCGCGCCTGGGAGCCGATGCGGTGCTGGTCGGCGAGGCGCTCGTCAAGGACCGCGCGCCGCGCAAGGCGGTCGCTGAGATGGTCGCCGCGGGTGCGCACCCCGCATTGAGGTCGGTTCGCCCGTGACCTCTCCCGCTGAGCACACCAGGCTTCAGGCGGTCGACGGTCCCTTCTTCGGCGACTTCGGCGGACGCTACGTCCCCGAGGCGCTGGTCGCGGCGCTCGACGGCCTCACCGAGGCGTATGACAAGGCCAAGGTCGATCCCGAGTTCCACGCCGAGATCGAGCGCCTGGGCCGCGACTACACGGGCCGCCCGTCGATCATCACCGAGGCGCCGCGCTTCGCGAAGCACGCCGGGGGAGCGCGGATCCTCCTCAAGCGCGAGGACCTCAACCACACCGGATCGCACAAGATCAACAATGTGCTGGGCCAGGCGCTGCTGACCAAGCGCATCGGGAAGACCCGCGTGATCGCGGAGACCGGCGCGGGCCAGCACGGCGTCGCCACGGCCACGGCGGCCGCTCTGCTCGACCTCGAGTGCGTCGTGTACATGGGCGAGGAGGACACCGAGCGCCAGGCGCTCAACGTCGCGAGGATGCGCCTGCTCGGCGCGGAGGTCGTGCCCGTCACCTCCGGCTCAAGGACGCTGCGCGACGCCATCAACGAGGCGTACCGCGACTGGGTCGCCAACGTCGACACCACCAACTACATCTTCGGCACCGCCGCTGGCCCGCACCCGTTCCCGACGATCGTGCGCGACCTGCAGCGCGTCATCGGCGCGGAGGCCCGCGAGCAGATGGTCGCCCTCGGGGGCCTTCCCGACGCGGCGCTGGCCTGCGTCGGCGGCGGCTCCAACGCCATCGGCCTCTTCGACGGCTTCCTCGACGACCCCGAGGTGCGGCTCATCGGCTGCGAGGCTGCGGGCGACGGCGTCGAGACCGGCCGCCACGCCGCGACCCTCACCGCTGGCCGCCCCGGCGTGCTGCACGGCTCCAAGTCGGTGATCCTGCAGGACGGCGAGGGGCAGACCGTGCCGTCGCACTCGATCTCGGCGGGACTCGACTACCCAGGAGTGGGACCTGAGCACGCCTGGCTGCAGGCCATCGGCCGTGCCGAGTACTGGCCCATCACGGACTCCGAGGCCATGCAGGCCTTCGCCCTGCTGACCCGCACCGAGGGCATCATGCCCGCGATCGAGTCGGCGCACGCGCTGGCGGGCGCGATCAAGCTGGGCAAGGAGCTGGGCCCCGACGCGACGCTGCTCGTCAACCTCTCGGGACGCGGAGACAAGGACGTGGAGCAGGCGGCACGGTGGTTCGGCCTGCACCCCGAGGACGACGCGTGAGCGCGCTCACCGCGGCGATCGATGCCGCCAAGGCCCAGGGACGCGCCGCTCTGATCGGCTACCTCCCCAGCGGATTCCCGAATGCCGCGACGAGTCACCGAGCGCTGCGGGCGATCATCGAGGCGGGCGTCGACATCGTCGAGATCGGCCCGCCGTACACCGACCCGGTGCTCGACGGCCCCGTGATCCAGCAGGCCACCGCGGCGGCGCTCGCCAGCGGCGTGACCATGGCGGACACCTATGCGGCCGTGTCCGTGGTCCGCGACGCCGGAGCCGTCCCCGTCGTGATGTCGTACTACAACCTGATGCTGCAACGCGGTCTCGACACGTTCGCGCGTGAGCTCGTGGACGCCGGGGCGGCGGGAGTCATCGCCCCAGACGTGACGCCAGACGCCGCCCCCGAGTGGGTGGAGGCGGCCGACGCCGCTGGGCTCGACCACGTGTACCTCGTGGCGCCGAGCACCACGGCGGAGCGCCTGGCGCTCACCGCGCAGGCGAGCTCTGGCTTCGTCTACGCCGCGTCCCTCATGGGAGTGACGGGGGAGCGCGCGAGCGTCGGCGAGGCCGCGGAGCGGCTCGTGGCCGATGTGAGGGCCGCGGGAGCCGAGCGCGTGTGCGTGGGCCTCGGGGTGTCGACTGGCGAGCACGCGGCACAGGTGGCCCGCTATGCGGACGGCGTGATCGTCGGCACCGCGCTCGTGAAGTGCCTGTTCGACGAGGACGAGGACGCCGCGATCGCGGCGATCACCGAGAAGGCACGCGAGCTGCGACGAGGCGTCGAAGGACACGTGGAGGCACACGCATGAGGCCCGCATTCATCCCCAGCCCGCCGCCGGAGTGGTCGTCCTTCTCGATCGGCCCCCTCACCGTCCACGCGTACGCGCTGTTCATCCTCGCGGGCATCGTCGTCGCGACGCTCATCGCGATGCGCCGCTGGAAGGACCGCGGCGGCAACGGCGACGTGGTCCTCGACATCGTGTTCTGGGCGGTGCCGTTCGGCATCGTCGGCGGCCGGATCTACCACGTCGTCTCGACGCCGGGCCCGTACTTCGGCGAGGACGGCGACTTCTGGAAGGCGTTCCGCATCTGGGAGGGCGGCCTCGGGATCTGGGGCGCGATCGCCCTGGGCGCGCTCGGCGCGTACATCGGCGCCAGGCGCGCCGGCGTGAGCTTCTCGGCCTTCGCCGACGCAGTGGCGCCAGGCGTGCTCGTGGCGCAGGCCATCGGCCGCCTCGGCAACTACTTCAACCAGGAGCTCTACGGGCAGGCCACCGACGTGCCGTGGGCCGTCGAGATCTGCACCGGGGGCTACGTCGACGGCGTCTGCGCCGGGATCGAGACGTTCCACCCGACGTTCCTGTACGAGATCGTCTGGAACCTCGCGGGCGCCGCGCTCCTCATCTGGGCCGACAGGCGGCTCGACCTGCGTGGTGGGCGCGTCTTCTGGCTCTACGTCCTCGTCTACACGCTCGGACGCCTGTGGATCGAGGCGCTGCGCATCGACGAGGCGGTGCTGGTCCTCGGGCTGCGCATCAACATCTGGACGTCGCTCGCCGTGATCGGCCTGTCTGCGACGATGTTCTACGGCCTCGGACGGCGCCAGAAGCGCACCGGCGAGGACCAGACGCCCCGCGATCAGCTCGCCGCCGCGTCATAGGCGCTGCCACTCCGCGGCGAATCGGAGGAGGGCCGGTGTTCGCGGTAGTCTGGCCCGCAAGGTAAAGACCGGGCAATGTCGCCCCCTGCAAGAAATGTCCCCGCATGCCTGGGGGCGGACAAGGACGGTACAAGTGCCTGCACTTGAGTCGACGAACGAGGGTCTCTACGACCCCGCGTTCGAGCACGACGCCTGTGGCGTCGCGTTCGTGGCCACCCTGCGCGGAACCGCGGGGCGCGACATCGTCGATCACGGTCTGACGGCGCTCAAGAACCTCGAGCACCGCGGAGCCACCGGCGCCGAGTCGGAGACCGGCGATGGCGCTGGCATGCTCACGCAGATCCCGGACGCCTTCATGCGCGAGGTCGCGGGCTTCGACCTGCCTCAGGCGGGGCAGTACGGCGTGGGCATCGCGTTCCTCACCCCTGGGGCGGCCCACCGCCAGTCGGCCGCGGTCGACGCGATCGCCGCGGACGAGGGCGTCACCGTCCTGGGCTGGCGCGACGTCCCCGCGAGCCCCGACACGCTCGGCCCCTCGGCCAAGGCCACGATGCCCGAGTTCCGCCAGGTCTTCCTGGCCGCCGATGGACTGAGCGGCATCGAGCTCGACAGGCGCCTCTACCGGGTGCGCAAGCGCGCGCAGCTCGAGCACGAGATCTACTTCGCGTCGCTGTCCGCGCGCACCATCACCTACAAGGGCATGCTCACGACGTACCAGCTGGAGCAGGTGTTCCCCGACCTGCTGCACCCGCTGTACGCCTCCGAGCTCGCGCTCGTGCACTCGCGCTTCTCGACCAACACGTTCCCGTCGTGGCCGCTCGCGCAGCCGCTGCGCATGATCGCCCACAACGGCGAGATCAACACCGTGCAGGGCAACCGCAACTGGATGAGCGCGCGCGAGGGCTGGCTGTCGTCCGAGCTGCTCGGCGAGCTCGAGCCGCTGCTGCCCGTGTGCACGCCCTCCGCCTCGGACACCGCGTCGTTCGACGAGGTGCTGGAGCTCCTGCACCTGTCGGGCCGTTCGCTGCCGCACGCCGTGCTGATGATGATGCCGGAGGCGTGGCAGAAGAACACCGAGATGGACCCGGACCGCAGGGCGTTCTACGAGTACCACTCGACGCTGATGGAGGCCTGGGACGGCCCCGCGGCGCTGCACTTCTCCGACGGCACGCTGATCGGCGCCACCCTCGACCGCAACGGCCTGCGCCCCGGTCGCTTCTGGGTGACGGACGACGGTCTCGTCATCGCGGGCTCCGAGGCGGGCCTGCTGCCCATCGAGAGCCGCAGGGTGGTGCGCAAGGGCCGCCTGCAGCCCGGTCGCATGCTCCTCGTCGACACGGCTGCCGGCCGCATCATCGAGGACGGCGAGATCAAGTCTCAGCTGGCCGCGCAGAACCCCTACGGGGAGTGGTTGCGCGACAACTATGTCCAGATGGGCGAGCTGCCAGAGCGTGAGCACGTGCGCCACTCCGGCGCCTCGGTGAAGCGTCGCCAGCGCGCGTTCGGCTACACCCAGGAGGAGCTCAAGGTCCTCCTGATGCCGATGGCCCAGAACGGCATCGAGCCCATCGGCGCCATGGGCTCCGACACGCCGATCGCCGGCATCTCCGACCGGCCCCGCCTGCTCTTCGACTACTTCACGCAGATGTTCGCGCAGGTGACGAACCCGCCGCTGGACTCGATCCGCGAGGAGATCGTCACGGCGATCGACGGTGCGCTCGGCCCCGAGCCCAACCTGCTCGACGCGACCCCCGAGCACGCCAGGAAGGTCCTCATCGACTTCCCGGTCATCGACAACGACCAGCTCTCCAAGCTGGAGCACGTGGGCGACGACCCCAAGCTGCGGGGCAAGTTCTCGGCCCGCAAGATCCGCGGCCTCTACCGTGTGCGCGACGGCCACGACGGCCTGGAGCGCCGCCTGCACGACATGTTCGACGAGGTCGACCAGGCCGTGAAGGAGGGCGTCTCGTTCGTCATCCTGTCCGACCGCGACTCGAACCAGGACTTCGCGCCGATCCCGTCGCTCCTGATGCTCTCGGCCGTGCACCAGCACCTGGTGCGCCAGCACACCAGGACGCAGGTGTCGCTCATCGTCGAGGCCGGCGACGTGCGCGAGGTGCACCACGTGGCGCTGCTCATCGGCTACGGCTGCGGAGCGGTCAACCCGTATCTCGCGATGGAGTCCGTCGAGGACCTCGCGGAGCGCGGCTACCTGGGCGACGTCGATGCCGAGAAGGCCGTCGCGAACCTGCTCAAGGCGCTCGGCAAGGGCGTCCTCAAGATCATGTCCAAGATGGGAATCTCGACCATCTCGTCGTACCGCGGCGCCCAGGTCTTCGAGGCCATCGGCCTGTCGCGCGAGCTGGTGGCGCGACACTTCACGGGCACGCCCAGCCAGATCGACGGCGTCGGCCTCGATATCCTGGCCGCCGAGGTCTCGCTGCGCCACGCGGACGCGTACCCGCCGTCGGGCGAGCTGCCCCGGCACCGCAGGCTGGGCACCGGAGGCGAGTACCAGTGGCGCCGCGAGGGGCCGCCGCACCTGTTCAACCCTGAGACGGTGTTCGCGCTGCAGCACAGCACGCGCAACCGCAGGTACGACATCTTCAAGCGCTACACGGACGCCGTCGACGACCAGACGCGCCAGCTGATGACGCTGCGCGGCCTCTTCGAGTTCGCGGGCGACCGCGAGCCCATCTCGATCGACGAGGTCGAGCCCGTCAGCGAGATCGTCAAGCGGTTCTCAACTGGAGCCATGTCGTACGGCTCGATCTCTGCCGAGGCGCACGAGACGCTCGCGATCGCGATGAACCGCCTGGGCGGCAAGTCCAACACCGGCGAGGGCGGCGAGAACCCCGAGCGCCTGCGTGACCCCGAGCGCCGGAGCGCGATCAAGCAGGTCGCATCGGGACGCTTCGGCGTCACCAGCGAGTACCTGGTGAATGCCGACGACATCCAGATCAAGCTCGCGCAGGGCGCCAAGCCCGGCGAGGGCGGCCAGCTGCCGGGCACCAAGGTGTACCCGTGGGTGGCCGACACGCGTCACTCGACGCCCGGCGTCGGCCTGATCTCGCCGCCGCCGCACCACGACATCTACTCGATCGAGGACCTCAAGCAGCTCATCCACGACCTGAAGGCCGCGAACCCCGAGGCGAGGATCCACACCAAGCTGGTGTCGGAGGTGGGCGTCGGCACGATCGCGGCAGGCGTGGCGAAGTGCAAGTCCGACGTGGTGCTCATCTCGGGCCACGACGGCGGCACCGGCGCGAGCCCGCTCAACTCGCTCAAGCACGCTGGCGCGCCGTGGGAGATCGGCCTGGCCGACACCCAGCAGACGCTGGTGAGGAACGACCTGCGCGACCGCGTGGTGGTCCAGGTCGACGGCCAGCTCAAGACGGGCCGCGATGTGGTCGTCGCCGCCCTGCTGGGCGCGGAGGAGTTCGGCTTCGCGACCGCGCCGCTCGTGGTGTCGGGGTGCGTCATGATGCGCGTCTGCCACCTGGACACGTGCCCGGTCGGCGTCGCGACGCAGAACCCCGAGCTGCGCGACCGGTACACCGGCAAGCCCGAGTTCGTCGTCAACTTCTTCGAGTTCATCGCCGAGCAGGTGCGCGAGTACCTCGCGCAGCTGGGATTCCGCTCGATCGACGAGGCCGTGGGTCGCGTCGAGGCGCTCGACGTGCGACCCGCGATCGATCACTGGAAGGCCGCGTCGCTCGACCTCAGCCCGGTGCTCGCCATCCCGGAGAGCGACGCGCTGCGCCACGCCACGAGCCAGGACCACGGCCTCGACGAGGCGCTCGACGTCTCGCTCATCGAGCAGGCCCTCCCAGCGCTCGACGGCGGTGAGAAGGTCACCATCGACATGGCAGTGCGCAACGTCGACCGCAGCGTCGGCACGCTGCTCGGCTACCAGCTCACCAAGCGCCACGGGGGAGCGGGCCTGCCCGACGGCACCATCGACATCACGTTCAAGGGCACGGCCGGCCAGTCGCTCGGAGCGTTCCTGCCTGCGGGCATCTCGATCGACCTCCTCGGCGACGCGAACGACTACGTCGGCAAGGGCCTGTCGGGCGGCCGCATCGTCGTCCGTCCGTGCCCGGAGGCGATGCTCGACGACGGCTCCGACGTGATCGCCGGCAACGTCATCGGCTACGGCGCGACGAGCGGCGAGATTCACCTGCGCGGCCAGGTGGGCGAGCGCTTCCTCGTGCGCAACTCGGGCGCGACTGCCGTCGTGACGGGCGTGGGCGACCACGCCCTCGAGTACATGACGGGCGGCACCGCGGTCATCCTGGGCCGTGTGGGGCGCAACCTGGGCGCCGGCATGTCCGGCGGCACCGCCTATGTCCTGGACCTTCGCCCCGAGCGCGTCAACAAGGAGGCGCTGGCGGCGGGGGAGCTGACGCTGTCCGGACTGGACGAGGAGGACGCCTCGATCGTGCGCGGTCTGCTCGAGCGCCACGTGGAGTTCACCGACTCGCCTCTGGCCAAGGAGCTCCTGTCGCGCTGGAATGAGAGCGTGGACAGGTTCACGCGCGTGCTGCCCGCGCAGTACGCCCGCGTGCGCGAGGCGCTGGCGGAGTTCGAGGAGCGGGGTCTCGACCTCAGCTCCCCGGGTGCATGGAACGAGTTCCTGGAGGTGACCAATGGCTGATCCCCGCGGATTCCTGAAGGTGCGGGAGCGCCAGGGGCCGTCCTACCGGCCCGTGCCCGTGCGCCTGCGCGACTACTCCGAGGTGCGCGACGAGCGCACCCGCGACTCGGCGGTGCTCAAGGAGCAGGCGGGCCGCTGCATGGACTGCGGCATCCCGTTCTGCCACCAGGGCTGCCCTCTGGGCAACCTCATCCCCGAGTGGAACGACCTCGCCTGGCGCGACCAGTGGGGCGACGCGATCGAGCGGCTGCACGCCACCAACAACTTCCCGGAGTTCACCGGACGCATCTGTCCGGCACCGTGCGAGACGTCGTGCGTGCTGGGCATCAACCAGCCCGCGGTGACCATCAAGAACGTCGAGGTCGAGATCATCGATCGCGCGTTCGAGGAGGGCCGCGTGGTGCCGTACGTGCCGCAGCGCCTCACGGGCAAGACGGTCGCCGTCGTCGGCTCGGGCCCCGCGGGCCTGGCTGCCGCGCAGCAGCTCACGAGGGCGGGCCACACCGTGCGCGTCTATGAGAAGGACGACGCGCTGGGCGGACTGCTCCGCTACGGCGTGCCCGACTTCAAGATGGAGAAGCACCACATCGACCGCCGCGTCGAGCAGATGACCGCCGAGGGGACCAGGTTCCGCACCGGGGTCGCGATCGGCGCGGACATCACCTGGGAGGACCTCCGCGCCCGCTACGACGCCGTGCTCATCGCGACCGGCGCACCCGAGCCGCGCGACCTGCCGCTGCCGGGCCGCGACCTGGACGGGATCCACTACGCGATGCCGTACCTGCACCAGAGCAACCAGGCCATCGCAGGCAAGGACGTCGCCGACCAGATCGTCGCCGAGGGCAAGCACGTCATCGTCATCGGCGGCGGCGACACCGGATCGGACTGCATCGGCACGGCGCTGCGCCAGGGCGCGGCCTCGGTGACGACCCTCGCGATCGGCAAGAAGCCGCCGACGGAGCGTCCCGAGAACCAGCCGTGGCCCATGGACCCGCGCGTCTTCGAGGTGTCGAGCTCCCACGAGGAGGGCGGCACCCGTGAGTACCTCGCGTCGACGGTCGAGTTCGTGGGCGACGAGAACGGGCATGTCCGCTCGCTTCGTGTCGCCGCGACCCAGTACAACGCGGACGGCTCCCGCACCCCCACCCCGGGCACGGAGCACGACATCCCGGCTGACCTGGTGCTCATCGCAATGGGCTTCACCGGGCCAAACGTCACCGATCTGAGCCAGCAGGCCTCAATAGCGTTGACCCCGCGGAACGGCATCGAGCGCGGTGCCGACTATCGCACGTCGGCGGACGGCTTCTTCGTGGCCGGCGACGCGGGGCGCGGAGCGTCCCTCGTCGTCTGGGCCATCGCTGAGGGCCGTGCGGCGGCGGCAGCCATCGATCACTACTTGGTCGGGAGTACCGAGCTCCCGGCACCCGTGACGGCGCACGACGCGGCGTTGCGGATCTGACAACCCGGAGTTGGAGAACATGCGAAACGCAAAGATTGTCTGCACGATCGGACCCGCGACGGAGTCCATCGACCAGATCCGCGCGCTGGTGGCCGCCGGTATGGACGTCGCGCGCCTGAACCGCAGTCACGGCGACTACAGCGTCCACGAGGCGGTGTACAACAACGTGCGCCAGGCGGCTGAGGAGTCCGGACGCAACGTCGCAGTGCTCGTCGACCTCCAGGGCCCCAAGATCCGCCTCGGCCGCTTCGCCGACGGCCCGCACCACCTCGAGAAGGGCGACGTCTTCACGATCACGACCCGTGAGGTGGAGGGCACCAAGGAGCTGTGCGGCACCACGTACAAGGGCCTGCCCGGCGACTGCTCGGTGGGCGACTTCCTGCTGATCGACGACGGCAAGGTGCGCGTGCAGGTGACCGAGGTCACCGAGACCGACGTCGTCACCGAGGTCATCGTCCCCGGTCCCGTCTCGAACAACAAGGGCATCAACCTGCCCGGCGTCGCGGTCTCCGTGCCCGCGCTGTCGGACAAGGACGCCGAGGACCTGCGCTGGGCCCTCAAGCTGGGTGCCGACTTCATCGCGCTGTCCTTCGTGCGCACCGCCAAGGACTACGAGGACTGCCGCAAGATCATGGACGAGGAGGGCCGCGTGGTCCCGGTCGTCGCCAAGGTCGAGAAGCCGCAGGCCGTCGCGAATCTCGCCGAGATCGTCGATGCGTTCGACGGCGTCATGGTCGCCCGCGGCGACCTGGGCGTCGAGCTGCCCCTCGAGGAGGTGCCGCTGGTCCAGAAGCAGGCCATCGAGCTGTGCCGCTCGCAGGCCAAGCCGGTCATCGTGGCGACGCAGGTGCTCGAGTCGATGATCTCGTCGCCGGTCCCGACGCGCGCCGAGACCTCCGACTGCGCCAACGCGGTCCTCGACGGCGCCGACGCGGTCATGCTCTCGGGCGAGACCTCCGTGGGCGAGTACCCGATCATCACGGTCGAGACGATGGCCCGCATCGTGGAGAACACCGAGCGCAAGGGCGGCTTCAGGATCGCCCCGATGAAGACGCGTCCCAAGACGCGCTCCGGTGCGATCACGAACGCCGCCGCGGACATCGCGGAGCGTCTCGAGGTCAAGTACATCGTCACGTTCACCCAGTCGGGCGACTCGGCGCTGCGCATGTCGCGCCTGCGCCCGTCGATCCCGATGAAGGCGTTCACGCCCAACCACGCGACCAAGAAGCGCCTCGCGCTCAGCTGGGGCATCGAGGCCGTCGAGGTCGAGAAGGTCGACTCCGCTGACGCGATGGTCAACATGGTCGACGCGTACCTCAAGCAGACCGGTGAGGCCGAGGACGGCGACTACGTGGTGGTCGTGTCCGGCACGCCAGTGGGCATCGCCGGCACCACGAACTCGATCTTCGTGCACAAGGTGGGCCAGGTTCAGGCCTAGCCGCTCAGACGGACGCGAAGGGCGGGCAGCCGTGAGGGTTGCCCGCCCTTCGTCGTGTGCGGATCAGGACGCGGCATCGGCGTCCCCGGTGCTAGCTCGCAGGCGGGGCGTCCGAGCCGTCCGTCGGGGGAGCGGGGAGCCCGCTGTCGCCGTCCCAGGCGCGCTGGCCGATGGTGGGGCGGTAGTGGTCGTAGCCGTCGTCGAACAGCGGCGACGAGATCAAGTAGTCGGCCGTGGCGATGTTCGACGCCATCGGGATGTTCCAGACCGCGCCCAGGCGCAGAAGGGCCTTGACGTCGGGGTCGTGGGGCTGCGGCTGCAGCGGGTCCCACAGGAAGATCAGCATGTCGATCTCGCCCTCGGCGATCTTCGCGCCCACCTGCTGGTCGCCTCCGACCGGGCCGGACAGGAAGAGGTTGACGTCGAGCCCCAGCTCGTCGCGCAGCATCGTGCCGGTCGTGCCGGTGGCCCACAGCTCGTGCTTGGACAGCGTGAGGCGGTTGAACTTGGCCCACTCGAGCAGCGCCGCCTTCTTGTGGTCGTGCGCGACCAGGGCGATCGAGTGGCGCTCGCGCGACTCCTTGCCGTCGAAGCGCTCCTCCCGCCCAGCAGGGGTGTCGGTGGGTGCGGTGGCGTCCGTCGACGCGGCCTTCTTCGTCATGCCTCCAGTATGGCGGCGCGGCATGCCAGTCCCGTCACTCGTGGGTCCCACAGCGGCTCACGGCCGATGCTGGACGCGGCTGGGCATGTGCATGCACTCTGGAGGCGGGATATGGGAGGAGTGTCCGCATGAGCGCGAGGTTCGTGTACTGGATGAACGTGTCCCTCGACGGGTTCATCGAG
Source organism: Actinomycetes bacterium (assembly GCA_030428165.1). Lineage (GTDB taxonomy): Bacteria > Actinomycetota > Actinomycetes > Actinomycetales > Demequinaceae > Demequina. Next base: position 23,818 of record JAUIBG010000009.1, read on the forward strand.
CATGCGCCGGGGGAGTCGGGCGGCGGTGACTGGATGAGCATCGGCGAGGAGCTGCACCGCGAGTTCAACGCCAGGGCGGCGGCGCTCACGGCCATGGTCCAGGGCAGGGTGGTCTACGAGATCATGGAGGACTTCTGGCCCGCAGCCCGGACCGACGAGAGCCTTCCGGGAATCCTCCGTGAGTACGGGGAGATCTGGACGACGGCTCCGAAGGTGCTCGTATCGTCGACGAGGGCGGATGCTCCGTTCAACACCATGGTGGTCGGCGGCGCCGATGCCGTGGCCCGGCTGGCGGCTCTCAAGGAGGAATGGGACGGGGAGGTCGGCGTCGGCGGGGCGACGCTCGCTTCCGCGCTGCTCGACGCGGGTCTCCTCGACGAGTTGTGGCTGTTCACCCATCCGGCGCTGCTCGGGACCGGCAGGCCGCTGTTCGACGGCTTGGATGCGCCTCTGCGCCTCGAGCGCGTCGAGCATGCGGGATTCCCCGGCGGCGTGGCGTTCGACCGCTACGCGATCGCTCACCGCGCGTGAGCGGTCGGTGAGCGATCGCAAAGGGACGGTGCCCCGAGTGGGATTCGAACCCACACTGGAACGGGTTTGAGCCGTTTGCCTCTGCCGGTTGGGCTATCGGGGCGGGGAAACACTAGGCTAGCGCCTGTGGTTGAGAATTCCGATGCAGCAAAGCCTAGTGCGGGCGTGACGGAGCGCACCGCCGTCGTCGCGGAGGACGAGGCGCTGATCCGCATGGACATCGTCGAGACGCTGACCGAGGGCGGGTTCACGGTCGTCGGCCAGGCGGCGAACGGCGATGAGGCGGTGGCGCTCGTGCGCGAGCACAAGCCGACCGTCGTGGTGATGGACGTGAAGATGCCCGTCAAGGACGGCATCTCCGCGGCGGAGGAGATCGCCGCCGAGCGCCTTGCTCCGGTCGTGCTGCTCACCGCCTTCTCGCAGACGGAGCTGGTCGAGCGCGCGCGCGACGCCGGTGCCATGGCCTACGTCGTGAAGCCGTTCACCCCGGCCGACCTGATGCCGAACATCGAGATCGCCGCCTCCAGGTTCGCGGAGATCCGCGCCCTCGAGGGCGAGATTGCCGACATCAACGAGCGCATGGAGACGCGCAAGCGCGTCGAGCGCGCCAAGGGCCTGCTCATGGAGAAGATGAAGCTCAACGAGCCCGAGTCCTTCCGCTGGATCCAGAAGACCTCCATGGACCGTCGACTGACCATGCGCGAGGTGGCGGACGCCGTCATCGAGCAGATGGGCAAGTAGGACACACGTCCTCTCGTCTCACGATGCGAGACGTTGATCTCGATTCGTATCCGTTGGGTCACGAAATCGTGACTCTCGCGACCCAAAGCCGAAATCTCACCGCTGTAGCGTGCGGTGCACAGCAGGGGACCGCCCCCTGCCGCATGCTCTGGCGCTTCGGCGTCAGGTAGGAGGAAAATCCATGGCACGAACGAAGCACTTCGTTCGCGGTGCAGCGCTGGTGGGCATTGCCACGCTCGCCCTCGCGGCCTGCAGCTCCGGCGAGGAGACGACGGACGGCTCGTCCGACGCCCCCGCGTCCGGCGAGGCACTGAAGATCGGTACATTCCTGCCCATCACCGGCTCGCTCGCGTTCCTCGGCCCGCCGGAGATCGCCGGCGTCGACCTCGCGATCTCTGAGATCAACGAGGCCGGCGGCGTGTTCGGCGCCGACGTCGAGGTGTTCCACACCGACTCGTCCGACACCGACAACCCCGGCATCGGCTCGGAGTCGGCCACGACCCTCATCAACGAGGGCGTCGGAGCGGTCATCGGTGCGGCCTCGTCCTCGGTGACGCTGAACGTCGTCGACGACATCACCAACGCCGGCATCGTCATGTTCTCCCCGGCGAACACCGCCGCGGCGCTCTCGGGCTACTCGCCCCTGTACTTCCGCACCGCTCCGCCGGACACCGTCCAGGGTGACGTCTTCGCCACCCTCGTCGCGGAGGACGGCCACGACAGCCTCGGCCTCCTCGTCTTCAACGACGACTACGGCACGGGTCTGCGCGACACCGTCGTGTCGGTCTTCGAGGGCAACGGCGGCACCATCACGTACGGTGCCGAGGACGTGTTCGACCCGACGACCGAGGACTTCTCGACCATTGTCGCGACGCTGCTCGCCACGGAGCCCAGCGCCATCGGCATCATCACGTTCGACCAGGTCTACCAGATCATCCCGGCGCTCATCGCCGCGGGTGTGGACCCCTCGACGATCTACCTTGTGGACGGCAACACGACCGACTTCACCGGTGAGTTCGGCGACGCGGACCTGTCCGGCATGAAGGGCACCATCCCCGGCGCCAACCCCGACGAGGACTTCGCCGCCCTGCTGGACGGCGCCTCCGAGGACGGCGCTCTGGACGTCTACGCGTACGGCCCCGAGTCGTACGACAACACCATCCTGGTCGCGCTCGCCGCGCTCAAGGGCGGTGCCGGCGACGGCCAGACCATCGCGGACAACCTGGCGGCCGTCTCGGGCGCCAACGGTGGTACCGAGTGCACCGGCTGGGTCGAGTGCGCCGACCTCATCGAGGCCGGCGAGGAGATCAACTACCAGGCTGTCTCTGGTGCTGGTCCCTTCAACGAGGCCAATGACCCGTCGAGCGCCTACATCGGCATCTACGAGTACGACGCCGCCGGCGCCAACTCGTGGATCGAGGCGATCTACGGTGAGGTCCCCGCGGCCTAAGCAGCCGTAGGAGCCTCGCGCTTCACACCTCAACGCGAAGGGGCCCGACCGCACGGTCGGGCCCCTTTCGCATGCCCACGCGCGGTGGCTGCATCGGCCCGTGTCTGGACCCAGCCCTGTCCGACCCAGCCCTGCCCGATCTGCGGGTCCACGGGCGACACGCCGGACGTCCTGTCCGGTATGCCTAGTGACCTCAGCGCGTCGTCGTGGCGACCCGCAGATGAGGCAGGCGCGCGGCACGGTGACTGCGGGGCGAAGGCGCCGCCAAGTCGGAGCACGGCGCGATGCAGGGAAGCGAAACGGCGGCCCTCCCGTGGGGGAGAGCCGCCGTGATGAGCGAAGAGGGAGTGCTAGGCGCCCAGGGTGCCCAGGTACATCTCGACCACCTTGGGGTCGTGGATGAGCTCCTTGCCGGTGCCCGTGTAGGCCGTCACGCCCTGGTCGAGGACGTAGCCGCGGTCGGAGATCTGCAGGCACCTGCGGGCGTTCTGCTCGACCATGATCACGGTGACGCCGGTCTTGTTGATCTCGCGCGTGCGCACGAAGGTCTCGTCCTGTCGGTCGGGGCTCAGTCCCGCGGACGGCTCGTCCAGCAGCAGCACCTTCGGGTCCATCATGAGCGCACGGCCCATGGCGACCATCTGGCGCTCACCACCGGACAGCGAGCCCGCCGACTGGTGACGGCGCTCGGACAGGCGGGGGAAGAGCTCGTAGATGCGCTCGAGGTGCTCCTTGTACGTCCCGTGCGCCTGGTACGCGCCCATCTCAAGGTTCTCCTCGATCGTGAGTGAGGGGAACACGTTCTCCGTCTGCGGCACAAAGCCAACGCCCAGCTTGACCAACTGGTCGGCGCGCTTGTTCGTGATGTCCTCGTCGCCCAGAGTCACGGAGCCGGACCGGATCGGGACGAGGCCGAACAGCGACTTCAGGAACGTCGACTTGCCGGCGCCGTTGGGGCCGATGATGCCGATGAGCTCGCCCTCGGCCACCTCCATCGAGCATCCGTTGAGGATGTCGACTCCAGGGAGGTATCCGGCGATGAGGTTGTCGGCCTTGAGGATCGTCTTGGGTGCGTCGGTCATGCTCAGGACTCCTCGGACAGGTCGGTGTCGTGGTGCGCGCCCAGGTAGGCGTCCTGCACGGCGGGGTTGGCCATGACGGTTCCCGGAGGGCCCTCGGCGATGATCCTGCCCTCGGCCATGACGACGACCCAGTCGGAGATCCGGCGCACCATGTGCATGTCGTGCTCGACGAAGAGCACGGTCACGCCGCGGTGCTTGAGGTCGACGATGTGGTCGAGGAGCGACTCGGTGAGCGCGGGGTTCACTCCCGCCATCGGCTCGTCGAGCATGACCATCTCGGGGTCGGACATGAGCGCACGCGCCATCTCGAGCAGCTTGCGCTGTCCGCCGGAGAGCGAGCCCGCGTAGTCGTCCTTCTTTTCGTAGAGCTTGAAGCGCTTGAGGAGATCGACCGCCTTCTCGGTGATCTCATCCTCCTGCTTGCGCCACAGGCTCGGCACGAAGGCCTTGAAGAAGTTCTCGCCCACCTGGTTGGCAGCGCCGAGACGCATGTTCTCCATGACCGTCATGGCGTTGAGCGCCTTGGTCAGCTGGAACGTGCGGACCTTCCCTGCGCGGGCGACCTTCGCGGGGGAGGTGCCCTTCAGCGAGTGCCCATTGAAGGACCACGCGCCGTGCTGAGGCTTGTCGAAGCCGGTGAGCAGGTTGAAGAAGGTCGACTTGCCTGCTCCGTTGGGGCCGATGAGCGCGGTGATCTGGCCGCGCTGCACCTCGAAGTGCTCGACATCGACGGCGACGAGGCCGCCGAAGTGGCGCTCGATGCCGTCGGCGATGACGATCGGGTCGGGCTTC
>JAUIBG010000165.1 GCA_030428165.1 Actinomycetes bacterium
CATCACGACCACCGGCAACACCGACATCGTCTCGATCGAGCACATGGAGGCGATGAAGGACCAGGCCGTCGTCGGCAACGTGGGCCACTTCGACGACGAGATCGACGTCGCCGGGCTGGGCCGTGCCGGCGCCAAGCGAGTCCCGGTGAAGCCGCAGGTGGACGAGTGGGTGTTCCCCGACGGCCACAGCGTGATCGTGCTGTCGGAGGGGCGCCTGCTCAACCTGGGCAATGCGACCGGCCACCCGAGCTTCGTGATGAGCACCTCGTTCGCGAACCAGGTGCTCGCGCAGATCGAGCTGTGGGTGCGCGCGTCGGACTACCCGTTGGGAGTGCACCGCCTGCCCAAGGTGCTCGACGAGAAGGTGGCACGCCTCCACCTCGATGCGCTGGGAGTCAGGCTCACGTCGCTGTCGCAGCGCCAGGCCGACTACATCGGCGTGCCGGTCGAGGGCCCGTTCAAGCCGGACCACTACCGCTACTAGCCCCCGTCCCCCCTCCTCCTGGGAAGTGGTGAGTTGTTGACGCGTCTTCGGCGTGTCACGGGGCGATGTGGTGAGTTCTTCGCGCTCAGGCGACGCGCGGCATCGGCGAACGGTGTGCCATCGCCTCCAGCAGCCGTGTCCTCGACCACTCCGGCCGTTCGGTGACGTCCCTGTAGGTGAGGCGAATCGTCTGGATCCCGATCGACGCCAGCAGTGTGTCGCGAGCGCGGTCCTTCCGCCACCGCGCCGGCTTCGCGTGCTCGGTTGCGCCGTCGAACTCGATCGCGAGCCGATGCTCGGGCAGGTAGGCGTCGAGCCGGAAGGATGCGCCGCCCACGCTGATGGCGTGCTGGCGCACCAGCGACGCGAACTCGTCCCCGACGAGGACTGAGTCGATCGCGAGGTGCTCGAGGTGGCTCTCGATGCCTGAGTCGTGGAGAGCGAGCGCTCTGACCAGGTGACGTCGGCCCGAAAGGCTTGGCCGCGCGTCCAGCAGTTCCCGCACGCGTGCGATGTCAAGCATGCCTGACGACAGGGCCTCGAGTGCCGTCGCCGAGGGAGTGCCCTCGCGGCGCTCGCGCATCGCATGGATCAGCGCCTCCTCCGGAGGCGCCACGGAGAACGCTACGAAGGAGAAGGGCTGTGGCATCGTGGACAGCCGCGTGAACCGGACGCCGTCGAGCCTCCGAAGGTCATGGCGTTCCCGCGGCACGCCGACGAGCAGCGACGCGGGCGCACGAGCGACAGCACGCCAGAGGAACAGGGCGCCGGTGCCGGTGGCGACGCCTGTGCCGGCCGTGAGCAGCGCCGCTGCCGATGCCCGGGTCTGCAGGCTGTCTGCGTGGGCCGTCGGTGCGACGATCCCGCGTGCAAGCCGGGTGAGATCTCCCGTCTCCACCAGCGTGTCGAGTGCCCGCGAACCCAAACGCGCCCTGACATCGGCCGTGCGGTGGGCTCTCGGGAGGGCGAGCAGGGCTGCCGTGTCGTCCATTCCCCGATGGTGACGCGGATCATCATGCCTCGCTGGAGCCTGTGGAAACCGGTGCCGCGTCGCGACCAAACTCACCACATCGGCCCATGACACGCCGCAGACGCGTCAACAACTCACCACTTCCCCAGGGAGGGAGGGGTCAGCGTTCGGGGTCCTCGATCCCGAAGGGCAGTGCGCCCACGCGCTCCATCTCCGCGTCGTAGCGCTTCGAGGACGCCGTCAGCAGCGCGTACTCGCGGTCGCGGCGCGCGGCCAGCACGGCCTGCAGGAAGTACTCGGGGTGGGTGCCGGCGGGAGGGTTCGGGGACACGTACTCCGCGACCCTGCCGGCGATGTCACGGCCCAGGCGATCGCGTGACTGCGGCGTGAGCGAGCCGGCGCGTCCCACGAACGTGCGGGCCGTCAGGGCGAGCCCGTCGGGGAGGCGCAGGATGTCGGCCGTCCGCGACCACTCCTCCAGTGCGGGGTGGACCACCAGCGGGGGCATCGTCGACTTCGCCCCGCGGGTGCGCATCGGGTAGGTGCCCACCACGATGTCGCCCATCCGCTTGCCGCGGCTCGACATCACCGCGGTCGTCGCTGCGATGGTGCCGAAGGACATGTAGATCTCGAGCAGCCCGACCAGCGCGCGCCCGAGCGCGTGGCGGAATCCCACCGGCCCTCCGTCGTCGCGCACGATGCGGATGCCGAGCGCCAGCTTGCCCAGCGACCGGCCGCGGGTGAGCACCTCGACGACGGTGGGAACGAGGACGAGCCACAGGACGAACGTGGCGATGTTGAACGCGCGCGTGAGAGCGGGGTCGAAGCCGCTGAGCAGCGCGGTGGCACTCACGATGAGGCTTGCGACGTAGAACCCGAGCAGCACCACGATCGCGTCGATCAGTCCGGACAGCATCCGCATGGTGATGGGCGCCTCGGCAACCGAGATGGCGACGCCCTCGCCGATGACGATCTCGTCCTCGATCGCGCTCATGGGTGCTCTCCTAGTGGTCCGGACTATGGCATCGTAGCGGCATGGATCTCGACGCTTTCCGGGCAGTGCGCGAGCCGCGCTGGAACCGTCTGGACCAGCTTGCCAGGAAGCGACGCCTCAGCGGCGCCGAGGCCGACGAGCTCACCCGCCTATACCAGTCCACCGCCGGCGACCTCTCCGCGGCGAGGTCCGCGGTGCCCGAGCCGACGCTGATCTCCCGACTGTCGATCTCCCTGGCCCGTGCGCGCGTCTGGCTCACCGGCACGTCCTCGTCCACCGGCTCCGCGGTCGGCTCGTTCCTGCTGTGGGGCCTGGCCGCCGCGTTCTACCGCGTGCGGTGGTGGACCATCGCCGTCGCCATCGCATTCGTGGCGATCGCCACCGTGACGGCGGTGTGGACCGTCAACTCGCCCGAGGCGCTCGCCCTCATCGGCACACCGGAGGATCGCGCGAGGATCGCGCAATTCGAGTTCGAGTCCTACTACGTGGAGTACGACTCGACGTCGTTCGGCGCCATGGTGTGGACCAACAACGCGCTCATCGCAGCGCAGAGCATCGCGTTCGGCTTCACGGGCTTCTACCCACTGCTGATGATCTACCAGAACGCCGTCAACGTCGGAGTGACCGGCGCGATCATGGCGGAGGCCGACCTCCTCGACATCTTCTTCCAGCTGCTGCTCCCTCACGGCCTGCTGGAGCTCACGGCCATCTTCATGGCCGCGGCCGCAGGCCTGCGGCTCTTCTGGGCGATCCTCGTGCCAGGACCGCTGCCACGCGGCCGCGCCGTCGCCGAGGCGGGACGCACCGTGATCGCCGTCGCGATCGGCCTGGTCGGGGTGCTCTTCATCTCCGCGCTGATCGAGGGCTACATCACCGGCTCGAACATGTCCTGGGTGGTGAAGAACGCCGTGGGCGTGCTCGCCCTCGTCGCCTTCTGGCTCTACACCTTCGTGATCGGCCGGGCCGCCCACGACCGCGGCATCACCGGCGACGTCCAGGGTGACTTCGCGACGTCGAGCGTCGAGGTGCGGGGCTGACTAGAGCAGCCCCGACGCCTTGAGTGCGAGGTACTGGTCCGCGAGATCCGGCGCGAGATCCTCGGGAGTGGACGTCACCACGTGACCGCCCACGTGCCGGAGCCTCTCCGCGATTGCGTCACGCTCCAGCGCCGACCTCGCGGCCGATGCCGCGGCGTAGACGGACTCGGCGTCACCTCGCAGCGCGGCCATCGCCGTCTCCTCCGGGTCCTCCACCGAGGCGATAGCCACGACATGGTCCTTCGACAGGGTCGCGACGGCGTCGAGCAGTCCCGAGTCCACAGCCGATGTCTCGACCGTCGTGAGCAGCACCACCAGCGAGCGCTGGCTGAGGCGGGAGCGCGCGAGGCGGACGACGCCGGACCAGTCGGGCTCGACGAGGGACGGCTCGATCGGGGCGATCGCATCGCCCAGGGTCGCGAGCACGTCCGAGCCCACGAGCGTCGCGGCTCGCGCGCGCTCCACGCGGTCGTAGGCGACCATCTGCACGCGGTCGCCCGCGTGCACCGCCAGCGCGGCCAGCAGCAGCGTCGCCTCGATCGAGGCGTCGAGTCGTGGCGCATCGCCCACGCGGACGGCCGACAGGCGCGAGGTGTCCAGCACGAGCATGAGACGACGGTCGCGCTCGGGGCGGAACGTGCGGACGATCACGTCGGCGTGACGAGCGGTCGCCATCCAGTCGATGGTGCGGACGTCATCCCCTGGCACGTACTCGCGCAGGGAGTCGAACTCGCTGCCCGCTCCGCCCATGCGGATCGCGGTCTGGCCCTCGATCTCGCGCAGGCGCCGCATGCGGGACGGCAGGTACTTGCGCGCGACGAACGGGGGCAGGACCCTCACCGAGGCGTCGGCCTCGAGGGACCGCTGGCGGCCCGCGAGCCGCAGGGGCCCGTTCGTCCTGACGGTCACGCGGTCGGCGACCCGGTCGCCTCGGCGCGTGGGCGTCAGCAGCGTCCTGAGCGACGCCTCCTGCCCCGGCCTGACGCGGAAGCGGTGACGGGTCTCGTCCGCCCCTGCGGAGGGCTGCCACGCGTCGCGGACGACTCCCGTGATCGTCCTGCGACCGGTGTTCGCGAGGGTGAGGCCCGCGGTCGCGGTCTCCGTCAGGCGCACGGGAGCCGGCGAGCGGCGGCTGGCGGTGAGCGCCCTCGGGCTCGGCGCGATCCACGCGTCGAGCCCGACCAGCGCGGCCACGAGTCCGAGCCACGCCCACGCGGCCCACTGCGCGCCGACGAGGGCGGCCGGCACGACTCCGAACGCCATCGCGACGGCTGCCCAGGGACGGATGAACACGACGACTACCGCGGCACGGGCACGGACGCGAGCACCGACGCGAGCACAGAATTCGCGTCGACGCCCTCGAGCTCGGCCTCGGCGCGCACCTTGATGCGGTGGGCCAGGGTCCAGGTGGCGAGCGCCTTGACGTCGTCGGGCGACACGTACGCGGAGCCGCGGAGCCATGCCCAGGCCCGTGAGGTCGCCATGAGGGCCGTCGCGCCTCGCGGCGAGACCCCCATCGCCACCGAGGGCGCCTCGCGGGTCGCGCGGCAGACGTCCACGATGTAGCCGGCCACGTCGTCGGACAGGCGGACCTGCCGCATCTCGTCGCGGCCCGTCGCGATGTCGGCCGCGGTCACGACCTGCTGGACGCCTGCCGCCTCGAGATCGCGCGGGTCGAATCCCGACGCGTG
>JAUIBG010000166.1 GCA_030428165.1 Actinomycetes bacterium
GCACGGACGTCGTCGAAGCGACCCTCGATCGCGGCGGCGATGTCGATCACCATGTCGACCTCATCGGCCCCCTGGTCGCACGCGAGCGCGGCCTCGAGCACCTTCACCTCGGTGTGGTGCTTGCCCGACGGGAAGCCCGCGACCACCGCGAGCTTGAGGCCGCTCGGCAGCGCGATCGGGATCATCGACGGGGAGACGCACACGGAGTAGACGCCGAGGTCGGCGCCCTCCGCGACGATCTCCGCGACGTCCGCAGGGGTGGCCTCCGGCTTGAGGAGGGTGTGGTCCACGTACTGGGCAAGCTCGGCCCGCGACATCGTCATCGCTAGAACTCCATCTCGTATCCGTAGCCTTCAATGATCCGGTCGGCGAGCTCGGCGCGCTCGTCGTACGGGAGGAACACGCTCCACGCGGCGGTGAGCGTCGCGGCGAAGAGGTCCTCCTTGGTCCACCCGGCCTCCGCCAGGAGCTCGAACTCGCGCGACATCGTGGTGCCGCTCACGAGCCGGTTGTCCGTGTTGATGGTCACGGCGAAGCCCATGTCGTTGAGCTCGTGCATCGGGTGCGTCTCGATCGACTGCGCAGCCTTGGTGTGCACATTCGACGTGGGAGAGCACTCGAGCGTGATCTGCTCGTCGAGGACGTGGGCCGCGACGGGGCCGCACACGGCGTCGTCGGTGCCGAAGCCCTCGATGTCCTCCCACACGCGGACGCCGTGGCCCAGGCGGCGGGCGCGTCCCGTCGCGAGCGCTCCGGAGATCGACTGCACACCATCGGCCTCACCCGCATGCACCGTGACGGGCACGTGGGCGTTGGCGAGCGCCTCGAACGCGGCGCTGTGGTTCTCCGCGGGGAAGCCGAACTCGGGGCCCGCGATGTCGAAGCCCACGCAGCAGCGGCCGCGCTGCTCGATCGCGAGCTGGGCGATCTCGCCCGAGCGTTCCGCCTGCCGCATCGCGCACAGCAACGCCGTCGCCCTGATCGTTGAGCCCTCCTCCGCGGCGGCCGCCATGCCCTGGTCGAGACCGGTCTGCACGGCCTCGACGATCTGCACGAGGCTGAGCCCGCCTGCCTGGTGCTGCTCGGGCGCGTAGCGGAGCTCGACGTAGACGACACCGTCCCTGGCGTTGTCGATGACGGCCTCGCGGGCGACGCGCGTGAGGTTCGCCTCCGTCTGCATCACGGCGGTCGTGTGGGCGAAGAACTCGAGGTAGCGCACCAGGTCGCCGGAGTTCGCGTTGTCCACGGCGATCCTCGCGAGCTCGACCGGATCGCTGGAAGGAAGCTCGTAGCCGATCTCGCCGGCGAGCTCGATGAGGGTCTCGGGGCGCAGGCCGCCGTCAAGGTGATCGTGGAGGAGGACCTTCGGCAGCGCGACCATGTCGGCAGGAGTGAGGTTCATGGCACCAGGCTAACGCGGAAGGACCGCCCAACTGAGGCGATTCCAGTACCCGAGCGCGGGGTGCCGGTCAGGCGACCCCTCCCCCGCATCGGCCACTCCCCTCACGATGCGCGAGTCGGCCAGTCTGCGGACTCTCCCCGCACTGGGCTCGAACACCTCAAAGCCGGCCTCCGCATCGGCCGTGTAGCGCCCCACGAGGAGGACGACGTGGCGTGGGACGGCCTGGCTGAGGCCGCCCGCACTGTCCCCGCCCGAGTACACCGGCACCGGGATGCCGGCGGTCACGAGGCGCGTGGCACGTGCGGTGAAGCGCTCCATGGTCGGGATGTGGGAGTCGTCGAGCATGTGGGAGCGGAAGCGCAGCCCCGCCACGCGCAGCGTCGCCGCGAGCCCCCAGGGAGGGGTGCCAAGGCGCCGCGGCCATGGCAGGCCGATGCCCATGCCGGTCGACTGCACGTGCACCACGCGTTGGAGCGTGGCCCAGCGGTCGCGCACGGTGTGGTCGGGCATGCCTGCCGTGCGCGCGGACAGGCCCAGGTAGGGAAGGACGCCCGACGGCAGGTCGGAGACGGCCAGCCAGAGGGCGAGCACAGGGTCCGCGATAAGAGCGGCCATCACCGCCGACGTGGGTCCGCAGGTCGTCTCGTCGATCTGCGTCGCCGGCAGCAGGCCGAACGTCACCTCGGGTCCTGCGCACGGGTCCTCCACGACGCGGCGCTGCCACTCGGGCAGGTCGCCCCAGGTCGCGGCGACTGCGCTCAGCGAGGCGATCGAGTGCCCCGACGCGAGGATGCGGTGCGCGACCGCGCGACCGATGATCTCGATGTCCGCCTCTGCCGCATGCAGGTCGGCGGGCGCGAGCGAGGACAGCACCGCATCGGCCCGTGCCGAGTACAGGGTGTGGAACGTGGACGCTGCGGAGACGGCGTCACCACGCTCGGGGAACGACCGTCCGAGCGAGCGGCTCGCGCGCCCCGCGACGGTCGTCAGCGTCCAGGCCATCCGGCCCCTAGCCGGCGGAGATGCGGTCGATCACGATGCTGCGCTCGGGAGCGACGGAGCCGATCGCGATCGCGCCAGCGCCGTCGCATGCGGTGTCGAGCGAGTCGATCGCACGTGTGAAGCGCTCGGGTGTGTCCGTGTGCAGCGTCGCGATGACCTCGCCGGCCTTGACCTGCTCGCCGAGGGTCTTGTGGAGGTAGACGCCCGCGCCGGCCTGAACCGGGTCTTCCTTGCGCGCGCGGCCAGCGCCGAGCCGCCACGCGGCGACGCCGACGCCGAGGGCGTCCATGCGGACGATCACGCCGTCGCGGTCCGCGCGGATCTCCTCGGTGTGGGTCGCGACCGGGAGCTCCGCATCGGGGTCTCCACCCTGTGCGGCGATCATCCTGCGCCACGCGTCCATCGCGCGGCCGTCGGCGAGCGCATCGGCCGGGTCGACGTCGGTGACGCCAGCGCCCGCGAGCATCTCGCGCGCGAGAGCGATTGTGAGCTCGACGACGTCGGCGGGCCCGCCGCCGGCGAGGACGGCCACGGACTCGGTGACCTCGAGCGCATTGCCGATGCCACGGCCCAGCGGGGTCGACATATCGGTGAGCAGCGCGGTCGTGACGACGCCGGCGTCGGTGCCGAGGTCGACCATGGTGCGGGCGAGCTCACGCGCATCGGCCTCGGTCTTCATGAAGGCGCCGGAGCCGACCTTGACGTCGAGGACCAGCGCGCCGGTGCCCTCGGCGATCTTCTTCGACATGATCGACGCCGAGATCATCGGGATCGACTCGACCGTGCCGGTGACGTCGCGCAGGGCGTAGAGCTTCTTGTCGGCGGGAGCGAGACCCGAGCCCGCGGCGCAGATCACCGCGCCGACGTCCTCGAGCTGCGCGAGCATCTCCTCGTTGCTCAGGGCCGCGCGCCAGCCGGGGATCGACTCGAGCTTGTCGAGGGTGCCGCCAGTGTGGCCGAGACCGCGGCCGCTCAGCTGCGGCACGGCGACGCCGCAGGCCGCGACGAGCGGGGCGAGCGGCAGGGTGATCTTGTCGCCCACACCGCCGGTGGAGTGCTTGTCGGCCGTGGGACGGCTCAGGATGGAGAAGTCCAGGCGCTCGCCGGAGGCGATCATCGCGTTGGTCCAGCGCGCGATCTCGTCGCGGTTCATGCCGTTGAGGAGGATCGCCATGGTGAGGGCGGACATCTGCTCCTCGGCGACGACGCCGCGCGTGTAGGCGTCCACCAGCCAGTCGATCTGGCCGTCGGTGAGCTCGTGCTTGTCGCGCTTGGTGCGGATCACGTCGACGGCGTCGTAGGCCTCGGTTGCGGGGTTCTCAGTCACAGACTCAGCCTAGACCCGGGTGTTGTGCAAGGGGCGGCATGCTCCCGGGTACTGGCCTCGTCACCGCGCCGGCACCGCCTGAGTATGGGCTCCGAACACCTGATGCGGCCAAGCGCCCGATATCCGCACGAGATGCTCGGAGAGCGTCACGAGCGGGCGGCGACGGCTGAGAGGACCAGATCGCGGCACCTCGCGGGAGAATCCCGCAACTCTGCGAAACCGAACCTCAGCGTGACGTACCCGCAGGCGGCTAGCTCCGCATCTCGCAGGCGGTCGCGCCGCAGACCTCCGGCGCGCTCGTGATCCCGCCTGCCATCGAGTTCGACGACGACCCGTGTCGCGCGGTGGCACATGTCGGCCCGCCTGCGCGAGCGGCCGGTCTCGATTTCGACCTGGAACTCGAAGTCGGAGAACGACCGTCCGCGAAACACATGGCGCCTCGCGAACGATTCGAGCCACGAGTCCCGACCGGCCTCAGATTCGCCGACCAGGGCCGCGAGGCGTCGGCGATCTGCGACGCCGCTGCGGAGGTCGAGCTCGCGCCTGACATGCGTCGGGCGCACCACTCCTGCCCAAAGCGCGCGGTAGAACAAATCCGGACGAGACTCGGGCGGTTGCAGCGTCCACGCATCAACGAAGGCGGCCCCGGGAATCGCGACCCTCGCGCCACCCATCAGGGTCGACTCGGGTAGGACCATGCGGTGAAGCACACGCACGCTCTCCCGAGGCGAGACCCTGTCGTGCGCCCCGACCGCGATGGTCAGCGGACCAGGGTCGCGCCACTCCGCCCGGTGAAAGGCGAGCGCCGAGTGGCCCGTCACGATCGCGGAGGGCAACCACAACCCGACGGCGGCGACTCTCACGCGCGGATCCGCTTCATGCAGCGGGGAGACGAACACGCCGGGAACGAGGCGTGACAGTCGCTTCTGCTCACGCGCGCGACGGAACTGATGATGCGTCCAAAGCTCGATGAGCTCGGCGCGTCGGTAGGGCATTGGGAACGAGTCGACGTACTCCGTCAATGACCTGAACTGAGTCGGATCCGGAAGCGCTCGCATCCGTCCAGAGTCACGCAGGCAGGGCGTACCCGCGAACGATCCGGTCACACCTGTGGATATCCGACTTCGTCGTCCCAGGTTCCGAGGGTTTCGTGCGGCAAGTGCTCGAGATCGCGCACCAGATGTTCGGAGCACGCAAGGGAGCGGCGGCCGGGCGCTGCGGGAGCGGCGGCCGGGCGCTGCGGGAGCGGCGGCCGGGTGTCGCGGGCGCGGCGTGGGCGGCGCGGCGTGGGCGGAGCGGCTGGGGCCGCCGAGCAGCGCGGCCCTACTTCTCCAGGTGCTGCGGCCCGAACGCCCACGGGAGCACCTCGCTCATCACGAGCGTGGTCTGGTTCCCGTCGT
>JAUIBG010000010.1 GCA_030428165.1 Actinomycetes bacterium
GAGGCAAGGGCATCGTGAAGGCAGGCGTCGAGCCGCTGACGGGCTCGGTGTCCGCGATCTCCGTCGGGATCATCGACGGCACGCCGATGCTCGACCTGCCGTATGTCGAGGACGTGCGCGCGGAGACGGACATGAACGTCGTGATGACCGGCGAGGGGTCCTTCGTCGAGGTGCAGGGCACCGCCGAGGGTGCCCCCTTCACCAAGCCCGAGCTGGACTCGCTGCTCGACCTCGCCGCGGCCGGCAATGCCGAGCTCACGAGGCTCCAGGCGATCGCGCTGGCGGGCTGACCATGGCACGCCTCGCCGTCGCCACCGGCAACGCCCACAAGGTCGAGGAGATCTGGGCGATCCTTGCCGGGCAGATCGAGGACCTCGCGCGCGAGGACCTGGTCGACGCGCGCTCGCTCGGCGCACCCTCGCCGGTCGAGGACGGGGTCACGTTCGAGGCCAACGCGCTGATCAAGGCGCGTGCGCTCGCCGAGTCCTCGGGCCTGCCGGCCATCGCCGACGACTCGGGCATCGCGGTGGACGTGCTCGGGGGAGCGCCAGGCATCTTCTCGGCCCGCTGGGCCGGCTCGCACGGCGACGATGCGGCGAACCTGCGACTGCTGCTCGATCAGCTCGCCGATGTGCCAGACGAGCACCGTGGCGCGTCGTTCGTCTGCGCCGCGGCGCTGGTGGTGCCCGGCGGCGACGAGGTCGTGCGGCTGGGCCACATGCCGGGCCGGCTGGTGCGCGAGCCCGTGGGCGACGGCGGGTTCGGCTACGACCCGATCTTCGTGGCGCGCGGGCAGGCCGTCACCACGGCGGAGCTGGCTCCCGAGGTGAAGAACTCGCTGTCGCACCGCGGCGCCGCTTTCAGGGCGCTGGCGCCCGCGATAGTCGAGGTCCTCGCGGCGAGGTAGGCGCACGGGCCCAGCCCGCGCATCGGCTCTGGACTACGGCTCTGGACTACGGCAGCACGCCGCAGTAGGCGAGCGCCCGGCGCAGCAGCACGTCCTGGCCGCCCATCATCTGCTGGGCGATGTTCGCTCCGGCGGCCTCCTCGGGGCTGAGCCACACGATGTCCAGCGCGTTCTGACTGGGCTCGCAGAAGCCGTCCACCGGGACCACATACGACAGTGCGATCGCGTGCTGCCTGGTGTCGTGGAACTCGCTCACCCCCGGGGTGGGGAAGTACTCCGCGATCGAGAACGGCGTCGGGTTCATCGGCAGCCGCGGCATCGCCACCGATCCCAGGTCCTTCTCGAGGTTGCGGCGCAGGGCGTCCCTGATGGTCTCGTGGTAGAGCACGCGGCCGGCGACGAGGGCGCGGGAGACGGCGTCGTCATCGGCGCGCAGCAGCAGCCCCACCTCGGTGATCGAGCCGTCGGCCGCCGTGCGCACCGGCACCACGTTGACGTAGACGATTGGGAGCATCTCGCGCGCGTCGAGCAGCTCGCCTTCGCTGAGCCAGCCGGGAGGCGTCGAGTCGTCGTCGTCCGGGTCGGGGGGAAGCTCGGCCGTATCGGTCATGAGTCCTTTGTACCCTGCGATGGACTCGATAGCCTGGTAGCCACTCCCGACGCGAGCCGGGTGGCTGCGGGACGTTCGACACGGTCGGATGGAATACCCCGTGGGGTATATTCGTTCGGTGGGTGAGCCGGAATAGCCGTTCCCTCCCGGCCGTTGACATCAATACCGCGACAGTGAGGACATCATGGCAACTGTGAACCTGACCACCGAGACCTTCGACGAGACCGTCGGCAAGGACGGCATCGTCCTGGTCGACTTCTGGGCCGACTGGTGCGGTCCCTGCAAGCGCTTCGCGCCCATCTTCGAGCAGTCGTCCGACTCCAAGACCGAGATCGTGCACGCCAAGGTCGACACCGAGGCCGAGCCCGAGCTGGGCATGAAGTTCGGCGTCACCGCGATCCCGACGCTCATGGCGTTCCGCGACGGCATCATGGTCTTCAACCAGGCCGGCGCGCTGCCCGGACCCGCGCTCCAGCAGCTCATCGACGCCGTCGAGGGCCTGGACATGGACGAGGTCCGCACCAAGATCGCCGAGGCGCAGTCCAAGTAGCACCCCAGACGTCACCGGACGGCCCGGCTCCCGCCACGTGCGCGGTGAGCCGGGCCGTTTCGCGTTCCCTGCCTAGACTCGCGGCATGGCAGCCGCGACCTCGACACCCGAGCCGCGCGTGACCGGGATGCTCGACGTGGGCGACGGCCAGCTCCTGTACTGGGAGGAGACGGGCGACGAGGGTGGACGGCCCGCGGTGTGGCTGCACGGCGGTCCAGGCGGGGGACTGACGCCCGGCCATCGGCGCATGATGAACCGTCATGGCTGGCGTGGCGTGCTGCTCGACCAGCGCGGCTGCGGGCGCTCGACCCCCTCGGCCGCCGACCCCGCGACCGATCTCAGCGTCAACACCACCGCCCATCTCGTCGCCGACCTCGAACGGCTCCGCGAGGCCCGCGGCATCGAGTCGTGGACGGTCGTGGGCGGATCGTGGGGGAGCACCCTCGCAATCGCGTATGCGGCGGCCCACCCGGAGCGCGTCGACGCGCTCCTGCTGATGTCGGTGACGACCGGCGACCCGTCCGAGATCGAGTGGATCACGCGGACCGTGGGCCGGGTGTTCCCCGAGGCCTGGGACGCGTTCGTGGGGCACCTGCCGCCTGGCGAGCGCGAGGGCAACCTGGCGCTCGCCTATTCGCGTCTTCTCGCCAGCGCCGATGCCGGGGTCAGGTCAGCGGCCGCCCGCGCCTGGTGCGCCTGGGAGGACGCGCACGTGTCCCTGGCGCCGGGATGGGAGCCGTGGGACCGCTTCGAGGACCCGGAGTTCGCGTACCTCTTCTCACGCCTCGTCACCCACTACTGGGGCCACGACTGCTTCCTGCCGCCCGGCTACGTCCGCGACCACGCGCATCGGCTCACGATGCCCGTCGAGATGGTCCACGGCCGCCACGACGTGTCGGGTCCCGTCGGGATCCCATGGGAGCTCGCGAAGGCGCTGCCGCATGCGAGGCTGGCGGTGGCGGAGGACGCTGGCCACTCGGGGCCAGGTCAGGCCGCGCTCATCGATGCGGCGTTCGACCGGCTGCTCGCCGGCTAGTGCGCGAGGGGGGACTTGAACCCCCACGTCCGAGGACACTGGAACCTAAATCCAGCGCGTCTGCCAATTCCGCCACTCGCGCGCGGCTCCCCAAGGATACGCGCGGCCGCGGCGCGTGCCGGGGCTACTTCGGGTCGATGCCGAGGTCGCGGCGCAGCTTCGCCACGTGCCCCTTGGCCCGCACGTTGTAGGCCGCGAACTCGATGGTGCCCTGCTCGTCGATCGCGAAGGTGGACCGGATCGAGCCTGTCACGGTCTTGCCGTACATCGTCTTCTCGCCGAATGCGGCGTAGGCCTTCTGCACGGTGAGGTCCGGGTCGGAGACGAGCGTGTACGACAGGCCCTCCTTCTCGCGGAACTTCGCGAGGGTGGCGGGGTCGTCCTTGGACACGCCGACGACCTCGTACCCGGCCGACTTCAGGGTCGACAGCGACTCGTTGAAGTCGCACGCCTCGGTGGTGCAGCCCGGCGTCATGGCGGCGGGGTAGAAGTAGAGGATCACCTTGCTGCCGCGCAGTGCAGCGAGGCTGAACTCGCCGGTGTCGGTGGCCGCGGTGAAGTCGGGGGCGGTGTCGCCCACCTGGAGTCGAGTCTCGGTCATGGGACTCACGGTATCCTGACCGGGCGACAGTGCCGTCCGGTTTCGCATTCGGCGCACAGGCTGGTACTATTGCTAGTCGCGCCTGACGCGCGCCTCTAGCTCAATTGGCAGAGCAGCTGACTCTTAATCAGCGGGTTCTGGGTTCGAGTCCCAGGGGGCGTACCAACGAGAAGACGGCCCCGGTCCTCATGAAGGACCGGGGCCATTTTTCGCGTTCTTCAGGCTGCTAGCCGAGCGCGCCGTCCGACGAGAACACCAGTCCCATGGCGATCTCGCCCTCGAGGATGGCGGTCTTGGTCAGCGGGCCGCCCGCGTCGAGCGAGACGAAGTCGCTCACCACGATGCCGTAGGTCGCCTCGAGGCCGGGCTGGCCGAAGGGGCGCTCCGGGAACTCCGGCGGGCCGCCCATGACGATGCCGTCGGTGCAGGTCGCCGCCAGCTCGCTCAGCGTGCTGACGCCGTACTCGGCCGCGAACTCGGCGGTCACCGCGAACGCGTTCTGGTCCTGTGCGGCGGCAGGGGTGCCGACCGTCAGGCCGCGCTCGGCCGCGAGCGGCTCGAGGGCGGCGATGGTCTCGTCGATGTCGCCCGAGGCGACGGACTCCGCATCGGCGCCGTTGATCGTCTGGTTGAGGAACTCGGTGACGGTGGCGGCGTACTCCGGCACCACCGAGATCTCACCGGACTCGAGAGCCGGCAGGTAGGTCTCGCGGTTGCCGATCTCGCGGACCGTGACGTCCGTGTAGCCGGCCATGCCGAGCAGGTCGGCGTAGATCTCCGCCAGCGTGATGTTCTCCGAGAAGTTGGCGGCGCCCACGACCACGGGGGTCTCGTTCACGACCTGGGTGAAGGCCACGTCGAGACCGGAGACCCACTCCTCGGCCACCTCGGCCGAGGTCATGCGGTCGATGTCGACCGCCTTGTTGAGCTGGATCAGCTCGTCGGTCGTGAGGTTGTCGGCGACGACGTCGAGGATGCCCATGAGGCTCTCGTCCGCGACGTCGGCGTTGCCCAGCGGCACGATGTTGTCGGAGTTCTGCAGCTGCTGGTCGTCCTCGAGGACCACGAGCGACTCGCCGGGGACGGGCAGGCACTCGCCGGCCATCGCGTCCATGCCGTCGGACTCGGAGCCCGAGGGCTCGGTCTCGCTTCCGGTGCTGCAGCCCGCCAGGGCGAGCATGGCGACCGATCCGGCCGCGATCAGGGTGGTACGGGTGTGCATATCAGCTCCTCGTGATTGGACCGCACTGGTGCGGTGTCGCCCAGTGCAACAACCTTTCGAATGACGTTATTCGCTCGGATGCGCGATCGGGCCAACCGTTACGACGCTGTGACCTTCTCGGACTCGGCGATGAGGCGCAGCGCACGCGGCGTGGCGGCCCGCTCGAGCCTCGCCATGCCCCAGTCGACGAGCAGGCTGAGGCCGGCCACGAGGATCGCGCCGGCGAGCACCTGGCCGTACCTGGTGGTCGCGAAGCCCAGGTTGATGATGACGCCGAGGCCCCCGCCGCCCACCAGCGCCGCGAGCGGCACGGTCGCGACCGTCTGGACCACGGACGTGCGCAGGCCGCCGGCGATGAGCGGGACGGCGAGCGGCAGCTCGACCCTGGTGGCGACCTGCAGCGAGGACATGCCCTGCCCGGTCGCGGCGTCCCTCACATCGGCGTCGACGCCGGCCATGCCCGTGTACGTGTTGGTGAGGATCGGTGGAAAGGCGAAGATCGCCGCCGCGATGATCACGGCGGTGTTGCCGAAGCCGATGGCGGAGGCGGCGAACAGCGTCAGCAGCGCCAGGGTGGGCAGCGCGCGCGAGATGTTCGAGATCACCACGGTCACCTCGCCGCCGCGACGGAAGTGCCCCAGCAGGATTCCGACGGGCAGCGCGATGCCGGCGGCGATGAGCACGGCCGCAGCGGTCATGTAGAGGTGCTCGATCGTCAGTGCGAGGATCGAGTCCTGGCTGAAGCGGAGTGAGCCGTCGAAGGCCGTCCTGAACAGGCCGTTCTCCCCGGTCCAGTTGACCGGATCCGCGAGGTACTGCCACGCCTCGACGATCGGGTTCATGCGGACCGCCTCCTCGCCCAGGGCTGGAGCGCGCGGCCGAGCACCACGATCAGCAGGTCGAGCACGAGGGCGAGGGCGACGCACAGCAGCGTCGCCGTCATGATCTGCGCGCGGTAGTCCGACTGCAGGCCGCGGAACATCAGCTGTCCCAGCCCGCCGTACCCCACGACGACTCCGACAGTCACGAGCGCGACGGTCGACACCGCGGCGATCCTCGCGCCGGCGATGATCGAGGGCAGCGCGAGCGGCATCTCGACCTCCCACAGCATCCGCCGCGGCGTGTAGCCCACACCGGTGGCCGCGTCGACGACGTCGCGGTCGACGCCCTTGAGGCCCAGCAGGATATTGCGCACCAGCACCAGCAGCGCGTACATCACCAGGCCGATGAGCACGGTGGTGCGGCCGATGCCGGTGAACGGGGCGAGCAGTGCGAACAGGGCGAAGGACGGGATGGTGTACATCACCGAGCTCACGCCGAGGATGGGGCCTGCCAGCGCAGGCACGCGGCGCGCGAGGATCGCGAGCGGGAAGGCGATCGCCAGCGCGATGAGCAGTGCCTGAAGCGTGAGGGAGACGTGAGTCGTGAGCTGCGCGAGGACCTCCTCGGAGTTGCGGCTCAGGTAGTCCCACGAGAACCAGGGGTTGTCGGGGACGGCATCCATCCCCCGAGGCTAGCGGGGACGATGCGGGTGCGCGAGGCCCGCCGTGGCGGCCTCGCCAGGGTCAGGACGGCCCGCTACGGTGGTCGGATGGCCGATCCTCAGGTGGTGTTCGACCGCGCGACCAAGCGGTATCCCGACGGCACCGTGGCGGTCGACGCGCTCGACCTGTCGGTGCGCGCGGGCGAGATCCTGGCGCTCGTGGGACCGTCTGGCTGCGGCAAGTCCACGACGCTGAGGATGGTCAACCGCCTCGTCGAGCCGTCGGACGGCCAGATCCTCGTGGACGGGATCGACGTGCGCAGCCAGGACGCCGTCGAGCTGCGCAGGTCGATCGGCTACGTCATCCAGCACGTCGGGCTGCTGCCGCACCGCACCGTGGCGCAGAACGTCGCGACCGTGCCGCGGCTGCTGAAGTGGGACGCGGCGCGGGTCGACGATCGGGTCACGGAGCTGATGCACGTCATCGGCCTCGAGCGCGAGACCTACGGCGACCGCTACCCGCACGAGCTGTCGGGCGGCGAGCGCCAGCGTGTGGGCGTCGCGAGGGCGCTCGCGGCCGAGCCTCCGGTGATGCTGATGGACGAGCCGTTCGGCGCCGTCGACCCTCAGCGCAGGCGCGCCCTCCAGGCGGAGTTCAAGGAGCTCCAGCGCACGACGGGCACCACGACGATGATGGTGACGCACGACATCCGGGAGGCCCTGCTGCTGGCGGACCGCGTGGTCGTGTTCTCGCGCGGCGCGAGGATCGAGCAGCTCGGCACGCCTGACGAGGTGGCCCACGCGCCGGCGAACGACTTCGTCGAGGACTTCCTGGCCGACTTCGCGGTCGACTAGCGCCGCGTCCGCCCTGGTGGGGCCGCGACGGCGGTCATCTGGCTACTCGCCGGAGTCGAGACTCTTCCGAGACTCCTCGTCGGCGGCCTCCTGCTCGGCCAGCATCCTCTTCTCGGCCTTGCGCACGGCACGCGCGTGACGCTTGGCGCGGCCCCTGGCCCAGATCCAGATGCCCGTGACGAGCATGATGATGAAGACGAGGATGACGAGGATCGGGATGAAGATCGCGACGAGCGACAGTCCCGCCGATGCGGTGTCCTCGACGATCGACACCAGGGGGGCGCCGGTGCCGCCGGTGCTCGCATTGACCGCGGGCCTGGCCGCGGCCTTGCCGAGGTGCACCACGAGGGCGACGATCGCTCCGAGCACGGCGGGGATCCAGGGGTTCTCCTGCCAGAAGCTCGAGCTCTCGATGTCCGCCGCTGCCGTGGTGCCCGCGAAGATCACGCCGCCGACGACGGGGCGGACGGCGGTCTGCAGCAGGTCATTGACGTGGTCGACGCCCGGCACCTTGTCCAACGCCGTCTCCGCGATCAGCAGCACGGCGGCGATGATGAGGAAGGGCCACGACTCGATCCACGACAGCGCGTCGGGAAGCGCCACCACATCGGTGAAGCGGCTCAGCAGCCCGACGATCAGCAGGGGGATGAAGGCGTTGAGGCCGGCCGCGGCCGAGAGTCCCGCACCGGTGAGAGCGACGAGCATGCCTGCCCCTTTCGATTTGCCATCAGGCGACTCGATAACGATAACGTAACGAGAACGGGTCCCCGCCCGTCCGGTCCCTCGTTCAGCGAGGTACCAGGGAGAAACCAAGGCAAGGAGAAGTCACGATGACCCTGTGGGGAATCATTACCCTCATCATTGCTGGTCTCATCATCGGCGTGCTCGCGCGCTGGGTCATGCCGGGACGCCAGAACATCAACATCTGGCTCACCATCCTGTTCGGCATCGCCGGTTCGCTGGGTGGAGCGTGGCTCTACACGGCGCTGTCCGGGAACTCGGGGACGGAGGGGATCGACTGGATCGCCCTCATCCTCGGCGTCATCGTCGCGATCGTGCTGATCGCGATCTACGGCTCGATCACGGGTCGCAAGCGCTAGGCCATCGCTACGCAAAGAAGCCCCCGGCGGATCCCGCCGGGGGCTTCTTCGTGACTGGGGTGGCTAACGGGACTTGAACCCGCGGCCCCCGCGACCACAACGCGGTGCTCTACCAGCTGAGCTATAGCCACCATCGGCCCGTGAAGGCCGCGACCCGAAAAGGGCCGACGATCATTGTAGCGTGCGGACGGCCCGTGCGTGAACCCGGCGCTACTGCGCCGCGTCCGCCGCCACGACGCTCTCGGCGGACGCCTTGGCGGCGTCGGAGTCGGGGCCGGGCAGCGGCACCAGCACCGTCTCGCGGTAGTAGCGCAGCTCGCGGATCGAGTCCTGGATGTCGCCCAGCGCGCGGTGGCCGCCGGTCTTGTCGGGGGCGTTGAAGAAGACGCGCGGGTACCAGCGGCGTACCAGCTCCTTGAGCGAGCTGACGTCGACGACGCGGTAGTGGAGGTGGCCGATCAGATCGGGCATGTCGCGGTCGAGGAAGATGCGGTCCATGCCCACGGTGTTGCCCGCGAGAGGTGCCTTGCCCGCCGTGGGGACGAACTCCTTGACGTAGTCGAGCACCTGGCGCTGCGCGTCCTCCATCGTGGTGCCGGAGTCGAGCTCCTCGATCAGGCCCGAGGTCGTGTGCATCTGCGTCACGAAGTCGTTCATGCCGGCCACGGCCTCGTCCGAGGGCTTGATCACGACCTGCACCCCGTCGCCGAGCACGTTGAGCTCGGCGTCCGTGACGAGGCAGGCCACCTCGATCAGGGCGTCGTTGACCGGGTCCAGGCCCGTCATCTCGCAATCGATCCACACCAGCGGGCTGTCAGACATGCCGCCCAGCCTATCCGGGGCCGATGCCGGGGAAGGTCCGCGCCGGCCCTTGACAGCAGGTTGGTTCAGTGGTTAGTTGGTTAGGTAACTAACCAACAAGGAGGTGCCGTGGACGACGGACAGCCGATCTTCCTGCAGGTCGCTCAGCGACTGGAGGCCGGCATCCTCGACGGCTCGTTCCCCGAGGAGGAGCCCGTGCCGTCGATCAACGAGCTGGCGACGTTCTACCGGATCAACCCCGCGACCGCCCTCAAGGGCGTGAACGTGCTGGTGGACGAGGAGTTGCTGTACAAGCGCCGCGGCGTCGGCATGTTCGTCGCCGCCGGGGCACGGGGCCGGCTGCTGGCCCAGCGCCGCGAGGAGTTCGCGGCGCGCCACGTGAGGCCCATGCTCGCCGCCGCTGCGGAGCTGGGCATCACCACAGACGAGATCACGACGCTCATGGAAAGGGAGTCATGAAACACATCATCACCACCGAGGCGCTGACCAAGCGCTTCGGCAGCGAGGAGGCCGTGTCGTCGGTCTCGCTCGCGCTCGAGCCGGGCCGCGTCTACGGCCTGCTGGGACGCAACGGGGCAGGCAAGAGCACGCTGATGCGCCTGCTCACCGGCCAGGAGTTCGCGACCTCGGGCGCCATCAGGGTGTTTGGCGAGAGCCCGGTCGAGAACGCCGGCGTGCTGGACCGGATCTGCTTCATCAAGGAGACGCAGTCCTACCCTGACGCGTTCAAGGCACGCCACGTGCTCGCCAACGCCCCGCACTTCTTCCGCAACTGGGACCAGGTCTACGCGGACCGGCTCGTGGACCTCTTCGAGGTGCCCATGCACCGCCACATGAAGAAGCTCTCGCGCGGTCAGCGTTCTGCGGTCGGCGCAATCGTCGGCCTGGCCTCGCGTGCCGAGCTGACGCTGTTCGACGAGCCCTATGCGGGCCTCGACGCGGTGGCGCGCCGCGCGTTCTACGACGCGCTGCTCGCGGACATCGCCGAGCACCCGAGGACCGTGCTGTTCTCGACGCACCTGATCGACGAGGCGGCGGACCTGCTCGAGCATGTCGTCGCGATCAGCCACGGGCGCATTGTTCTCGATGCCGACGCCGACGAGCTGCGTGGGGCCGCGGCGACCGTCGCCGGACCCGCCGCCGCGGTGGAGGAGTTCGTCTCGCGACGCGAGTCCACAGGTGTGCGCCGCCTCGGCGGGCTCGCCACGGCGACGGTGACGTCGCTCGACGACAGCGGGAAGGCCGCGGCACGCGCCGCCGGCCTCGACCTGACCGAGGTGTCGCTCCAGGACCTGGTGATCGCCAGGCTGGGCGCCGACCTCGAGCGGGCAGACAAGAAGGAGGTGGCGGCATGACCGCCGTGGAGACCGCCGTCGCGCCGACGGGACTGGGGCGCAGCCGCATCGGCGCCGTGGTGCGGATGCACCTGAGCACGCCGTTCATGGCGCTCGGGCTGCCGATGCTCATCACCCTCGCGGTGCTGACGCTGAACTACCTGATCTGGCAGCTCATCCTCCTCGCCAACCCGACGCTCCCGCAGGCCGACCCCGACGCCTTCATCTACAACGGGGGAGCGGTGTGGATCGCGTTCTACCTGCTGTCGATCGCGATCCAGACGATGAACGCGACCTTCAGGTACGCGTTGGGAATGTCCGTGACGAGGCGCGACTACCTGCTCGGCACCGGCGCGTTCATGCTGATCCTGTCGGTGGTGTTCGTGGCGCTCTACGCGGTGCTCGGCGTCATCGAGCGCGCGACCGACGGGTGGGGCGTCAACGGCTGGATGATCTCCGGCTTCGGGATGATGGACCTGCCGCTGTGGAAGGTGCTGCTGATCTGGATGGGCGCGATGCTCATCGGCATGGGGCTCGGCGTCTTCTACGGCGCGGTCTTCGTCCAGTGGCGTACCACCGGTGTGCTCATCACGTCGATCCTGATCGCCGGCGCGATCCTCGCGGGCGTCTGGGTGCTGACCGAGACGCAGGGCTGGGCCGACCTCATCGAGCTGGTCGTGACGGCCACGGCGTGGGAGACGGCGATCGCGATCGTCGCGGCCACCGGCCTCGCGTTCGGGGTCACCTACCTGCTGATGCGCCGCGCTCCCGTGAGGGAGTAGAGCGCGCGACACGCGACAGCGCCCCGGCGAGGAGTCCTCGCCGGGGCGCTGGTGTGTTCGGACTGCTCCGACGTCGGTCTGCGCCGCGTCGCGCTACTTCCAGCGACCGCGCAGATACTGCACGGGCCACTCGACGTCCGCGCCCAGCTCGTGCGCCCAGCGCAGGGGCAGGTGCGGGTCGCGCATGAACTGGCGCGCGACGAAGGCGACATCGGCATCGCCGTCGGCGACGATCTGCTCGGCTTGGGCCGCCTCGACGATCTGGCCGACGGCGCCAGTGGGCACCGCAGCCTCGTGGCGGATCCTGGACGCGTGCGGCACCTGGTAGCCGGGCGCGCTCGGGATTGTGACGCCGGGGACGTTGCCGCCGGTCGAGACGTCGATGAGGTCGGCGCCGGCCTCGTGGAGCCACCGGGACACCTCGACCGCCTCGTCGAGGGTGAAGCCCTCGGGGTCGAGCCACTCCGAGGCGGAGATCCGCACGAGCACGGGGACGGCGTCGCCCGCCTCGGCCCTGACGGCGTTCGTGACCTCGAGGATCAGCCTCGCGCGGTTCTCGAGCGAGCCGCCGTAGGAGTCGTCGCGGTGGTTGGAGAACGGCGACAGGAACTGGTGGAGCAGGTACCCGTGCGCACCGTGGACCTCGACGGCGTCGAAGCCGGCGTCGACGGCGCGCCGTGCGGCCGCGGCGAAGTCGGTGACGATCTTCTTCAGCCCGGTGGCGTCGAGTGCGGCGGGTGCGTCATAGCCGGGGAACGCGATGGCCGAGGGGCCGACGGTCTCCCAGCCGCCCTCGTCGAGCGGCACGCTCCCGCGGCCGGACTGGTCGCGGTAGGTCGAGGCCTTGCGACCCGCGTGCTGCAGCTGGATGGCCGCGGCTGCGCCCTGCGAGTGGATGAAGTCGGTGATTCGGTGCCACTCGGCGGCCTGCTCGTCGTTCCAGATGCCGGTGCACCAGGGCGTGATCCGGCCCTCGGGGCTGACTCCCGTCGCCTCCGCCATCACCAGGCCGGCTCCTCCGCGTGCGAACGAGCCCAGGTGGACCAGGTGCCAGTCCGATGGCATGCCGTCCTGCTCCTCGCACGAGTACTGGCACATCGGCGAGACCCAGACCCTGTTGCGGACCTCCAGATCGCGAAGGGCGATGGGTGTGAACAGCTGCGACATGCGGGTCCTCTCCTGGCGGGTGCGTCGGCAACGGCAACGTCGCACGATCCTGGACCATTCCACGGCGCTGCGTCGCCCCCTAGGCTGGCACGGATCGACGAGGATGCAGGGGGCCGTATGTCACAGCACGACGAGCACGAGGCGGAGGCAGGCGCCGCGGGGGAGTCCGAACGCACGCCGGACCGCACTCCGGACCGCACTGTCCGCGCCTCCGGCACCGTTCCGGCGTCAGTCGACGCGGTGTGGCACGCGATCTCCGACCTCGAGGGACTGCCCGAGGTGCTCCGCAACGTCTCCAGGGTGGAGCGGCTCGAGGGCGAGGGCTTCGCCGCCGGCGTGAGGTGGCGGGAGTACATGGCGGTGGGTGGGCGCTCCTACGGCGAGGAGATGTGGGTGGTCTCGGCGGAGGCCCCGCGCCGCGCCGTCGTGGGCTCTCAGAGCGGGGGAGTCGACTTCGTGAGCACGTTCTCCTTCACTGGCGACGGCGGATCGACTGAGCTGGCCATCGAGACAGCCGCTTTCGTCGACGGGGCGTCGACGTCGCAGCGTCTGACGTGGCGTGCGCTCGGCCCGCTGATGATGCGCGACACGCGCAGGGCCCTCGAGGGCGACATCGCGGACATCTCCGCGTGGGTGACGCGCGAGGCCGAGTCGGCGGAGAGTTCGGGGGAAGGGTCGGACCTCGCTGAGGACGGCGACGACCCCGCAGCGCCGGGTGCCGACTCCTGAGCCAGCCGCACGGAATCTCGCCCAGGCTCGCACCGATCCGAGAGGATCGTTCTCATTCGCGTAATACTCCTAGGACCAATGACCTGATTTTCCTTGTTAGGGTTCCCATCCAGGCCATATGCGTCGTAGCATCGTTTTCAGCACCAGTTCCCCCAACGGGTGCACGATGGCGTCAATGGTGAAGACGTCCGCTCGGTCCCCATCCCCCTCAGGGGATCGCGCGATAAATACATACGGTGCGCGTTGCCCCCCAGCGCCGCACGGTTGCCTCGCCGCCGCGTCCCCACGCGGCGGCGAGGGCTTTCTCCGGGGGGTGTGAATCCCCAGTCGTCCTTGCGGTGATTGACCGCGCCCATGTGCACGCG
This sequence comes from Actinomycetes bacterium, assembly GCA_030428165.1. Lineage (GTDB taxonomy): Bacteria > Actinomycetota > Actinomycetes > Actinomycetales > Demequinaceae > Demequina. The sequence goes on from JAUIBG010000010.1 coordinate 13,564, forward strand.
CGCCCGCGCGGGCGCTAGAGTGCCGCTCAAAGGAGGAAGGCAAGGACGCCTACCTGGACCCGTCCACGCTGCACGCGTATGGAAATCGTCGCCATCGGCATCGCCGTCGCCGTCATCTTCGGACCTGCGCTCGTCGCCATCGGGATCATCTCCGCCAGGTCCCGCAAGCGGGCCTGATCTCTCCACGTTTCGTCGCTCTCGGCGCCGCACCTCGCGGCGCGATTTGTGTCCGTCCACTGGCGCCCCCGGCAGGACTCGAACCTGCAACCTACGGATTAGAAGGCCGTTGCTCTATCCATTGAGCTACGGGGGCAGCCACACCAGCGTAGACGCTCAGGCCGCGGTGCCGGCCGCCGAGGCGGTGCCAGCGAACTCCGGGTCGCCGTCGCCATCGCTCCCGTCGAGGTCCTCGTCGAGGTCCTCCGGCTCCAGCTCGTCCGAGCTCCCCGTACCCGCAGCCGCCTCGTCGTCAGCCGGCTCGCCCGGCTCGTCGGAGGCGGTGGCGACCGTCGCCTTGGAGAAAGCCGAGATCCCGCGGGTGAGGTCGTGCCCCACGCCCGTCGCGTCGATCTGCAGGTCGACTCTGTCGAGGCCGTCGTTGGTGGTCCACTCGTGGGTGCGGAGCTTGCCGGTGACGATCACCGGCTCTCCCTTCTTGACCGACTGGGCCACGGTGACGGCCGATGAGCGGAAGCAGCGCACGGTGAACCACTCGGTGCGGCCGTCGGTCCAGACGCCTGCGTTGCGGTCGAAGTAGCGCGGCGTCGACGCCAGTCGGAACGAGCTCATCTCGATTCCCTGCGCGCTGAGGCGGACGGTCGGCGTCGTGGCCGCCCAGCCGGTGATGGTGATGGTCAGATCGTTCATGCTGTCCCCTCCTTGGATGACCCCTCCAGCCTGCGGCGGGGGAGCCGTCCGGCGTGGGCGCTCGCGGGCATCGGAGGACTGGCATCCTGCGGTCTGCGCTGGGGACGCAACCGCGGGTGCGAGGGCAGGGGAGGCGGCGGAGGCGGCTACTTCCAGGCCTCGGGGCGGACCAGGTCGGCCAGCGCCCGGTAGGCGTCGTGCACGGCACGGGTGGGCGTGAGCACATTCGGGCCGATCACTGCGGCGATCGCCCGCCTCCCGGTGTCCACGGTGTCATGATAGGCGCGGCGCCGGGCCCGAGCCCGCTTGAGGAAGCGCCACGCCGGCACCTGCTCGGGCTTGGGCCACGAGATGGTCGCGAGCGAGCCCTCGAGGTCCTCCCGAAGCTGCGCGACGGCGTCGATCGCGTGGTCCACGACCGTGACCCATGGCTGGGGGAGGCCGTCGGTGGCGTAGGCGATCCACTCGCGCCTGCGCTTGTCGAGCGCGGCATCGGACAGGGACAGGCGGATGTCCTGGGCGCGGCCGGTCTCGACCGCCCGCCGCGCCTCCTCGGCCTTGTCGAGCACGCCCGCTGCCTGGGCGATCGACGCGATCAGGGCGTCGCCGTCGGGAATGCGCGGCTCCACGCCCGGCTCGATCAGCCCTGCCAGGGTGCGGGACGCATCGGCCAGGTCTCCTCGCACCGCCTCGGCGGCGACGGTCCTCGACCCGACCGCGGTCGTGAGGCGCTCCATGAGCACCTCGGTGCCCTCGCCGGTGCGCGCGCTGAGCGGGATCACCGCGAGGTCCTCGAGGCCGTCGATGCTCAGCAGCCGCTGCAGGTCCTTCGCGACCTCCCACGACTGCTGGGTCGTGAGCCTGTCGGTGTGGTTGAGCACCACCACGGACGGCTGCTGCGTGCGGGCCGCGTCCTTGAGGAAACGCTCGTGCAGGGCGTAGTCGGCGTACTTCTGGGGGTCGACGACCCACACCAGCAGATCGGCCATCGGCAGCACGCGCTCGACGACGCCGCGGTTGTGGTCGCTGATCGAGTCGTGGTCTGGCAGGTCCAGCAGCACGAGGCCGTCGAGGCCCGAGCCCGACAGCCCGGTCAGCCTGCGCTGGGGCTCGACCCCGAGCCACTCGAGCAGGGCGTCGGCCTCGTGCGACCATGCGGCGGCCGAGACCTCGGACGTCGTGGGCCTGGCCACGCCCTCGATCGAGAAGCGCTTGCCGGAGATCCGGTTGAACAGGGTCGACTTGCCTGACCCGGTGCCGCCAGCCAACGCGACCACCGTGTGGTCGACGCCACGCGCGAGCCGGTCGTCGCAGCGGCGCACGGTCGCGGAGATCGCCTCGTGGTCCTCCTTGCCGATCGCCGGCCTGGCCCACTGCAGCACGCCCTTGAAGCGCAGCAGTGCGTCGTGCAGATAGCGCTGGTCGCCGGCGTCCCCCACGGCCGTGAACTGCACGCTCACGTGAGTCCCCGGAGCTCCGCGCGTCGGATGCGGACCGCCGAGGCGACGTCCGGCATGAGGGCGGGGATGTCGGCGGGCCGCACGGCGGCGAGCGACTCCTCCTTGATCGCCGCGTGCACCAGCTCGAGCAGGGCGTCGCGCGCCTTCTCGATGTGGGGTCCGAGCGACGGCGTGGTCATGAGCCCCAGTCCCACCCGCGCATGCGAGATTCCCAGCGCGGCGCACATCAGGTAGACCGTGACGCCGTTGACGCCCACGATCCTCACCGCGGTGCCGTACTGCGGCAGCGTCTCGGCGATCTCCGTGACGGCGTCGATCCACTGCCGCGCGACGTTCCCCGCGCGGTGCTCGCGGCTGACGGCCGCCTGATCGGCATCGGCCTTGTCCACGAGCCACGTGCCGGCGAGGCGGTCGCCCTTGATGAGCGCGCCGTCGATCCGGTTGCGGGTGCTGGTCGCGGTGAGGGCGACGGCTGCCTCGGTGGCGGCGACCGCCTCCCTGCGCAGCTCCTCGAGCACGGCCTCGCGCTTCTCGCGCGCGGAGCGCCGCCTGCTCCACAGGGACGCGCTGAGCCGGCTGAGCGGCCCTGGAGCGGTCGAGGCGCGGTCCCAGCCGGCGATGAGCACGCCCGTGGGGATCTTCGCGATCCAGGACTCGTCGGTGCGCCTGGTCATCGACGCGGCCACTCGACGGACCTCGCCGCGCATGTCGCGCGCGAGGGCGCCCTGGTCGTCGATCCGCTCGGCGAGTGTCTCGAGCCACTCCTTGAGCGACTCGTGGGCGCCGTGCATCGTGCGCTCGACGATGGTCGCCGCTGAGGCCGATGCGATGGACTCCAGCCAGCGCGCGATCCCGCCGACCACGTCACGGGGGAGGCGCCCCTCGGCGTCCGCGTCCTCGGGCACCACGAACAGGGGGAGGTCGTCGAGTCCCTCCTCCTTGAGGCGCTCCACGAGGTTGCGGCGCACGGTGGCGGCGACGTCGGGCTCGACGCGGTTGAGGACGATCGCGATCGAGGCGCCTCGCTCGGCACCCTCCTTGAGCGCCGCCCACGGCAGCGCGTCGCCGTACCTGGCGGCGGTCGTGACGAACACCCACAGGTCCGCGGCCTCGAGCAGCAGGCGCGCGATCTCGCGGTTCTCGGCGCGCACTGAGTCGAGGTCGGGGGAGTCCACGATCACGAGCCCGCGCGGCACGGACTCGGAGCCCCGCACCCGACCCGTGGCGACGATGTCGTCCAGCAGCTCGATGTCGCGGGGGTTGTGGAAGGCGTGCGGCACCTGCGTGGTGGGACGCAGCACGCCGGCCGGTGTGAGCTGCTCCCCGAGCAGGGCGTTGACCACGGTGGACTTGCCCGCTCCCGTCGAGCCGGCGACGACCACCGTCGCGGGCGCGGCCTCGGAGCGCACGCGCGGGATCAGGTGGTGGTCCAGCTGGTCGAGGATCTTGCCCTTGATCTGATCGGTGGGCGGATCGTCCGAGGTGGGGATGGGCGTGGAGACGGCGTCCACGGCCTTCCGGGTGGCGATCAGCGCGTCGAGGAGCGCACCCGGCGTCGACCACGACTTGATGGCGTGTCCGCTCATCGCGTCCCTGGTCCCCGCATATGCATGCGACCAGGTTACTGGTGAGATCGTCGCCAAATGTGAAGTCCCGCGCCGTAGTGGGCCGGATGCGGCGATTAGGCTAGTGGGGTACCGAATCTCGACAGCACCCCCAACCACACGGAGCAGCAGTGGCTGAGTTCATCTACACGATGCAGAAGGCGCGCAAGGCGCACGGCGACAAGGTCATCCTCGATGACGTGACGATGGCGTTCTACCCCGGCGCCAAGATCGGCGTCGTGGGCCCCAACGGCGCCGGTAAGTCCACGATCCTGAAGATCATGGCCGGCATCGAGCAGCCGTCCAACGGCGAGGCCCGCCTGTCCGACGGCTACTCCGTGGGCATCCTCCTCCAGGAGCCTCCGCTCAACGAGGACAAGGACGTCATCGGCAACGTCCGCGAGGGCGTCGCCGAGATCTACGGCAAGCTCGAGCGCTTCAACGCGATCTCCGAGGAGATGGCGAGCCCCGACGCCGACTACGACGCCCTGCTCGCGGAGATGGGCACGCTCCAGGAGGAACTCGACCACGCCGACGCGTGGGACCTCGACTCCCAGCTCGACCAGGCGATGGACGCGCTGCGCTGCCCGCCGCCGGACGCCGACGTGAAGGTCCTCTCCGGCGGTGAGCGCCGCCGCGTGGCGCTGTGCAAGCTGCTGCTCGAGAAGCCTGACCTGCTGCTGCTCGACGAGCCCACCAACCACCTCGACGCCGAGTCCGTGCTGTGGCTGGAGCAGCACCTCGCCAAGTACCCCGGCGCCGTGCTCGCCGTCACTCACGACCGCTACTTCCTCGATCACGTCGCGGAGTGGATCTGCGAGGTCGACCGCGGCCGCCTGTACCCGTACGAGGGCAACTACTCGACCTACCTCGAGAAGAAGCAGGAGCGCCTCAAGGTTCAGGGTAAGAAGGACGCGAAGCTGTCCAAGCGCCTCAAGGACGAGCTCGAGTGGGTGCGCCAGAACCCGAAGGGCCGCCAGGCCAAGTCCAAGGCGCGTCTGAACCGATACGAGGAGATGGCGGCCGAGGCCGAGCGCATGAAGAAGCTCGACTTCGAGGAGATCCAGATCCCGCCGGGCCCGCGCCTGGGCAACCTGGTCATCGAGGCCAAGAACCTCAAGAAGGGCTTCGGCGACCGCACGCTCATCGACGGTCTCTCGTTCTCGCTCCCGCGCAACGGCATCGTGGGCGTGATCGGCCCCAACGGTGTCGGCAAGACGACCCTGTTCAAGACGATCGTGGGGCTCGAGGAACTCGACGGGGGAGAGCTCAAGGTCGGCGAGACCGTCGACATCTCCTACGTCGACCAGTCGCGCGGCGGCATCGACCCCGACATGTCGCTGTGGGAGGTCGTCTCCGACGGCCTGGACTACATCAACGTCGGCAAGGTCGAGATGCCCTCGCGCGCGTACGTCAGCGCTTTCGGCTTCAAGGGGCCCGACCAGCAGAAGAAGGCCGGTGTCCTGTCCGGCGGTGAGCGCAACCGCCTCAACCTTGCGCTCACGCTCAAGGAGGGCGGCAACCTGCTGCTGCTCGACGAGCCGACCAACGACCTCGACGTCGAGACCCTGGGCTCGCTCGAGAACGCGCTGCTCGAGTTCCCCGGCTGCGCCGTCGTGGTCAGCCACGACCGCTGGTTCCTGGACCGCGTCGCGACGCACATCCTCGCGTACGAGGGAACCGAGGAGGACCCGGCCAAGTGGTACTGGTTCGAGGGCAACTTCGCGTCCTACGAGGAGAACAAGGTCGAGCGCCTGGGAGCCGATGCGGCCCGCCCGCACCGCGTGACGTACCGCAAGCTCACCCGCGACTAGTCGGGGCCTGGCTGGGTGCGGTGGCCTCCGGGCCGCCGCACCCAGCCCGACTTTCGCGTCCTACGTGTCCCGCTCGATGATGTCGGCGTCGTCGCGCTCGTCGTCGACGCCGCCCGGCGGGTAGTCGTCCCGCTCGGGGCGCCGCATCAGCCACACGATGCTGGCCAGCAGGCCGCCCCACACGACGACCGCGGCGACGATGCCCATGATGATCGGTCCCATGTCAGCGCGCTCCCTCCTGCTGCGGCGGCTACGGCGGCCACGGCTCGATCTCGTGGGCGTCGCGCCACGGCACCAGCGTCATGACGACGGCGCCCACGAGCATGGCGGCGATCGCGCCCCAGCCGGCGGTCGTGACGAAGGACGTCGAGTAGCCCCCGTAGCCGTCGCGCACGATCGCCACGACGGCGGTGCCGAGCATGTAGACCAGCACGATGGGCACGACGACGCCCACGAGCACCAGCCACACGCGTCCGAGCCGCAGGGTCGACACGGCGTCCAGGTGGTACGCCAGCTCGGGCCCTCGCCGCAGCAGCCACACCGTGACGACCGACATCACGATCGCCGAGCCCACGACGCCGATGTTGTTGGTGAAGTGGTCGGCGACGTCCAGCACGTAGAGGCCGGTCGTGGTGGAGAAGAGGGCGAAGGAGATCGCGGCTGAGACTGTGCCGATGATCGCGGCGGCGGGGCGCGGCCGGATGTGGAACTTCTCCTGGATGGCCGCCGAGGTCACCTGCAGGATCGAGATCAGCGACGTGAAGCCTGCGAGCGTCAGGGCGCCGAAGAAGACGACGCCGAAGAACGCGCCTCCCGGCATCTCCGACAGGATCGCGGGGAACGTGACGAACGACAGGCCGATGCCGGTGAGGCCCTCGAGGTCGCCCACGGCCACGCCCTGCTGGAAGGCGAAGAAGCCCAGCGTCGAGAAGACGGCGACGCCGGCGAGCAGCTCGAAGGACGAGTTCGCGAACGCCACGACGAAGCCAGGTCCTGACAGGTTCGAGCGCCGCTTGCGGTAGGACGCGTAGGTAATCATGATGCCGAACGCGATCGACAGCGAGAAGAAGATCTGGCCGTACGCGGCGAGCCAGACGCTCGCATCGGTCAGGGCGGCCCAGTCGGGGGTCAAGAAGGCGGCGAGGCCGTCGACGGCGCCGTCGAGGAGCAATGCCCGCACCACCAGCACCAGGAAGGTGGCGGCCAGCACGGGGATCGCGATGACGTTGACCCGCTCGACGCCCTTCTGGACGCCGAGCGCGAGCACGACGATCGCGACGATCCAGATCACGGCCAGCGGCAGGGCGACGCTCGGGACGATCGCGCCGAAGAAGCCCTCCGACTCGGCGACCTGCAGGTAGTCGGACATCAGGAAGGTGCCGGGGTCGTCTCCCCAGCGCAGGTCGAACGAGAAGACGAAGTAGCTGAGCGCCCAGCCGATGATCGCGGTGTAGTACAGCGCGATGACGAAGGCCATCGCGACCTGGAACCACCCGAGCGACTCGGTCCAGGCGCCGAACCGGCGTCCCAGCCGCCGCAGCGAGGTCGGGGCGGCGCCGCGGAAGCGGTGGCCGATGGCGTAGTCGAGCAGCAGGATCGGGATGCCAGCCGTCAGCAGCGCCACGAGATAGGGGATGAGGAACGCCCCGCCGCCGTTCTCGAAGGCCACGCCGGGGAAGCGCCAGATGTTGCCAAGGCCCACGGCCGAGCCGATCGCGGACAGGATGAAGCCCACCTGCCCCGTGAACTGCTCCCGTGGGACGCGCGTGCTGGCGAGTGACATGCGTCGCACGCTACTCCCGGCCGTGGGCGCTGACCAGGCTGGGGAAGCACGAAGGCCCGCCACCTCGCGGTGACGGGCCTTCGAGAAGAGAGCTGGAGACTACGCGGTGAGCGAGTCGACCCACTCCTGGTTGGCGGCGATCCACTCGGCCACGATGGTCTCGTAGTCGGAGGAGTCCGCGCCGTTGAGCTGGTTCTCCAGGTCGTAGAGGTGGTCGGCGTCCATGGTGAACGCGCCGAGCCACTCGGCGACCTCGGGGAAGTCGGTGTCGAGCCCCACGCGACCGTAGGTCACGATGTTCTCGGCCTCGCCCAGGATGCCCTCGGGGTCCTCGAGGTTCTTGATGTCGTAGGCGCCGTAGGCCCAGTGGGGCTCCCACAGCGTCACGATGATGTTCTCGCCGTTCGAGGTGGCGGTGTCGAGCTCCGAGAGCATCGCCGGGGTCGACGAGGTCAGGAACTCGTAGTCCTCGAGGCCGTAGGCCTCGATGGCGTTCTCGGTGGCGGTGGTGAGGCCGGCGCCGGGCTCGATGCCGACGATGCGGCCGCCCATCTCGTCGACGTAGTCGGGGAGGTCCGCGAGCGAGTCGACGGGGGCGTCCGCGTTCACGGCGATGGTGAGCGCGGCCGAGTCGAACCAGGCACCCAGCTCGACCATGTCGGCGCCGAAGTCCTCGATGTAGGCGGCGTGGGTGAGCGGCAGCCAGACGTCGGTGACGACGTCGTAGTCACCGTCAGCGACGCCCTGGAAGACGACGGCGGGGTCGGCGTACTCGAGCTCGACGTTGTAGCCCTTCTCCTCGAGAACGGCCTCCCACAGGAGCGAGGTGGCGAGCGACTCGTCCCAGCCGTTGAACACGGCGAAAGTCAGGTCGCCACCGGCCATGGCCTCGTCGGAGGTCTCGGGAGCGGTGCTCTCCTCGGCCTCGGCGTCGGCGGAGCAGGCGGCCAGGGTGAGGCCGGCGACAGCTGTCACCGCGATGGCGGCGGCAGAACGCTTGAACATTGTTTTCCTTTCCGGGCCCGGGGTGTCTCCCCGCGCCTTGAGCACGTCGGCCCTCTGTGCTGACCGCGTGCACGCGACCACGAGGGTCGCGAGGTCTTGAGTTGTCAGTGGACTAGCGCGGCGCGCGACGGGCCCCCGCCGCGATCAGCTGGTCCGCCTCGGTCTGTGCGGCCGCCTCGGCGTCGAACTTGGCCTGCTCGGCCGCCTCGCGCCGCGCCTTCCTGGCGCTGGCGAAGCTGGCGTAGAGGCCCATGCCCTGTCCGAAGGAAGCGGTGAAGCGGTCGAGGATGATCGCGAGCACGACCACCGACAGGCCGGCCTCGAAGCCGAGCCCGACGTTGAGCGCCGAGATCGCCTGGGCGACGTCGCCGCCCAGACCGCCGGCGCCGACGAGGCCGGCGATGACGACCATCGACAGGGACAGCATGATGATCTGGTTGATGCCGGCCATGATCGAGGGCATGGCGAGCGGGATCTGGATCTGGCGGAGGATGCGGCCCGGGGTGGCGCCGAACGCCTCGCCGGCCTCGACGACCTCCTTGTCGACGCTGCGGATGCCAAGCTCGGTGAGGCGCACGCCGGGAGCCATCGCGAAGATCAGCGTCGCGATGATGCCGGGGGCCACGCCGATGCGGAACAGCGCCAGCGCGGGCACGAGGTACACGAACGCGGGCAGCGTCTGCAGGAAGTCCATGATCGGCTTGAGGATCTTGGACACCGTCGAGTTGCGTGCGGCCCAGATGCCCAGCGGGATCGAGATGACCACGGCGAGGAATGCGGCGACGATCACGAGCGCGAGCGAGTCGACCGCGTTCTCCCATTGGTCCACGCTCACGATGAAGAGCAGGCCCAGTGCGGTGCTGACGGCGAAGCGCCAGCCGCGCGCCAGCAGCGCGAAGATCACGACGGCGACGATCACTGCCCACCACGGCGGGGTGGCGAAGATCCAGTCGACGGCGTCGAACATCCAGATGAAGAGCTGGCGGAGGGCCTCGAAGAAGCCCGACATGGTCTCCTCGACCCAGTCGAAGAAGGCGGCGATCCAGTCGCCGAGAGGCATGCGGATTTCCATCAGGCGTTCTCCTTCCCGGCGTTGTCGAGCGCTCTGTCGACGACCTCCGTGGGAAGCGGGTCAGGGCGGTGGGTCGCCTGGGCGGCGGCCTCGGGCTCGCCTCCGAGGGTGGCCAGCAGGGTGACGCGCGGGATCACGCCCACGAGGCGGTCGCGGTCGTCCTTGACGGCCAGTGGGAGCGCGGCCTCCAGCGACGGGATCAACAGGTCGGCGAGCGACGTGTCCTTGTCGACGGCGCCGTGGTCGGCCTGGATCGCGGAGCGGATCGACTTCTCGCCCTTGCGGACGAGGTCCAGCACGTCGCGGTCGCGGACCCAGCCCACGATGGTGCGGTCGCGCTTGATGACGTAGGCGGCGGAGAGCTGCTCGTCGCGCATCATGCTGAGGGCGCCCGTGGGTCCGTCGTTCTCGTGGATGACGGCGCGGGGCTTGCGCATCACCGACTCGGCCGTGAGCACCTTGGTGCGGTCGACGTCCTGGACGAACTGCTCGACGTAGTCGTTGGCGGGGTTCGTGAGGATGTCCTCGGGGGCGCCGATCTGCACGATCCGGCCGTCGCGCATGACGGCGATCCTGTCGCCGATGTACATGGCCTCGTTGAGGTCGTGCGTGATGAAGACGATGGTCTTGCCGAGCGTCTCCTGGAGCTCGAGGAGCTGGTCCTGCATCTCGCGGCGGATCAGCGGGTCGAGCGCGGAGAACGCCTCGTCCATGAGCAGCACGTCAGTGTCGGCCGCGAGGGCGCGGGCGAGGCCCACGCGCTGCTGCATGCCGCCGGAGAGCTCCGAGGGGTGCTTCTCCTCCCAGCCGGCCAGGCCGACGATCTCCGTGACCTTGCGGGCCCTCGCGATGCGCTCATCCTTGCCCATGCCCTGGATCTCCAGGCCGTAGGCGACGTTGTCGATCACGGTGCGGTGGGGGAGCAGGGCGAAGTGCTGGAAGACCATCGAGATGCGGTGGCGGCGGATGTCGCGGAGCTTCGAGGCGCTCACGTCGGTGATCGAATCGTCGCCGATGGTGACGCTGCCCGCGGTGGCGGGGTGCAGGCCGTTGAGCATGCGGATCAGCGTCGACTTGCCGGAGCCGGACAGGCCCATGACGACGAAGATCTCGCCCTTCTTGACCTCGAAGGAGGCGTCGATCACCGCGGCGGTGATGCCGTCGGCCAGATCGGTGCGTGCGGTGCCCTTGCGGAGCTGCTCGACGGCCTGGGAGCCGCCGCGGCCGAAGACCTTGAACAGTCCCTCGGCCCTCATCGCGATGTCGGTCACGTGTGTCCTCAGCTGGGCACGCCAAAATACGGGCGCACCCGGGTTGCGGTTCGTTTTCCGGGCCAGGTGCGGGGCACAGGGCGATCTGGTCTCGCCCCGGCAGCCTCCGCCGTGCTCAGCACGGCGACGCATCCGGCCATACGTCTATCTACCAGGCTCTCCGGTGACAGTCGCGGCTAGGTGGAAGAGTCCACCAGCCATCGTCGCGGGCATCTGCGGCGCCACGAGACGGCCTTTTCACGGTAACAACCGACCATCACAGGGACAAATTTGATCGAGGGTTTACCCGGATCGTGACCGGATCGTTACACCCTCGGGGCGCGCGCCCACGCGTGCGTGCGAGTGAACTCGGCACGTGCCGGCACCGGCTCAGGCGGGAAGCCTGACCATGCCCTCCTGGGCGACGGAGGCCACCAGGCGGCCGTCCTGGGCGAACACCCAGGCGCCCGTGAGACCCCTCGCGCCCTGTGCCGAAGGTGCGTCCTGCACGAACAGGAGCCACTCATCGGCCCTGGCGGGGCGGTGCCACCACATCGCGTGGTCGAGGCTCGCGAAGCTCAGTCCCACCGTGGCCCACGACACCCCGTTGGCGCGCATCAGCGGCTCGAGGATGACCTGGTCCGACCCGAACGCGAGCAGCGCTCGGTGGTGGAGGTCGGGCACGTCGATGGGCTTCCTGATGCGCATCCACGCCGCCTGGTGCGGACGGCGCTCGCCGTCGGGGCTGAGGAAGATCGAGCCCTCGACGTGCCGCGTGTCGAACGGGGCGTAGGTGAGCCAGAAGTCGATCGCGGGGTGGCCCTGGTACGGCGACATGAGCTCGACGCCGGAGGGCAGCTCGTCGGGGCCTGGCACGTCGGGCATCGTCACCTGGTGCTCGGGCCCCTCCTGGTCCAGCTGGAACGAGGCGACCATCGACAGGATGGGCTTGCCGTTCTGCAGCGCGTGGGTGCGGCGCGCGGAGAAGGACTTGCCGTCGCGCAGGATCTCGACCTCGAAGTCGATGTCCTGGTTCACGTCTCCGGGGCGCAGGAAGTAGCCGTGCATCGAGTGCATCGCCCTGTCGTCGTCGACGGTGGTGCCCGCGGCCACCAGGGCCTGGGCGAGCACCTGGCCGCCGAACACCCGTCCGCCTGGCATGGGCAGCGAGATGCCGGTGAAGTGCGTCTCGTCGTGGCGAGTGAGGTCGAGCGCGCTCAGTCCGGAGGCGACCGCCTCGGCCGCCCAGGTGTCCTCGGTCATGCCTGCTCTCCCGTCGACGTGCCAGGGGTGGGCTCGAAGGTGTTGATCATGCTGTGCGCGGCGCGCTGGAGGTAGTCCATGAAGGTGGCCTCGTGCAGCGGCGGCAGGTGCGCGCCCTTGAGGGCCGCGGTCATGTGCAGCATCCAGCGGTCGCGAGCGTCGGGGTTGACGTGGAACGGCGCGTGGCGCATGCGCAGGCGCGGGTGGCCGCGCTGCTCGGAGTAGGTCGTCGGCCCGCCCCAGTACTGCTCGAGGAACATCCGCAGCCGGTCCTCGGCGCCGTCGAAGTCGCCGTCGTACATCGGAGCGAGCACCTCGTCGGTCCGGACGCCCTCGTAGAAGCGGCGGACGATGCCGGCGATCGTGTCGTGGCCGCCGATGACCTCGTAGAACGAGAGCTCGGCCGGTCCGGTCCGGTCTGCGGCGCTCACTCGTCGTCGCCCGGCTGGTCGGGCTCGCTGCGGGGCTCCCGCGCCTTGAGGCGGCCCGAGCCCTTGGTGTGCCTGGGCTCCGCGGCGTCCACGACGAGCGACTCGCCGGGCACGGCGAGCCTGATGCCTCGTTCGTCGAAGAGTCTGCGCATGTTGGCGCGCACGGCGCGCATCACGGTCCACTGCATCGACGGGGTGGTCTTCACCAGCAGACGCAGCATGATGGCGTTGTACTCGAGCGACTCGATGCCCGCCACCTCCGGGGTGTCCAGCACTGCCTCGGCGATCTCCTCGCTCTCGGCGGCAGCCTCGGTGACGGCGTCAAGCATCGCCTGGCGTGCCTCCTCGGCGTCGACGTCGTACGCGAAGCGCACCTCGACCAGCGCGCGCGACCAGATGCGCGTCATGTTGCCCACGCGAGTGATCTCGCCGTTGGGGACATGCCACACCGTGCCGTCGAGGCTGCGGATGCGGGTGGCGCGCAGGCCGAAGTCCTCGACCGTTCCGGAGGCGGGACCCAGGTCGACGACATCGCCCACGCCGTACTGGTCCTCGATGAGCATGAAGGTGCCCGACAGGATGTCCTTCACCAGCGACTGCGCGCCAAAGCCCAGCGCGACACCGACGATTCCGGCGGATGCCAGCAGCGGCCCTACCGGCACCCCGAAGGCGCCGAGGATCATCACGACCGCGGTCACGATCACGATCACCGCGAGCGCTGAATTGAGCACCAGTGAGATGGTCTGGGCTCGCTGCTCGCGGCGCTTGGCTGCCAGTGCGAGCTCGGCGGGATCGGCGTCCACGGCGACGAGCTTCTCGACGCTGACGCGGCCGCTCGCGATTGTCCTTCGGACTCGCTTGATGATCCAGCGGCCGATGATCCAGGCCAGCAGGAGCAGGAGCAGCCCGATGATGGTGCCGAGGGCGTTGGTGAGGATCGCCTCGCCCCACTGGACGAGCAGGTCAGTCGCCTCGTCTGCGGTCAGGGTCTCGG
>JAUIBG010000167.1 GCA_030428165.1 Actinomycetes bacterium
TCCTCGAGGGCACGGGTGAGGCTGATGGACCTGTCGCGGGTGAGAGCGACGTAGGCGACGCTACGGCCGTCCAGGTTCGAGCGCCCGGTCGCCGCGACGCGCGGGAAGCGGCGGTCGCTCAGCCGGCGCAGGCGCTCGGCGACTCCGCGCACGCGTGCGAGAGAGTCGCCCGATGCGATCCAGAGCTCGACGGGGACGTGGCGACGGGTGTCCGTCGCCGACCATCGCTCGACGTCAGCGCCCTCGGACTCGAGCCGCGACACGAGGCGAAAGCGCTGCGCAAGCAGGACCTCACCGCTCACGTACTCTCCTCGCCGTCGCTCCCCCAGGCCCGCCTATCCTATGCGCGTCGGAGCCTGGCCGTCAGAAGTTGAACGATCGAGGTCCACTCAGGGATGCGCCACCACGTCATCAATGCCGCATACACCGCAACCAGCACCACGCCGGCGACGATCGCCACCCCTGCGGCCGGCAGAATCTGCTGCCAGCCGGTGCCGGTGACCCAGCCCTGCGTGAGCAGCACGCTGCCGTAGGCCGCCGCGCCGGCGATCGCGGCCGCGGCGATGGTGACGAGGTGCACGCGCACGGTGCGGGCCCAGCTGAGGCCGCCGGCGAGCCTGCTGACGCCGCGCGAGCGGATCCACGTCGAGAGCACGTAGTTGAGTGTCTGCCCAACCGCCGCTCCCAGCGCCCACCACGGCTTCGGGAGCAGGACCGAGAGGAGCACGACGCCCGACCACAGCAGCACCACGGGGATGTGCTGGAAGAAGACGCCGCGGCCGTCGTCGTACGCGATCTGCGCGCGGCGGAAGATCAACGTGGTGCCCAGCGGGACGATGCCGATCGCCAGCACCTGCAGGACGGGGGCCAGCGCGGCGATGTTCTCCGGCGGAAGCGAGGGATACGCGATCTGGAGCGCGAACGGCGCGGTCACCACCACCGCAGCCGCCGCGGGGATCGAGAGGATGCCGATGCTGTTGAGCGCTCGTTCCGTCTGGTGGCCCACCTCGGCCGAGTCCCTCGCGTGGATCGCCCGCGACAGCGCGGGGTAGGTGGCCGTCGCGATGGACATCGTGAGGATCGAGTGCGGCAGCAGCGCCAGGGTGAGGGCATAGGTGTAGCCGGAGTTGCCGACGAGGCCCGTCTCGGTGACGCTGAACAGCACGCCCGTGGTGAGGAGCACCGGGATCTGCTCGAGCGCGACGGCGCCGACCACCCAGGTCAGCAGGGCGCCCAGGCTCGAGAGCTCGCCCTTGGGTCCCGACACCTGCCACTTCCAGCGGTAGCCGGTGCGCCTCAGTGGGATCACGAGGGTCAGGGCCTGGCCGATGACGCCGAGCGTCGCCGTTCCAGCGACCCACGCGATCATCTGGGGCGTCCACTCGGCGGGATCCTCGACGAGTCCGCCGAATACCGCGATGTAGGCGCCGAAGCCCACGATCGAGATGATGTTGTTGACCACCGGCGCCCACATGTACGACGCGAACTCGCCGCGCGCGTTGAGCACCTGGCCGAACACCATGTACGCGAAGTAGAAGAACAGCTGGGGGATGCACCAGTACGCGAAGGCCACGGCCAGCGCGGTCTGCGCGGCGTTCTGCTCGCCAACGAGCGTGAAGAGCCACACCCATAGCGGCGCCAGCAGCGTCGCGACGACCGTGATGATGAGCGTTCCGCCCAGCAGGAGCGTCACGATGCGGTTGACGTAGGCCTCGCCGCCCTTGCGCTCGAACGACGCGACGAAGCGTGGGATGAGCACGCCCGCGCCGATGCCGGCAGCGATGAACGTCAGCAGCGTGTTCGGAAGGCGGTTGGCGACGTCGAAGGCGTTGCCGACGAGGGCGTCGCCGACGACGTAGACCATGAGTGCGCCGCGGACGAAGCCGAGCACACGGGATGCGGTCGTGCCGACCGCCATCGCGGCGCTGTTCCTGGCGTGCGTGCGCCCGGACTCAGTCATCGGTCTCGGCGGCCTTCTCGTCGGCCCCGGCCTTGGCTCCGGTCGCCTCGTGGCCGGTTCGGGTGCTGCGAGGGCCGCGGCGCACGGTCCTGAAGATCCCGAAGGCGAGCAGCGCGACGAGCAGTGCCGCGAGCAGCCCGGTGGCGGCGTTGCCCCACTCCGCGTGGATGTCGATCACTCCCGAGACCGGCGTGGCGACGACCGTCCCCTCGAGGTTCGTCAGCGTGATGGACACGGGCACGCGTCCGTTCGAGATCGCCTCGACCGGCACGATCGCCTGCGCGGTCGAGTTCGCGGGGATCGTGACCTCCGGGGCGTTCTCGACGACCAGCCGGGGCGACGTGCTCGCCAGCATCACCGTCACGGTGACGTCGTGGTCGAGCGTCGACGAGATGCTGACGGGGACGTTGCCTGAGCTCGCGATGAGGGTCAGATCGGAGCCCTCGGCGATGGTGAGGCCGTCTGCAGTGGCGTCTGCCGCGGTCAGCGCGGTCTCCACCGCTGCGTCGATGAGAGCGGGGTTGCCGCGCAGCTCGGAGGCCAGCGGCAGCAGCAGCGGCGCCGTCCACTCGGCCCCTGCGGCGGCGGGGTCGGTCGCGGCGATCGCGAGGGCGCTCAGTCGCGGCAGGCGCGAGGCGAGCTCGTCGATCGTCCCGGCAGGCATGTCGTTCTCGGCGTCGAGCACGTCGTCGAGGGTGACCGTCGTGGTGGGCTCGAGCGCCATGACCTCGGCGAGCGTCGACGGGACGATCCAGCCGACCTGTCCGAGCGCGGCCATCAGGCCCTCGACGCCGGAGTCGATGCCGTCCCCGTACGGGAGGACGACTGCGCTCGCACCCTGGGCGGCACGAAGGCCCAGGATGGCCGCGGCACGTGCACCGGCATCGGCTCCCGGCGCGATGGCGGCGAGCGCCTCCACGGCCTCCTCGTCGGGGTCGATCACGACGGTTCCGGCGTTCTCGACTGCCACGAGGGAGTCGCCCGTGCCGATGTCGGCGACGATCTGCGAGCTCGTGGCCCCAGACATCCACGACAGCGTCGACGCGTCGGCGACGGGAGCCTCGACGAGGATGCCGTTCAGCGTCCACGACGACGGCGAGGTGAGGTACGTCGTCGTGTACGCGAGCCCGCCGAAGTTCGTGTCCCCCGCGTGGGCGAGGCTGGTGGCGTCCACCGCCGGTCCGGCGAGCATCGCGTCGTAGCCCGCCTCGATGAGCGTGTCCCCGACCGATGCGGGGGTTGCGACGCCGTCGAGCACGACGGTGGTGGAGGTGACGGCGCCCAGCCCGTCGGTGGTGCCGTCCCCCTCGAGTGAGGACGGAGCGTCGACGAGGCTCGTCAGCGCGAGCGGTCCGAGCGCCCCACCCGTCCAGGTGGTCACCGTCCGCACGGTGTCGAGCGGGGTTCCGTCCTCGGTCTCGACCGTGAGGAGCACGCCGTGAGGACCGGCCTCCTCGGCGTCGAGGCCCATCGCCGTGCCTGCGATCGCCACGGGGATCGTCGTCGTCGCACCGGCGTCGATGCTGACCGGGTCCGTGGCGAGCACGGCCGCGGCGTGCGTCGACGGGTCTTCCTCCGAGGCCAGGAACGCGTCGATCTGCGCGATCTCGGTGAACGCCTCATCCGTGATCTGAGCGGTCACGACGACGGCGAGGTCGTCGCTCCCGGTCGCGCGCACGCGCAGCGCGGAGGTGAACTGCGTCGACGGCGTGACGGACGGCGAGACCGTCTGCGCGAGGTCGACGATCGCGGTCTCCGCCACCGGCATCGGCAGTGGCCCGGCGGCGAGGATCGCGAACGCGACGGCGATCAGCGACTTCACGTCGTGGGATCCAGCAACGCGGCGGCGGCCCGCGCGATCTTCCGTTCGTTCGGGTAGGCGAGGCGGCGTGCCAGGTCGGTCACCGCGATCCACTCGGCCTTCTCAGCCTCCTGGTCAGGGTCGTTCTCGACGGTGAGGGTGCCGCCGCTCGCCTCGAGCAGGTAGTGGTGCACTGTTTTGTGCACGCGACGGTCGTCGCCGGTGAACCAGTAGTCGATGACGCCCAGCGGCCGGATCACCTCCGAGACGATTCCCGTCTCCTCCGCGACCTCGCGCACCGCGGTCTGCTCGGGGGTCTCACCCACCTCGATGTGGCCCTTGGGCAGGCACCACTCGAGGCGTCCCGAACGGCTGCGGCGCCCGATGCACGCGGCGTACGCGACGCCGTCCATGATCGACACCGCGACCCCGCCTGCCGAGGTCTCGATGCTGACGGGGAGCTCGCTGCCGCGTCCCGACTCGCCGTGCCTGCGCACTGTGCGCGTGCGCACCACCCTCGGGGCCGAAGGCCGGGGACGGGACGCAGACATGCGCCAATGCTAACGGTGGCCAGATGTCAACCCTGTGTCATCTGGGATGCTTGTGACCATGAGTTCCCACGCCCCGACGCTCGACGTGCTGCGCACCCGCGCCGGCGCACTGTGGGCGGCGCTCCCCGCTGACGTGCACGATCTCGCCACGCGGTTCGACGAGGCCGGGCACGAGCTCGCCCTCGTCGGCGGGCCCGTGCGCGACGCGTTCCTGGGCCGCTCCAGCGCGGACTTCGACTTCGCCACCTCGGCGCGCCCTGACGACATCGAGAGGATCCTCAAGGGCTGGACGCGCTCGACATGGGACATGGGCAGGCAGTTCGGCACGATCGGCGGGCGCCGCGGCGACCTCGTCGTGGAGATCACCACCTACCGCGCGGACGAGTACGACGGCGAGACGCGCAAGCCCACCGTGCACTTCGGCGACAGCCTCGAGGGCGACCTGGCGCGGCGCGACTTCACCGTCAACGCGATGGCCGTGAGGCTCCCGGCGCGTGAGTTCGTCGATCCGTTCGGCGGCCTCGAGGACCTGGCGGGCGGGCTGTTGCGCACGCCCGTCGAGCCGGAGGTGTCGTTCGGCGACGACCCGCTGCGCATGATGCGGCTGGCCCGCTTCGCCGGCCAGCTGGGCTTCGAGGTGGAGCCCAGCACGTTCGCCGCGGCGGCGCGGATGGCCGAGCGGATCGAGATCGTCTCGGCGGAGCGCGTGCGCGACGAGCTCAC
>JAUIBG010000011.1 GCA_030428165.1 Actinomycetes bacterium
ATCGGATCGCCGCCCACCACCCGCGAGGACAGGAGCGCCAGCACGCGCTCGGGCTCCCAGGTCTCGTCGGCGTCCGCACCGGCCAGGGACGCGATTCCGAGCAGTGGCGCGACGGCCGCCTGCTCGTGCAGGGCCACGGCGTCGCCGAGGCTCTCGCAGGGGATGTCGGCGGCCACGAGCGCTGCGCGGATGCCCGACAGGAGCGCCCGCGACCGGCCGACGACGACCATGTCGCCCCACGAGACCGCGGGCGTGCCGAAGCCGTGACGCGAGCGGCGCAGCTCGCGGGCGATCGCCCTCGCCTGGCCGTGCGGGTGCGGGGCGAGCAGCGCGCTGACGGCGGGCTCGTCGCAGCGCTCACTCGCGGCACCCCTGAGCGAGGCGCGCGCCGAGCCGTCGCGGGAGACGCCGATGCGCTCGGCGATCCTGTTCGACACCTCCGCGAGGGCTCCCGACTGCCGATGCGAGCCCACGAGCTCGACGCGGGCGGCTCCGAGCCCTCCCTGGGCGACCGGGCGCATGGCGTCCGCCAGGGACGAGGGGAGCCCGCCGCGGTATCCCTGGACCGCCTGATCGGCCGATCCCGTGACGACGACGGCGCCTGAATCGGCCATCAGCGCCCGCAGCAGAGCCGTGGTCGCCGAGGTCGCGTCCTGGTAGTCGTCGACGATCACGAGGCCCCACGTGGGCCGTGGCCCGTCGAGGCGCTCATCCCACGACTCCAGCGCCGCCGCCGCGGCGCGCACCGTCTCGGCCGGGTCCAGGCGGTCTCCCACCTCGACCGGCGCGGACTGCGCGGCGACGACGGCCCTGTACTCGCGGTACACCTCGGCCGCGGCGACCCACTCGGGGCGCCCGCACTCGGCGCCGAGGCTCGCGAGGCCGTCGGGCCCGGTGCCCGCCTCAGCCGCGCGCATCAGGAGGTCCCGAAGCTCGGCGCGGAACGCGGGCAGCAGCGTCGACTCGACGGGGACGACGCCGCTCCAGTCGGGCCCGGTGCCCTGGGCCGCGTGCGAGGCCAGCAGATCGCGCAGGATCTGGTCCTGCTCGGCTCCCGTGATGAGCGTGGGAGCGGGCAGGCCCCTGGCATGGGCACGGCTCGCCAGGACGGCCATCGCCGCCGAGTGCGCGGTGCGCACCAGCGGTGCGCCGGTGGGCGCATCCAGCGCGGCGGCGAGGTCCTGGCGCAGCCGAGCCGCCGCCAGGCGCGTGGGAGCGATGACGAGCACCCGCTCGGGGGGGAGGCCGTCCTGCTGGACGGCGCGCACCACGGCGTGCAGCGCGACGGTGGTGGTGCCGGATCCGGGACCGCCGAGGACTGCGACCGCTGGCAGCGACGCGATCGCGTCGAGCGCCGCCGCCTGCGACTCGTCGGGCTCCGGCAGCCCCTGAGGGGGCGTGCGGGGGACGAGCGTCAGCGGCATGGCCCTAACTCAACCACCTGGGACCGACACGGTCACGCCCGCGATTCCCCTGGCCGCGAACACGGCCGCGGCGCGGGCCGCCGCGAACCTAGTATCGGGACAGAAGACGCATCCCTTACCGCCACAGGAGGCTGCCATGGACGTCCGCATCGGTATTCAGAACGTCGCGCGCGAGCTCGTGCTCGAGACCGACGTCAGCGCCGACGAGGTCACCAAGGCGGTGCGCGACGCGATGTCCGGCTCGACGTTCGAGCTGGCCGACGGCAAGGGCCGCCGCATCGTCGTCCCCTCCGCGTCGCTCGCCTACGTCGAGATCGGCGAGGAGACCAAGCGCCGCGTGGGCTTCGACGCCGTCGGCGCCGCCTAGGGCGGCCCCGAACACCAGGGCCGATGCGCCGCGTACGGAGCGGCGCGAGGAGCCGTCGCCGCATTCGGCGATAGAATGGTGGCGACCCGAGGTTGACCGGTCGTCTTGTTTGCCGCTCATGTGCCCGTGCGCTGAGCTCCCTTGGATGATTCACGATCGGCTGCCCAGCCATTGGCGCGCACGGCGCGCCCACGAATCTCAAGGAACACATGACCGAGACCGCGCCTGCGCGCACGTTCGCAGACTTCCCCATCAATCCGCTCATCGCCGCGGCTCTCGCGGACAAGGGCATCCTCACGCCCTTCCCGATCCAGGAGATGACCCTGCCGGTCGCGCTGTCGGGCCACGACATCATCGGCCAGGCCAAGACCGGAACCGGCAAGACGCTGGGCTTCGGCGTGCCGCTGCTCACCCACGTGAAGAGCCCCGGTGAGGACGGCTACGAGGACCTCGAGGCGCCCGGCAAGCCGCAGGCGCTCGTCGTCGCCCCGACTCGCGAGCTCGCCGTGCAGGTCGCAGGAGACTTCGAGGCGGCCTCGAAGAAGCGCTCCACCCGCATCCTCCAGGTCTACGGCGGCCGCGCCTACGAGCCCCAGATCGAGGCGCTCGCCAAGGGCGTCGACGTCGTCGTCGGCACGCCGGGCCGCATGATCGACCTGATGAACCAGGGCCACCTGGACCTGCGCTACGTGCGCACCGTGGTGCTGGACGAGGCCGACGAGATGCTCGACCTTGGCTTCCTGCCCGACGTCGAGAAGCTGCTCGCGGGCACGCCTGCCTCGCGCCACACCATGCTCTTCTCCGCGACGATGCCCGGCCCCGTCGTGCAGCTCGCGCGCCGCTACATGATCCAGCCCACGCACATCCGCGCGAACGACCCCGACGACGACGGCGTCGCGGTCAAGGCGATCTCGCAGCACGTCTACCGCGCCCACGCGCTCGACAAGATCGAGGTGCTGGCGCGCATCCTCCAGGCGAACGGCCGCGGCAAGACCATCGTCTTCGCCCGCACCAAGCGCACCGCCGCGAAGGTGTCGGACGACCTCATGACGCGCGGCTTCGCGGCCGGCGCGATCCACGGCGACCTGGGCCAGGGCGCCCGCGAGCAGGCGCTGCGCGCCTTCCGCGCGGGCAAGATCGACGTCCTCGTCGCCACCGACGTCGCCGCTCGCGGCATCGACGTCGACGACGTCACCCACGTCATCAACTACCAGTGCCCCGAGGACGAGAAGACGTACCTCCACCGCATCGGCCGTACGGGCCGCGCGGGCCGCAAGGGCACGGCCGTGACGTTCGTCGACTGGGACGACGTCCCTCGCTGGACCGTCATCAACAAGACGCTGGGCCAGGACTTCGCGGAGCCCGTCGAGACCTACTCGTCGTCGCCCCACCTCTTCACCGACCTCGACATCCCCGAGGGCACCAAAGGCCGCCTGCCGCGCGACAAGCGCACGCTTGCGGGCCTGGAGGCCGAGGAGCTCGAGGACCTCGGCGAGACCGGCGGCAAGGGCAAGGGCCAGGGCGGCCGCGACGGCGGCCGTGGCGAGCGCGGAGGCCGCTCCGGCGGCCAGGGCGGGCGCTCCCGAGGCGGACGCGGCCGTGGCCGCGGCGGCAACGGCGACGGCCAGCGCAGCGAGGGCGGCGAGCGCCGCTCGGACTCGCAGGGCGGTCAGAAGGCCGATGCCGGATCCGGCTCCGGCTCCGAGGGCGGCTCGCGCTCGGGCGGACGTAACCGTCGTCGCCGCCGTCGCTCCGGCGGTGCGGGCGGCGGACAGCAGTCCGCGCCCCAGCAGTCGGCGGAGTAGTCGCTAGCGCCGCGCCGCGATCACCAGTGACGTGACGCGCGCGGCGGTGTCCTCGATCGCCGCGAGCGCGACCTCCGGTCGCATCGCGGTGGCGAGGTCCACCGGCCCCGCGTGGATCGGCACCGCGGCGTCGAGCGCCGAGTCGACCTCCTCCACGCGACCGCCGAGACCGACCACCACCACGCCGGGGCTCCCGTCCTTCGCGAGCCTCGCGATGGCGTCGGGCACCTTGCCCCGCGCGGTCTGGCGGTCGATGCTTCCCTCTCCGGTGAGCACGAGGTCGGCGCCCTGGAACGCCTGGGAGGCCCCCGACTCGTCCAGCAGACGCGCCAGCCCCGGCTCGATAGCGCCGCCGAGCGCCAGCACCGCTGCTCCCAGGCCGCCTGCGGCGCCCGAGCCGGGGACACCCGCCACATCGGCGCCCGCCTCCGCGAGCGCCGTGGCCCAGCCCTCCATGGCCGTCTCGAGCCTCGCGACGAGCGCCGCATCGGCGCCCTTCTGGGGCCCGAACATGCGGGCCGCTCCGGTCGGCCCCAGCAGCGGCGAGTCGACGTCCGCCAGCGCCACGAGCTCGCAGGGCGTGACCGGGAGCTCGACTCTCACCGGACGGGCGAGCAGGGGATGCGGGGAGTCGAGCGTGATCTCGGCGCCCGCCGCGTCCCACATCCGTGCTCCCAGCGCGAGCATCAGGCCTGTCCCGCCGTCCGAGCACCCGGTGCCGCCCAGGCCGACCAGCACCCTGGGCGCCCCGGATCGCGCAATCGCGGCGATCTGCCGCCCGAGCCCAGCGGAGTGGGCACGCGAGGCGCCTGCGGGATCCCGGCTGGTCAGCAGGTCGAGTCCCAGGGCGGAGGCGGACTCGACGACCGCGGCGCCATCGGCCAGCACGACGTGCGGCGCGACGATCGGGCGCCCGTGGAGGTCGAACGTCTCGACGCTGCCCGCGTCCCCCACGGAGGCGAGCGCCTCGAGCGTGCCCTCCCCGCCATCGGCCACGGGGACGACAGCGACACGGGCGTCGGGCGCCGCGCGCAGGACGCCGCGTCTGGCCGCCTCGTTGGCCTGCACGGACGTCACGGACCCCTTGAAGGAGTCGAGCGCGGCCACGACCTGAAGCGGGCTGGTCACGCCTCCACCATCCACATAAACTCATCCTCCCCCAGGAGCACGCCATCGTGCCGGGTGGCGGTGAGCAGGTCAGTGCCCGACACCTCCGGAAGGCTGACCTGACCGCCGGAGACGTTGACGATGACCGTGACGGCGTCAGCGCCCTCGCCGCGCCGCACGGCGAACACCTCGGGGCCGAGGTCGAGCACCTGCTGCGCGGCAGCGGGCTCGAAGGCAGGCAGATCGCGCCGACGCCGCAGCAGTGCGGTGAGTCCCTCGTAGACCGCGCTCCTGCGGGCATCGGCCTCGAGCTCCGCCGTGAGCGCATCGGCATCGAGCCGTGCGCGGTTGATGCGGCGCGGGATCCCGCTGGCCTCGGCGGCCGCGACGTCGTGGCGGGAGCCGAACAGCGAGTGGTAGTAGATCGCGGGCACGCCGGCGAGCGCGAGCAGGATGGCGTGGGCCGCGAGCGCCCGGCGCGCAGCATGGGCGGCGTCGCCGCTGCGGGCGGGGTCGGTGAGGGCGTCGAGGTACGAGGAGTTGAGCTCGTAGACGGTCCGGCCGCCGCCGGGCTCGGCCGCGTAGGACACCCGCCCTCCGTGCGCCTGCACCCTGTCGACCAGCGCTTCCACCTCATCCGGCTCGAGGAGGCCCTTCGCGGGACGCATGCCGATGCCGTCGTGGCTGGCGAGGAAGTTGAACCACGTCGACCCCGGCGCGCACGGCTCGAGCGCGCGCGCCCACGCCGTGAGGCGGCCGGAGTCCCCTGCGACGAACGAGTGCAGCACCAGCGGCGGGAGCGCGAACTGGTAGACCATGTGGGCCTCGTCCGAGCCGTCGCCGAAGTACGAGATGTTGTCCCGGTGCGGCACGTTCGTCTCCGTCAGCAGCCGCGCTGCGGGGATCAGGTCGTCGATGAGCGCGCGCCACATCTTGATCACGGCGTGGGTGCCGGGCAGGTGGAGACAGGTGGTGCCCGACTCCTTCCACAGGAAGCCGATGGCATCGAGGCGCACGGTATCGGCTCCCGCCGCGAGGTAGCCGAGCAGCACGTCGGTCAGGTCGAGCAGCACCTCGGGGTTCGCCACGTTGACGTCGACCTGGTCGGGGCCGAACGTGGTCCACGCCGTCGCGGTGCCGCCGCTGGGGCGCTCGTACTGGTGAAGCAGGGGGCTGGTGCGAGGACGCACCACCTGGGAGACGTCGAAGTCGGGGCCGGGCTCGACGAAGTAGTCGGTGTAGCGAGGATCGTCGGCGAGCCACCCGGTGAACCACGGCGACGCGCTCGAGACGTGGTTGGCGACGAAGTCGAACATGAGCGCGTGGCCGCGTCCCACCGTCGCGACGTCGTCCCAGGTGCCCACTGCGGGATCGATCTGGCGGAAGTCGACGACCGCAAACCCGTCGTCCGACGTCCACGGGTACATGGGCAGCAGGTGCACATCCGAGATCGCGTCGCCCACGCGCTCGAGCACGCTGGCGAGGGTCTGCAGGGGCGCCTCGCCGTCGCGGGTGAACGCGCCGGGGTACGTGATGAGGTACGCCGTCGCGGCCGATGCCGGGGCCACGTCGCGCTGCGCGAGACGTGAGCGGTAGTCCTCCGCGAGGCGTATCAGCCGCTCGGTCGTGACCCGCGCCGTCTCCTCGTCGTAGAGCACTCCCATGTGCTCGAGAACCCGCTCGGAGGTCTCCTGCGGCGCTGCGGACATCGTCGTCTCCTCGGTCGTCGTGCGGCCGGCGCGGCGCCGGCCCCTGCGAAGGTCACTACTTTGTAACACACATTGCACACCTTCTGCATAACTGTTATACAGAACCTACCGAGCTCAGGCTCGAGGCTCAACGAAGAGGAATGAGGAGAAGATGTCAACGAAGACACGACGAATGCTCGTGCCGATGGCCGCCGCCACCGCGGGAGTCCTGGCACTGTCGGCCTGCGGGTCCGGAGGCGAGGTCAACGACGCGTCCGACGGGCTGCTGATGTGGACGCTCGAGGTCCAGCCCGACCGCCTGGAGGTCCAGCAGGGAATCCTGGACGGCTTCACCGCCGAGACCGGCATCGACGTCGAGCTGGTCCCCGTGGAGGAGGACCAGATCGCGCAGCTCATCGCGAGCGCCGCGCTGGCCAACGAGCTCCCCGACGTGATCGGCTCGGTCTCGCTGGGCCTGGTGCGCACCTTCGACTCGGAGGGCTACGTGAACGCGGACCTCTCCGGCGAGATCATCGACGACCTGGGCTCGGACACCTTCGCCTCGGGCGCGCTCGAGCTCACCAGCGACGGCGACCGCCAGCTCTCCGTGCCGTCCGACGCGTGGGCGCAGATCCTCGTCTACCGCACTGACCTCTTCGAGGCCGCCGGCCTCGAAGCGCCCACCACGTACGAGACGCTGCTGACCGCCGCCGAGACGCTCACTACCGGCGACCAGTTCGGCATCACCCTGGCGACCGACCCGACCGGCAACTTCACCCAGCAGACCTTCGAGGCGCTGGCACTGGGCAACAACTGCCAGCTCGTCGACGACTCCGGCGATATCACGCTCGACTCGGACGAGTGCGCGACGGCCGTCGACCTCTACACGCAGCTGGCGCAGGACTACTCCCCCGCCGGCACGCAGGACGTCGTGTCGACCCGCGCGTCGTACTTCTCGGGCCAGTCGGCCATGATCCTGTGGTCGACGTTCATCCTCGACGAGATGGCCGGGCTGCGCGATGACGCCGCCCCTGCCTGCGACGAGTGCGCGGACAACCCGCAGTACCTCGCCGAGAACTCGGCGATCGTGCCGCTCATCACCGGCCCCGACGCCGGCGACAGCGCCGGCTCCTACGGCGAGATGACCTCGTTCGTGCCGACCTCGGCGGCTTCGCCCGAGGAGAGCAAGCAGCTGATCGAGTACTTCATGACCGAGGGCTACATCGACTGGTTCGGCATGGCACCCGAGGGCAAGTTCCCGGTCCGCGCCGGAACCGCCGACAACCCGACCGAGTTCGCCGATGCGTGGGGCACCCTCGAGACCGGTGTCGACACCAGGATGCCGCTGGGCGACCTGTACGACGCCGCGACCATCGAGACGCTGACCGGCGCCGCCGAGAACATGTCGCGCTGGGGCCTGCTCCAGGGCGAGGGCGTGCTCGTCGGCCAGATCACCGCTCAGCTGCCGATCGCCCAGGTCATCTCCGACGCCGGCGCAGGCTCGATCGACGCTGCGACCGCGCAGCAGGAGATGGTCGACGCCGTCACCGAGATCGCCAACGGCTAGCGATGTCGCTCACGGCACTCAACCGTCGGGCGGGGGCCTCGCGTCCCCGCCCGACGCCGTCGCAGCGCAGGGCGAACCGCGACGGATGGTCGATGGTCCTGCCGATCGTGGTGATCGTCACCGCGATCATCATCGTCCCGATCATCTGGACGTTCATCCTGTCCTTCCAGGAGGCCAGGTACTCGGACGTCGCCCGCAACGGGCTCTTCAACCCGCTGACGCTGTCCAACTACACGGACGTCCTCACCAGCCACGGCTTCTGGGAGTCGCTGTGGGTGACGATCATCTACACGGCCGGCACCACCATCGGCTCGATCGCCGTGGGCTTCCTCGCGGCGCTCGCGCTGCGCAACGCCTTCAGGGGCCGCGGCGCCGTGCGCGCCGTCTTCCTGCTCCCGTACGTCGCCCCCGTCGTGGCCGGCGCCTATGTCTGGAAGGTGATGCTCAACCCGCAGTTCGGCATCATCAACGAGTGGGGCACGTCCTACCTGGGCTGGGACCAGCCCATCGACTTCCTGGGTCGCGCGCCGTTCGCGATGATCACCATCATCGTCTTCGAGGTGTGGCGCTACTTCCCGTTCGCCTTCCTGTTCTTCGGCGCGGCCCTGACGGGCCTGCCACGCGACATCGAGGAGGCGGCGCTGGTCGACGGTGCCACGCCGTGGCAGAAGTTCCGCCACGTGATCCTCCCGCAGGTGATGCCGGTGATCGCGCTGCTGACGCTGCTGCGACTCGTGATGACCTTCAACAAGTTCGACGACATCTTCCTGCTCACGGGAGGCGCGGCCGACACCGAGGTCGCCGCCGTGCGCGTCTACGACCAGCTCGTGGGCTCGTCCGACATCGGCGCGGCCTCGGCCAACGCCGTGATCCTCGCGGTCATCCTCGCGATCGGACTGACCGTGTACATGCGATTCACGAGGAGGGCGGAGGACTGATGGACGTCATCCGGTTCCAGAACATCACCTTCGGCACCCTCAAGTGGGTGCTCATCGTGGGGCTGCTGCTCGCCTCGCTGTTCCCCTTCTACTACATGGTCGTGATGAGCTTCGTGCCCGTTCAGGACCTGCTGCGCAACCCGTCGCTACTTGTGCCCGAGCTGCAACAGCTGACCCTGGACACGTACCGCCAGGTGGTCGCCTCCGAGGAGGACGGCGGATTCGGCTTCGCGCGCTTCATGCGCAACTCGGCGATCGTCGCCACCGGGGCGACGCTGCTGACGATGCTGCTGTCCGTGCCCGCCGCCTGGGCCATGACCCGCCTGAAGTTCGCCGGCGGCCGTCAGGTCTCGGCCATGTTCCTGGCGGTCTACATGTTCCCCGCCATCATCATCGCGGTGCCCGTGTTCGTGGGCTTCCAGGTGCTGGGCCTCGGGTCGACGCTCATCGGCCTGGTGATCGCGTACATCGCGCTCATCGTGCCGGTGACGGTCCACATGCTGCGCTCCTACATGATCAGCATCCCCGAGTCGATCGACGAGGCGGCCATGATCGACGGCGCCACGCGCTGGCAGATCATGCGCAAGATCACGGTGCCGCTCGCGCTGCCCACGATCATGTCGACGGCGCTGTACGCGTTCATGATCGCGTGGAACGAGTTCCTGTTCGCCCTGCTGTTCCTGTCGGCCAAGCCGGAGCTCTGGACCGTGTCGCTGGGCCTCACACGCCTCGCCGACGGCCAGGAGGTCTCGCGCACGATCCTCATGGCGGGTAGCGTCCTGCTGACGCTCCCGATCGTGATCATGTACGCGTTCGCCGAGCGATGGCTGACCGAGGGACTCACCGCAGGAGCGGAGAAGGGCTAGGCGACGTGAGTCGAGGACCAGGCGAGACGCTGCGGCTGATCCGCTCTGGCGAGGCGACCACCCGTGGCGAGCTGCTCGCCGCCACCGGGCTGTCGCGCGTCACGGTCGGCAAGCGCCTCGACCTGCTCCTCGGCTCCGGCATCATCAGGGAGGCTGGCACCGGCTCCGCCACCGGCGGGCGCAGGGCCACGACATTCGTGTTCGACCCTGCCGTCGTCGTCCTGGCCGCCGCGCTCGACGCGGTGGGGGGCTGCGTCGCGGTGGTCTCGCCGCACGGCGAGGTGATCGCTCGGCATGACATCGACACGGATGTGAGCCAGGGGCCCGAGGTCACTCTCGCGATCATCGGCGCCGGCCTGACCGCGCTCATGGACGAGGCGGGGATCACCGTCGACTCGGTCGCGGCGCTCGCTGTCTCGCTCCCGGGCCCCACCGACCCGGTGGCGCACCGGCTGAACGACCCGCCGATCATGCCGGGGTGGGACGCATGGCCCGTCCTGGACTCCCTGAGGGAGATCCTCGACGTGCCCGGGTACGTCGAGAACGACGCCGACGCGATGGCCTACGGCGAGGCCAGCACGGAGCCCGACCCGACCCATCCGCTCGTCTTCGTCAAGACCTCCGCATTCCTGGGCGCCGGGCTCATCATCCAGGGCAGGATCTTCCGCGGCCTCGACGGCGGTGCGGGCGACATCGGCCACGTGCACGTGGGCGGCGAGGCCGAGTGCCGGTGCGGCAGGGCGGGCTGCCTGGCTGCCGAGGCGTCGGGCGCCGCGCTCGTGTCCAGGCTCGAGCACCAAGGCAGGGGTCTCACCCACATCCGCGAGATCCACGACATGATCGACCGCGGCGACGCGACCGCGGCCGCCGAGCTGCGCCGAGCCGGCGAGCTGATCGGGGTGGTGCTCGCCACCGTCGTCGGCGTGGTCAACCCGGCCGTGATCGTGGTGGGCGGCGCGATGGCGTCGCCGGAGCTCGTCGCCGCCATCCGCTCGTCCGTGTACGCCGGCACCCTGCCCCGCGCCACGCGGCACCTCGAGATCCGCAGCTCCAGGCTGGGCGAGGACGCCGCGCTGGTGGGGCTGGCCAGGGTCGCGATCGACGATCTGTACTCCGTCGAGTCCGTCAACGAGCGGCTCGGCACCGACGAATAGGACGCCATGACCAGCGCACCGCTGCGCACCCCCTCGCTCGCCCACGATCTCGTCGTGCTCAGTGCGCCCACCCAGGCGTGGTCTGGCCAGGACGCGCAGATGCGTGCAGGCGTGCACGGCATCATGCACGCCGACGTCCGCTACGTCGACCGCCTCGTGCTGACCGTCGGAGGCGCGGAGCCCGAGCACCTCGCGACCCGCCGCTCCGCGAGCCACGCCTCCGTGACCCTGATGGCCAGGGGCGTCGACGATGCGGGCAAGGACCCCCACGTGATCGTCACCCGCGACAGGGCCGTCACGGCGGGCCTCGTTGCGGAGACCATCGCCCTGGAGAACGCGTCGGAGGCCCAGGTGACCACGGTCGTCAGGCTGGAGGTCGGCACGGAGCTGGCGCCGCTGGCGACGGTCAGGGCCGGTGCGCCGGCCGGCGCCGATGCGACCGCCGTCCCCACGTCCGAGGGCGCCGAGGTGCGCGCCGGGCAGCGGATGATGCACCTCCGCACCGCCGCACGGGTCGAGACGGGGCCCGACGGGTTCGCCGTTGAGTGGGATATCGATGTGCCGCCGGGCGGCGCATGGGCGGGACGCGCGGAGTTTCAGTTCGAGGACGCAGGAGGGATCCTCGCGCCCGCGGGAGACGCCGCGCTCGGCGAGGCGCTCGCCGTGACGGCCGACGCCGGATTCCGCACCGACCTCGACCGCTGGCGCGCTGCGGCACGAGACGATCTCGCGGCGCTACTCGCGTGCGGCATCGACCTGGCCGATGCGCCGTTCGCCACGGCAGGCGCACCCTGGTACCTCACGCTGTTCGGAC
The DNA here is from genome assembly GCA_030428165.1 of Actinomycetes bacterium. Classification (GTDB taxonomy): domain Bacteria; phylum Actinomycetota; class Actinomycetes; order Actinomycetales; family Demequinaceae; genus Demequina. Next base: position 11,731 of record JAUIBG010000011.1, read on the forward strand.
GCGACGCCCTGTGGACCTCGCGACTGCTCCTGCCGGATGCACTGGAGCTCGCCCACGGCACCCTCGGGGCGCTCGCGGCCCACCAGGCCACCTCGACCGATCTCGCGGCGGCATCCCAGCCGGGCAAGATCCTCCACGAGCGCCGCGCCGCGCCGCACGGGATCCCGCGCGAGGGTCTGAGGTTCCCCGCCGTGTACTACGGGAGCGTCGACGCCACGCCGCTGTGGGTGGTGCTCCTCAACGAGGCGAGGGTCGCAGGCCTGAGTCTCGAGGAGGTACGCAGCCTCAGGGAGCCGCTGCATCGGGCACTCGCCTGGATGAGGGACGAGGCCGACCCGGACGGCGACGGCTTCCTCGAGTATGTGGACACGACCGGCAGCGGCCTCGCCAACCAGGGCTGGAAGGACTCTGCCGATGCGGTGCGCTTCGCTGACGGCACCGAGGCCGCGGGGCCGGTCGCGCTGTGCGAGGTGCAGGGCTACGCCTATCAGGCCGCCCTCGCGGGCGCCGACCTGCTCGACGCGCTGGGCGAGGACGGTGGTCTCGAGTGGCGGGAGTGGGCTGAGCGACTGCAACGGCGCTTCCGGGAGGCATTCTGGGTGGCACGGGACGGTGCGCGGTTCCCCGCGATGGCGCTCGACCGCGACAAGCGCCCCGCCGACGCGCTGACCTCCAACATCGGCCATCTGCTCGGCACAGGGCTGCTCAGCGCCCAGGAGGAGGCGGCCGTGCGCGACGCGCTGATGCGGCCGTCGATGCGCTCGGGCTGGGGACTGCGGACGATGGCGAGCGACGAGCGCGCCTATTGGCCGCTGTCGTACCACTGTGGCTCGGTGTGGGCGCATGACACGGCGATTGCAATCGACGGCCTGCTCAGGGCGGGGTTCACGACCGATGCCGCCGCGCTCGCCCAGGAGCTGCTGGACGCCGCCTCGGCCCTCGACTTCCGCATGCCGGAGCTCTTCGGCGGCCAGGACCGCGACGACGACCCCGCGCCCATCCCGCACCCCACCGCATGCGTACCGCAGGCGTGGTCGGCGGCCGCGGCGGCGGCGGTCTCGCGGGCGCTCGCCGTCTAGCCGCGCGCCGCCTGAAGCGCCTCGAAGGCATCAGGCGTCGTGAGGTTCTCGCCCAGCCGGTTCCGCTTCCCGGTGCCGTGGTAGTCGGACGAGCCGGTGCGCACCAGCGACAGCCGGTCCGCGATGCGCGTCAGGCGCGTACGCTGCCGCTCATCGTGGTCGCGGTGGTCCACCTCGAGCCCCACGAGTCCGGCCTCCGCCATGCCCTCGATGACCGATGTCGGCACGATGTGGCCGCGCGCGTCCGCCCCCGGATGGGCGAAGACCGGGACCGCGCCGGCGGCGCGCAGCATCGCGACGGCATCGAGCACCTCGGGGGCGAAGTGCGGCACGAAGTACTTGGTGCCACCCTGCAGCAGGGAGGCGAACGCCTCGTCCCTGGTCGCGACGATCCCAAGGTCCACCAGCGCATCGGCCACGTGCGGGCGGCCCACCGCATCGGCTCCCCCGGCGCGAGCGGCGACGTCATCCCAGGTGATGGCGAAGTCCTCGGCGAGCAATGCGACGATGCGCTGCGCCCGCTCAAGCCGCGCGTCGCGCACGCGCGCGAGCATCGCCTGGAGCCCGGTATCGGCGGGATCGGGCCACAGGCCGACGATGTGGACGGAGATGCCGCGCGGATCGTCGGGGTCGGGGAACACGCGCTGCCTGGCGGACATCTCGATGCCCGGCACGAAGCCGATGCCGATGGCCGCGGCCTCAGTGCTCGCCTCCGCGAGGCCGTCGAGAGTGTCGTGGTCCGTCAGCGCGACGACGTCGAGCTCGGCCGCCTTTGCGGCGCGCACCACCTCGGCGGGCGCCTCCGTGCCGTCCGAGACGGTCGAGTGGGTGTGGAGGTCGATGCGCATCGGTTCAGTATGGCGCGGACGCCGGACGACGCCTGCCTGCATGGGACAATCGCCGGATGAATGAGACCGACGGCGAGAAGACGAACAAGGCGCGCGCGCTGCGCCCCGACAGCGACGAGTTCAAGGACTTCATCGCCTCCGGATGGGGCGACGTCGAGTCGGATGCATCGCGGCTTGGCTCGGCTCCGTACGCCGCCGCCCGCCGCCACCGCCTGTCGCACAAGTTCACGGGCACCCGCATCGTGATCCCCGCGGGGGAGCTCAAGCCCCGCGCGAACGACACGGACTACCGCTTCCGCCCCCTGAGCGACTTCGCCTACCTCACCGGCCTCGGCACGGATCACGAGCCCGGCGCCGTCCTGGTGTTCGAGCCCACGGACGACGGCAGGCACGACGTCGCGCTGTACCTGATCCCTCCGGCCGGGCCGGGCGAGGAGGGCTTCTATGCGGACCCGCGCTCCGGCGAGTTCTGGATCGGCCGCAGGCCCACGCTCGCGGAGATGCAGGCCATGACCGGCATCGTCTGCCGCCCGCTGGCGGAACTGCCGTCCGATATCGACCTCGCGGAGCACCCTTCTCCCAAGGTCTCGCGCAAGCTTTCGAAGATGCGCATGGTCAAGGACGAGTGGGAGATCCAGCAGATCCGTGAGGCGGTGGACGCCACGATCGCAGGCTTCGAGCGAGTGGTGAAGGAACTGCCGCGCGCGGTCGAGCACAAGCGCGGCGAGCGCGTCATCGAGGCCACCTTCGACGGCCACGCGCGCGAGGAGGGCAACGCGGTGGGCTACGAGACCATCGCCGCCGCAGGGCCGCACGCCGCTACCCTGCACTGGATCACCAACCACGGCCAGGTGCGCGAGGGCGACCTGCTGCTGCTCGACGCCGGCGTCGAGGTCGAGAGCCTCTACACCGCGGACATCACGAGGACGATGCCGATCAGCGGCGCCTTCTCCCCCGTCCAGCGCAAGGTCTACGAGGTCGTGCTCGAGGCGGCCGATGCCGCCTTCGCCGTCGCCGGGCCGGGCGCCACGCTGCGCACGGTCCACGAGGCGGCCATGGACGTGATCGAGGCCAGGCTGCACGGGTGGGGCATCGTGCCCGAGTCCGCGCCCGAGTCCGCGCTGTACCGGCGCTGGATGGTGCACTCGACGTCGCACCACCTGGGACTCGACGTCCACGACTGCGCGCAGGCGAAGCGCGAGACCTACCTCGACGGGGAACTCAAGCCCGGCATGGTCTTCACGATCGAGCCCGGCCTCTACTTCCAGGCACACGACCTGACCGTGCCCGAGGAGTACCGCGGCATCGGCGTGCGCATCGAGGACGACGTGGTCGTGACCGAGGACGGCGTCGTGAACCTCTCCTCGGCGCTCCCCCGGAAGGCGGACGACGTCGAGGCCTGGATGGCGCGCCTGCGCGGGTAGCAGCACCCCCTCCCCCTCCTCGGAAGTGGTGAGTTGTTGACGCGTGTGCGGCGTGTCATGGCTCATTGTGGTGAGTGGTGCGCGGCGGTTGGCGAAGCGTCGACCTCGCCGGGCGCGGCGCACAGCGTCAGGAACTCACCACTTCGCGCACGACACGCCGAGAGCCGCGTCAACAACTCACCACTTCCCAGATGGGGGCTAGAGCTCCGGGAAGCCCGCCGGCTCGGGGATGATCGTCAGACCCGCCCCGCGCACTCCCGTCCCGGTCCGCCAATCGGATGCGAGGAACGGCGCGATCGCGCTCCACAGGAAGTGGCGGTCCTCCGGTGGCCTTCCGGCCGAGGCCCAGGCGCGCGTCGCGAACGCCGCGAGGTCGGCGAGCTGGATGATCTCGCGATCCCACGTGCTCAGGCGGGAGTCGATCCACAGCGGCTTGTCGAGCAGCAGGTTGAAGTCAGGGCGGTACTTGCCGCGTGCCGGCCGCGCCGCCAGGACGTCGCGCATCGCCCCTGAGGCGAAGTACCGCTCATGCTCATCCTGCTGGTCGGCAACGAAAGCGGCCGATGCGCCGCCGTAGACGTTCTCCAACGTCAGGGCGACGGACTGGTACAGACTCGAATAGGCCGCGCCGAGCACGCTCGCGCCTGGATGCGCCGCGTCGAACGCGCGCTTGTCCACGATCGCGGCGAACACCGTGGGTCGGAACTTCGCGAACACCTTCTCGATGCGGAAGAGCAGGTGGTTGAACTCCTGCCTGTCGAGCAGCAGCGCATACGGCGCGGGGAGCTCCGGGTGCGGCTTCTTGCCTCCGAGCGCCTCGTGGACCATCCACAGGTAGCGGGCCTTGATCTCGGTGGGCGCCCACTCATGGGGGTGGTACGAATCCTTGAAGGTCTGCTGCTTGAGGCCTTCCATGTCCTGCGCCAGCGCGGAGCGGGAGGAGTCCATGATCCCGACGGCGGCCAGGGAGAACAGGTCGTAGTGGCTCCTGCGGTCGGTCGTCGGCATGCCGGTGCTGCCGCTCTCGTCGACGTAGAACAGCAGCATCGCCCCTCCTCGAGACCTGTTGCCGTCAGGCTATCGCGCAGCCGCGACTGTGGCGCGGTCGGATGCTAAGCGGCCGTCGCGAGCATCTTGATTCCGCGCCTGAGCTCCTCGGGCGGGAGATAGAACGGGAGCCGGAAGCGCGACCTCCCGGGCCCATCGGTCACCTCGAACGTCGTGCCGGGGATCACCGGGGCGCCCGCGCGACCCGCGCGCGCGGCGAAGGCATCGGCGTCGGCACCCGGCACCTCGACCCAGAGGTTGGGCCCGCCCGTGGGGACCGTGTAGCGCCAGGACGGAGCGACGTCCGTCAACGCACCGGTCACCGCCTCGAGCGACTCCGCGAGCTGCGCGGTGCGCCACACGACCGTCTCGTCGAAGTGGTCGTTGAGCAGCGTGGTCGCAGCGTCCTGCAGGACGACGGGATTGCCGAAGTCCATGGCGGCCTTGCGATAGCGCAGATGCTCGGCGAGCGTGCGGTTGACGTGCATCCAGCCGGTGCGGAGGCCTCCCCAGAACACCTTCGACATGCTCGAGATGGTGATGATCGACGCGTCGGTGCCCAAGGAGGCGAACGCGCGCGGACGGTCGCCGGAGAGCACCAGGTCCGCCGTCACCCGGTCGTCGACGACGATGGAGCCGGCCGCTGCGGCCGCCTCGAGGACGCGGACGGCATCGGCCTCGCCGAGCACGGCGCCCGTCGGGTTGTGGAAGGTCGTCAAGTACACCAGCGAGGGACGGTTGGCGCGGATGAGGCGCGTCGCGGCATCGACATCGAGGCCCTCGTGCGTGAACGGCAGCGCGATGGTCGACGACTCCGCGGAGTCCATCGCGTCGAAGACACCGGGATAGGTGAGCGCCTCGACGGCGGTCTGACCGCTGCAGCCCACCACTGCGAGCGCGAGCCACACCGCCTGCTGTGCGCCGGAGGTGATCACCACCTCGTCGGGCTCGGCCGCGAACCCCTCGGACCGGAGCCGCTCGACGATGGCCTCCGCGAGCGCGGGACGGCCCAGCGGGGCGTAGCCGGTGGCATCGGCCCCCCACATCGCCGGGCCCGCCGCGGCCTCGAGCACGCGCTTCACCGCGGGCGCAGGAGGAGGCGTCGAGTCGTTGAGCCTCACCAACGAGTCCTCGCCCTTGGGCAGAATGCTCGCGAAGCGCTGGTGCAGAGTCATCGAGTCGACGCCGCGCGCACGCGCACCGATGGTCGGCGCGGCGCCCTGCCTGCTCTCGATCCAGCCGCCGTCCCTGAGCTGCTGGTACGCGGCGGCCACAGTGTTGCGCGAGACGTGAAGGCCAGCGGCGAGTGCGCGCTCCGAGGGAAGGCGGCAGCCGGGCTCGAGCGCGCCGGACTCCGCCAGCGAGGTGATCGCGCCGGCCAGCTGCGAGTACAACGGGCCGCGCCCCGACTCCCAGCGGTCCAGCATCGTGGCGAGCGTCGTGGTGTCCATGGGTCCAGTGGACCGCAACTGGCACCTCGGAACAAGTGCCAGTCCGCATCGATCTGGCCCTGGAATCCAGGGGCCAGATGGCCGACCGTGGAGACATGGACGACACGCTGATGAGGGTGCACACCAACCCCAGGACACTGGGCACCGCCCGCGAGCGCATCGCGCTCGTCACCGAGGCGGCGCGCCGCGCGGGCTCCTACGCCGCCAACGCGCCGCACCGGCCGGTGTACCCCGGACGCGAGGCGATCGAGGCGCTCACCGCATTCGACCGCCCGCTGCCCGAGACCGGCAGCCCGGCGCGTGAGGTGCTCGCGGAGCTCGACGCGTTCGGCTCCCCCGCCACGGTGGTGAGCAACGGCGGCCGCTACTTCGGCTTCGTCAACGGCGGCACCGACCCTGCCGCCCAGGCCGCCGCGATCCTCGCCGGCGCCTGGGACCAGAACGCCGCCACCCCCGTGATGTCGCCCGTCGCCGACCGCCTGCAGGCGGTGACGGGCCAGTGGATCCTGGATGCGCTCGCGCTGCCCTCCTACGCGCGCGTCGCATTCACGACGGGCGCTTCCGAGGCGAACCTCACCGTGTTCCTCGCGGCGAGGGACGCCCTGTACGCCCGGCAGGGCTGGGACGTCGGCCTCCACGGTCTCGCCGGCGCCCCGGCCCTGCGCGTCGTCGTCGGCGAGCAGGCTCACGCCTCCGCGCTGCGCGCGCTGCGGCTCGCCGGGTTCGGCGCCGCGCAGATCGAGCGCGTCCCGGTGGACGCCCAGGGCGCGATCGATGCGGACGCATTCCCTCTGGTGGACTCCTCGACTCTGGTGGTGCTGCAGGCGGGCAACGTGAACTCCGGCGCCTCCGACCCGTTCGCGCGGATCATCCCTGCCGCACGGGAGGCGGGCGCCTGGGTCCACGTCGACGGCGCGTTCGGCCTCTGGGCAGCGGCCAGCCCGTCGCTCGCCCACCTGGTTGACGGCGTCCAGCTCGCCGACTCATGGGCGACGGACGCGCACAAGTGGCTCAACTCCCCCTACGACTCGGGGATCCTCGCCGTTCGGGACCCCGAGGCGCTCGAGCGGGCGATGGCGATGGACTCGACGTACCTGCCGGCCGGGCTGGGCGCCGCGATGGGGGCGGGCATCCGCATGTCGCAGTCGGCGCGCGCCGTGCCCGTGTGGGCGATGCTCGCGTCCCATGGGCGCGAGGGCCTTGCGGAGCTCGTCGACCGCACGTGCGCGCTGGCCGCGAGGATGCAGTCACGACTCGTCGAGGCGGGCGCGATCGCGCTCAATGACGTCGTGCTCAACCAGGCGCTCGTGGCGTTCCCGAGCGCTTCCGGAGAGCCGGACGACGCCATGACCGATGCGGTCATTGCACGATTCCAGGACGACGGCATCGGCTGGGCGGGCGGCACCACGTGGCACGGCGGGCGCGCCATGCGCCTGTCCGTGTCCGATGCGGCCACCACCGAGGACGACGTCGACGCGGTGTCCGCCGCGATCGTCGCGGCGTGGGAGGCCGTGCGCTAGGGCTTGGCGACCACCGTGTAGCTGACGGAGACGGTCTCGTCGTCCGCGATGAGCACCATGCCCACGACGGACAGCTCGTCGGTCTCGTTGTAGCCGTACTGCGCGTAGCCGTCGGCCTTCGTTTCGAATGCGGAGACCAGGCCCGCACCCTCGAGCAGTCCCGTCGCCTCCTCGAGAGCCGTGTCGAAGTCCTCGTCGACGACGATCGAGATGATGAAGGACACGCCGTCCTCGGTGTCGTTGCGCACGACGCTCACCGGCTCGCCGTCGACAAGCGGCGCGAACTCGCTCGGGTAGTCGTCGGGGATCTCCCCGCCACCCACGGTGAAGGAGCCGCTGGACGTCTCGACGCTGACCTCGCCGTCGTTGATGTCGACGTCGACACCCTCACCGCCGGCCTGCTCGATGATCTCCTCGCTCACCTGCTCGCTGATCTCCTCGGAGATGGCATCGCCGATGGCCGAGCATCCGGTGAGGGCGAGAGCGGTGGCGGGCAGGACGGCAAGCGCAGTGGCAATTCGAGTTCTCACGGCGCCGATTTTAGAGAAGGCCTTCCTCGCATTCAAGGCATTTCTCAGGCAACTCCCAGAAATGTGGAGTCGGCCACAGCGCGACGGCGACGCCCGGGGAGACGGCGATCGTCGCTTGGCGGATGTCAATCCACCTTGGGATACAGGATGACGACGGTCACGGTGCCGCTTTCCGGAGAGTGAGTGAGCTCGACACTGCGAGACTCGTCAGGATCGTTCCACGCGGTGAACGCCTCCTCGGTCCGCGTCGGTTCTCCGTAGAGATCCGTGTAGTGCTCCGTGATCGCGTCAAGGTCCGAGTCGGAATACAGGGCTTGCTCCGCGTAGAGCTGCTCCCCGGTATCCGAGAACTCCGTTTCCCCCCTGAGCTCCGACAGCGGCTCGACCGGAGGCGGCGCGGGTCGGTTGACCGGGTCCTCGCCGGCTTCCTGAAGATCGTCCACGACGTCCTCGACCTGGTCGACCGCGTCTCGCGCTCCCTCGAAGAACTCCTCGAGGTCCTGCGGATCAGAGCCGTCGCAGCCCGTGAGCAGAAGCAGCGCCGCCGCGCCGAGGACAACTCCTGCCATGCGGATTCCGACCATGAGACCAACTGCGGGAACGCGAGCCCACACTGCCAATGGCCCGGCGCCTGAATACGCAATTGCCTTAGGCCCCCGCCGCAGGCCCGACGCTCCCAGGCTGGAGGGGAACCCGCGACTACCCTGGCACCATGAGCAGCGCCAAGGAACGTGCCTGGATCGCGCGCCTCGTCGGCATCACGGTCTTCGATCCCCTCGGGGACCCCGTGGGCCGCGTGCGCGACGTGGTGATGATGCTCCACGCGGGCCGTGAGGCGCCCACCGCGGTGGGACTCGTCGTCGAGGTCGCCGGTCGCCGCCGGATCTTCCTGCCCTTCACCCGCGTGACGGCGATCTCGGCCGGCCAGGTGATCTGTAACGGCCTGCTCAACCTGCGCCGCTTCCAGAAGCGCCCGCTCGAGTCGCTCGCGATCGCGGAGCTGCTGGAGCGCTCCGTCGACATCATCGCCACCGGCGAGACCGCGTACATCGAGGACATCGCCATCGAGCCGGGCCGCCGCGGCATCTGGACCGTCACCCAGCTCTACGTGCGCAATCAGGAGCGCCGCAAGAACATCCTGGGCATCACCCGGCGCGGCGAGGGCAAGGTCGTCGACATCGACGACGTCACCGGTCTCGCCACCGCGGACGAGCGCCAGGGCGCAGCCCTCGTCATCGAGTCCTTCGCCAACCACCGCCCAGCCGACCTCGCCGCGGCGATGCGCGAGATGGACCCGGGTCGAGCCGCCGAGATCGCGGCCGCGCTGGACGACGAGCGCCTCGCCGACGTCCTCGAGGAGCTGCCGGAGGAGGACCAGGTCGTCCTCCTCGGCACGCTCAAGCGCGACCGTGCCGCCGATGTGCTCGAGGCCATGGATCCCGACGACGCGGCGGACCTGCTGGGCGATTTGCCCGAGCCCGAGGCCCAGCGGCTGCTCGAGCTCATGGAGCCCGACGACGCCGACTCCGTGCGCCAGCTGCTCGACTACGAGGACGACACCGCAGGCGGACTGATGACGACCGACGCGATCGTGGTCGGCCCGGAGACCACCGTCGCCACCTGCCTGGCGCTGGTGCGTCGCGAGGAGGTGACGCCCGCGATGTCCTCGATGGTGATGGTCTCCCGACCGCCGCTCGAGACGCCGACGGGCAAGTTCATCGGCGCCGTGCACACCCAACGGCTGCTGCGCGAACCGCCATCGGCCACCATCGGCAATCTCGTGGACGCCGCAGTCGAGCCCCTGAGCCCCACCGACTCGCAGTCGGAGGTCGCGCGCCGCATGGCCGCCTACGACTTCCTCACGCTGCCGGTCGTGGACCCCGACGGCCGACTCATCGGCGTCATCACGATCGACGACGTGCTGGACCAGCTGCTCCCGAACGACTGGCGCGAGCAGACGCAGGAGATCGACCTGAGGGAGGCCGCCGATGGCTGAGCGCTTCGACCGCCCCCGCAAGGACACGGCGCATCTGCGGCACCGCGACGACGACCGCTTCGGCAGCGCGTCCGAGGGCATCGCCAGGTTCATGGGAACGCCCCGATTCCTCATCTACCTCACCGTGTTCTGCATGGCGTGGCTGGGGTGGAACTCCTTCGCCCCGGAGAACCTGCGCTTCGACGACGCCGCGCTCGGCTTCACGGCGCTGACCCTGATGCTGTCGCTGCAGGCGTCCTACTCCGCTCCCCTGATCCTGCTGGCGCAGAACCGCCAGGACGATCGCGACCGCGTCGCGGCCGAGCAGGACAGGCAGCGGGCCGAGCGCTCGCTCGCGGACACGGAGTACCTCGCCAGGGAGGTCGCCGCGCTGCGCCAGGCCCTGGGCGAGACTGCCACGCGCGACTTCGTCCGCTCCGAGCTGCGGGCGCTGCTCGAGGAGCTCCGCGAGGACCGCGACGAGGGTGAGGAGAAGGCCTCCTAGGCCCGAAACCCCGCCGGGGCATCGGCCCCGACGCCGATTCGTGGGCACCCCGTCCAGGAACCTACGATGGTCGCATGGCAACAGTGAGCGACATCGAGCGCGCCCTCAGCGGCGTGATCGACCCCGAGATCCGACGTCCCATCACTGAGATCGGCATGGTGCGCTCGGTCGACCTGGACGGCTCGGTCGCGACGATCGGCATCGACCTCACCACGAGCGGCTGTCCGATGCGCGAGCGCATCACGTCCGACGTCGAAGGTGCCGCGATCGCCCTCGACGGCGTCGAGTCAGTGCGCATCGAGCTGGGCGTCATGACCGACGAGCAGCGCGATGAGCTCAAGTCGATGCTGCGCGGAGGCAAGCCGGAGCCGGTCATCCAGTTCACCCAGCCGGGCAACATGACGCAGGTCTACGCGATCGCCTCCGGCAAGGGCGGCGTCGGCAAGTCGACCGTCACCGCGAACCTCGCCGTCGCCATGGCCAGCCAGGGGCTCAAGGTGGGCGTCCTCGACGCCGACATCTTCGGCTTCTCAATCCCCGGCCTGCTCGGTGTCACGGGCAAGCCGACCCGCATCGACGACATGCTGCTGCCCCCGATCGCCCAGGACGTGAAGTGCGTGTCGATCGGCATGTTCGTGCCCGAGGGCCAGCCGGTGGTGTGGCGCGGGCCGATGCTGCACCGCGCCATCGAGCAGTTCCTCGCCGACGTCTACTGGGGCGACCTCGACGTCCTGCTGCTCGATCTGCCGCCGGGCACCGGCGACGTCGCTATCTCCGTGGCGCAGCTGCTGCCGCACGCCGAGCTGCTCGTCGTCACGACCCCGCAGCGCGCCGCCTCGGAGGTCGCCGAGCGCGCCGGATCCATCGCGACGCAGACGTCGCAGGGCGTGGTGGGCGTCATCGAGAACATGTCGTGGCTCGAGCAGGAGGACGGCACGCGCCTGGAGGTCTTCGGCGCCGGCGGCGGCCAGGAGGTCGCCTCGCGCCTCAGCGCCACGCTCGGCACAGAGGTCCCGCTGCTGGGCCAGGTGCCGCTCGACGTCGTCGCGCGGGCCGATGGCGATGCCGGCACCCCGGTTGTCGCCGCGCACCCCGACTCCCCCGCAGCGCAGGCGCTGCTGGGAATCGCGCAGAAGGTCGCCGCCCGCAAGCGTGGGCTCGCCGGGCGCTCGCTGGGCGTCTCGCCGCGCTAGTTCGCGCGGAGGCCGCGGCTAGATCGAGTGCGTCCCGCGCTCGGCCTCGTTCAGCTCCTCGGTGCGGGCGGTGCCCGCGTCCCGCGGGCCCCAGCCCACGATGATGACGGCGATGAGTCCCGCGAGGATCACCCCAACGGACACCACGGGTGCGGCATAGGCCGCGAGCAGCGAGTCCGTGAAGGACGGTCCGGAGATGTCGAGGAAGTCTTCGAGCACCTCGGGCACGTCCACGTCGGCGAGTCCGCGCACGGCCATGGTGTTGACGCCGATGACGGTCGCCACGAACGCGATGACCTGATCGACCAGTCCCCTGCGGCCCACGAGGCGCACGATCGTCCCAGTCGCCACCGCGACGAGTGTGCCCAGGATCGCGAGCGCCCAGAAGTCGGCGCGGCCGTCGATGAGGAACGACAGCGCGAAGCCGAACAGCAGCGCGACGACGAGGCCGGACACCAGCGGTCCCATGGCGTTGGACTTAAGGGAGCCGATGAGGCCCTTCGATTCGGTCATGTCGCGCCTCCGGTGCACTCGTAGGGGAATGCACTCATCGTACGTCGGTCGAGGTGCGCCTAGCCCAGCGCATAGTCGACGACGAGCGGCGCGTGGTCGGACCACCTGGCGTCGTACGACGGCGCACGGTCCACGCGGACGTAGGTCACCGCATCGGCCATCTCGGGCGTCGCGATCTGGTAGTCGATGCGCCAGCCAGCGTCGTTGTCGAACGCCTTGCCGCGCATGGACCACCACGTGTACGGACCGGGAACGTCGCCCGCATCGGCGCGGTGGACGTCGACCCAGCCGGCACCGAACCAGCGGTCCAGGTACGCCCGCTCCTCGGGCAGGAAGCCCGCCGACTTCAGGTTGCCCTTCCAGTTCTTGATGTCGTTGTTCTGGTGGGCGGTGTTGATGTCGCCCATCACGACAGCGCGGTCGTACTCCGAGCGGATCGCCTCGAGCCTCGCGGTCATCAGGTCGAGGAACGCGTACTTGTCGTCCATCTTGGGCGTCCCGGCCTCGCCCGAGTGCACGTAGGCGCTCACGACGCGGACAGGACCCGAGCCGGACTGCACGGTGCCCTCGACCCAGCGGCCGGTGTGCGTCGGGGCGGTCGCCTCGTCGCCCAGCGCCTCAGCGCCCACGAGGACGTCAGTCAGCTCGCCCTTCGCGAGGATGGCGACGCCGTTGCGGCCCTTCTGCTCCGAGACGGACTGGGCAGTCGACCACCCGGACTCGCCGTAGGCCTCGATGAACTCCGCGGGCGCGCGGACCTCCTGCATCGTGATGACGTCGGCCGCCGTGTCGGCGATCCAGTCGTCCATGCCCTTGCGCTGCGCGGCGCGCACTCCGTTGACGTTGACAGTCGCGATTCTCACGGGGTCAGAGCCTAACGCGGAACGCCGACGGAGCCGATGCAGCCCTACAGTCCCGCCTGGCGCTCCGCGGTCTCGACGACGTTGGCCAGCAGCATCGCGCGGGTCATGGGACCCACCCCGCCGGGGTTGGGCGAGTACCAGGACGCCTTCTCCCGCGCCTCGACGGCGATGTCGCCCACGACCTTCGACTTGCCCGTCTCCGGATCGGTCGCGCGCGAGACGCCCACGTCAATCAGCACGGCGCCCGCCTTCACCATGTCGGCCGTCACGATGCCGGGGACTCCCGCGGCGGCGACCACAACATCGGCCGCAGCGACGTGCGCGGCAAGGTCCTGCGTGCCGGTGTGGCACAGCGTCACGGTGGCGTTCACGGCCTTGCGGGTGAGCAGCAGGCCGATGGAGCGTCCCACCGTGGTGCCGCGGCCGATCACCACGACCTCCTTGCCGGCCAACGAGACGCCGTGGCGCTCGATCAGCTCGATGATGCCCTTCGGGGTGCACGGCAGCGACGAGTCGATCTCCTCGCCGACGCGCAGCACCAGGCGGCCCAGGTTGGTCGGGTGCAGCCCGTCGGCGTCCTTGTCGGGGTCGATCGACTCGAGCACGCGGTTGGTGTCGACGCCCGTGGGCAGCGGCAGCTGCACGATGAATCCGGTGCACTCCGGGTCCGCATTGAGCCGCTCGACCGCCGCGAGGATGTCCTCCTCGCTCGCGTCGCCGGGAAGGTCCTCGCGGATGGAGGCGATGCCCACCTCGGCGCAGTCCTTGTGCTTCCCGTTCACGTACCAGGTGGAGCCCGGGTCGTCGCCGACCAGGAGCGTGCCGAGACCGGGCTTCACGCCCTTCTCCGCGAGCGCGGCGACGCGCTCCGTCAGCTCCGCCTTGATCGCCTTCGCGGTGGCGGTGCCGTCGAGCTTCTGGGCGCCGGTGGACACGAATGTCACCTCGCCCGCCACTACTGCTGGAGCCCGTCGTAGAGCGGGAAGTCCTCGGCGAGCTTCGCCACGCGGGCGCGCAGTGCCTGCTCGTCCGCGCCGCCCTTGAGCGCCGTGGCGATGACCTCGGCGACCTCGGTGAACTCCTCGGCGCCGAAGCCGCGGGAGGCGAGCGCCGGGGTGCCGATGCGCAGGCCGGAGGTCACCATCGGCGGACGCGGGTCGTTCGGGACCGCGTTGCGGTTCACGGTGATGCCCACGCGGTGCAGCAGGTCCTCGGCCTCCTGACCGTTCATGTCGGAGTTCCTCAGGTCGACGAGCACCAGGTGCACGTCAGTGCCGCCCGAGACGACGTTGACGCCCGCGGCGATCGCGTCGGGGGCGGTGAGGCGCTCGGCGAGGATCCTGGCGCCCTCGAGGACGCGCTCGTTGCGCTCCTTGAACTCGGCGCCGGCGGCGGCCTTGAGGGCCACGGCCTTGGCGGCGACCACGTGCATGAGCGGGCCGCCCTGCTGGCCCGGGAAGACCGCGGAGTTGAGCTTCTTGCCGTACTGCTCGGCGTCGCGCGACAGGATCATGCCGGAGCGGGGGCCGCCGATCGTCTTGTGGATCGTGGTCGAGACGACGTCCGAGTGCGGCACGGGCGAGGGGTGCAGGCCGGAGGCGACGAGACCGGCGAAGTGCGCCATGTCGGTCCAGAGCTTGGCGCCCACCTCGTCCGCGATCGAGCGGAAGGCGGCGAAGTCGAGGTGGCGGGGGTACGCCGACCAGCCGGCGATGATCACCGACGGGCGCTCGGCGAGGGCCTGCTCGCGGACCTTGTCCATGTCCACCAGGTGCGTGGTGTCGTCCACGCCGTAGGCCGCGACCTCGTAGAGCTTGCCCGAGAAGTTGAGCTTCATGCCGTGGGTGAGGTGGCCGCCATGCGCGAGGGACAGCCCCATGATCTTGTCGCCGGGCGTCGCGATCGCGTGTAGCACCGCGGCGTTCGCGGTCGCGCCGGAGTGCGGCTGGACGTTCGCGTACTCCGCGCCGAACAGGTCCTTCGCACGCTGGAGCGCGATGTTCTCGGCGACGTCGACCTCCTCGCAGCCGCCGTAGTAGCGACGGCCGGGGTAGCCCTCCGCGTACTTGTTC
>JAUIBG010000012.1 GCA_030428165.1 Actinomycetes bacterium
CGCGCTCGAGCAGGACGTCTTCGCCTCGTTCATGCCCAAGCCGCTGATCGACGCCCCCGGCTCGGGCATGCACACGCACATGAGCCTCTTCGAGGGCGACCGCAACGCGTTCTACGAGCCCGGCGCTGAGGCGGACCTGTCCGACACCGCGCGGCAGTTCGTTGCCGGACTGCTGAAGTACGCGCCTGAGATGAGCGCGATCACCAACCAGTACGTGAACTCCTACAAGCGCCTGTGGGGTGGTGCCGAGGCGCCGTCCTACGTGTGCTGGGGCTCGAACAACCGCTCCGCGCTGGTGCGCATCCCGTACCACAAGCCCGGGAAGGGTCAGTCGACGCGCATCGAGTTTCGCGGCATGGACTCCGCCGCCAACCCCTACCTCGCGTTCGCAGTCACGCTCGCGGCCGGCCTCAAGGGCATCGAGGAGGAGCTGCCGCTGCCCGAGGGCGCCGAGGACGACGTCTGGGAGCTGACCGACAAGGAGCGTCGCGCGCTGGGCTACGAGGCCCTGCCCAACTCGCTGGTCGAGGCGGTCCACGTCATGCAGAAGTCGGAGCTCGTGGCGGAGACTCTCGGTGAGAGCGTCTTCGACTACGTGCTGAAGAACAAGACGGCCGAGTGGCGCGCCTATCGCGACCAGGTCACGCCGTTCGAGCTCGAAAGGTACCTCCCGGTTCTGTAGCCTCGACGCCGTGAACGCCAGAGAACAGTCATTGGCGTCGCGTCTGCGGCGTGCCGGAGTGCTCGACCCCTCGACGGCGGTCGAGCACGTGGAGAACCTTCAGCGGTCATTCGGGCTCGATCCCGAGGAGAGCGAGCGTCTCGCCTCGTACATGGCGGATCCCGACGCAGGACTGGCGTCCGCCGTGCGGCTTGCCGAGGCTGCGGCCTCGGCCGGGGCGCTCGACGACGTCGCCGCGGTGGTCGCCGACGAGGAGAGCGCGACCACGCTCGCGATCGTGCTCGGGGCGTCGCTCGGCTTGGGCGACTTCCTCGCGCGCCACCCCCGTCAGGTCAGGGTGCTCACGGACCTGGAGCGTCCGGCCGTCGTCGCCTCCGGCGCACGGAACGCGCTGCTGAGCGCGGTGGGCGCCGATCCCGCATCGTCGATACCGGTGGCGGGGCTCCCGCGCGACGAGGCGATCGGGGCGATGCGCGTGGCGTACCGCAGGCTCCTCCTCCGGGTCGCGGCGGTGGACCTCGCCTCGTCCGACCCCCGCGCGCTGCTCCCCGAGGTCGTCTCCGCCCTCGCGGACCTGGCGGGCGCCGCGCTGGACGCCGGCCTGGCCATCGCGCGCGCACAGGATCCCCACCACGAGTGGGCACGCCTGGCCATCATCGGCATGGGCAAGTGCGGCGGCCGCGAGCTCAACTACGTCTCCGACGTCGACGTCGTCTACGCCCACGCCGTCTCCGAGGGCGCGGAGCCCGAGAAAGCGCTCAAGGTCGCGATGCGCCTGGCGTCGGGGGCCGCGCGCGCGTGCGATGAGCCCCACGTCGAGCCGGCGCTGTGGCAGGTCGACGCAAACCTTCGGCCCGAGGGCAAGGACGGGGCGCTGGTGAGAACCGTCGCCTCTCACCGCGCGTACTACGAGCGGTGGGCGGAGACGTGGGAGTTCCAGGCGCTGCTGAAGGCGCGTCCGATCGCCGGCGACGTCGACCTGGGCCAGGAGTATGTCGACGCGGTCGGGCCGATGGTGTGGCAGGCGGTGGAGCGCACGGGTTTCATCGAGGACACGCAGGCGATGCGCCGGCGCGTCGAGGCGCACCTGAGCAACGAGCTCGCCTCTCGCCACATCAAGCTGGGGCCTGGCGGCCTGCGCGATGTCGAGTTCACCGTGCAGATGCTGCAGATGGTGCACGGCAGGCACGACGACTCGCTGCGTTCGCGCACCACTCTCGAGGCGCTGGCGGCGCTGAGTGCCGGCGGGTACATCTCGCGTTCAGACGCCGCCGACATGGACGCGGCGTACCGCTTCATGAGGGTGCTCGAGCATCGTGTCCAGCTGCGGAGGCTGCAGCGCACCCACCTGCTACCGGTCAACGAGGACGACCAGCGCTGGCTCGCGCGCTCGGCCGGCTACGCGACGAGGCAGCGGCTGTACGAGGCGTGGCACGACGCGAGGCGCACGGTCAGGGCGCGTCACCTCGACATGTTCTACCGGCCCATTCTCCCCGTCGTGGCGAGCATGACGGCCGAGGAGGCCAAGCTGTCGGACGCGGGCGCGAAGGCGCGCCTGGCCGCGGTGGGCTTCCGCGATCCCGTCGCCGCGCTCCGTCACATCTCCGCACTCACCGACGGCGTCTCGAGGAGAGCAGCGATCCAGCGCCAGCTCATGCCCGCGATGATCGGCTGGTTCGCGCGCGGTTCCGACCCCGACGCCGGCCTCCTCGCGTTCCGCCAGCTCTCCGACCAGCTGGGGTCCGTCGAGTGGTACCTCCGACTGCTGCGTGACTCGCGGTCCGCCGCCAAGCGGCTCGCCCGGCTGCTCTCGACGTCGCAGTACGTCGCGAAGGCGCTACTCGCCTCGGCGGAGGCCGTCACCTGGCTCGACAACGACGCCGACCTCACGCCTCGCACTCACGAGCGCCTCATGCGAGAGGCGGACGCGATCCTGCGTCGCAGCGACAATCCCGAGCAGGCCATGCAGGCCGTCAGGGGACTGCGCCGTCGTGAGCTCGCGCGCATCGCCGCCTCCGACGTGCTCGCCATCGTCAACTCCGTCGAGGCGGGAGAGGCGATCACTGACCTGGCCGATGTGGCAATCGCCAGCGCGCTGCGGATCGCCTCCCACGAGGTCGCGCGCGACGCAGGCCTCGAGGAGCTGCCCCTCGAGATGGCCGTGATCGCGATGGGCCGCTACGGCGGCAGGGAGATGGGCTACGCCTCGGACGCCGACGTGCAGTTCGTGTACCGGCCGACCGGTGACGATGCTGCGACGCATGCGAAGAGCGTCGCGAGCCGCGTCCGCAGCCTGCTGAGGTCCGTCTCGAGCCAGCCGCCGCTGGAGATCGACGCGGACCTGCGCCCCGAGGGCAAGAACGGCCCGTTGGCACGGACCCTCGACTCGACCCGCGACTACTACCGCACCTGGGCAGACCCGTGGGAGGCGCAGGCGCTGCTGCGGGCCCGACCCTGCGCGGGAAGCGAGGCCGTGGGCGCCGAGTTCGACGCGATCGCGGACGAGCTCCGCTACCCGGACGAACTCAAGCCGGAGGCGCTCGCGCAGATGCGGCGCCTCAAGGCACGCATGGAGTCCGAGCGGCTGCCGCGCGGTGTCCAGCCGGCGCGGCACCTCAAGCTGGGGCCGGGCGGGCTCTCCGACGTCGAGTGGACCGTGCAGCTGATGCAGATGGAGCACGGCGCTCGAGTGCCTGACCTGCGCACCACCGAGACGCTGCCCGCCCTCGCCGCCGCGGAGGACGCCGGGCTCATCGATGCCGCCGACGCGACGTCGCTGAGGACCGCGTGGATGCTCGCGACGGACCTGCGCGGCGCGAACGCGCTGCGCGGCCGCAGCCGCGACCACGACGTGCTGCCGGTCGACGTCAACGAGCTGCGCATCCTGGCCGGGATCGTCGGCCTCGACGTCACGGGTGCCGAGCTCGACGACCTCCACATGCGGGTGGGACGTCGCGCTCGCGCGGTCGCGTCGCGGCTGTTCTTCGGCTGGACCGAAGACGACTAGTGCGCACCCTCGTCTCCGCGCTGGCGATCGTGGCGGGCGCGCTCATGATCGTCGGGTGGCTGATCGCGACGCCCGTCGTGTCGATCATCGAGGACGGCTCGCTCGCGACATCGGTCACGGAGCGATTCTTCGACGACGACGCGCTCCTGGGCCAGGCGAGCGATGCCGTCGCCGAGCGCGCGGTCGAGGCCCTCGCGGAGCGCGGGGTGTCCGGCGGCGCGGTCGAGTCTGGGGTGGGCCTCGCGGTCGATGCGCTCGCGCAGTCCGACGCGTTCGCGGCCGTGGTCATCGCAGCCGTCGACCGCCAGCGCGAGGAGATCGCCGCGCAGCTGACGGACCCCGATCGAGAGCCCGCTCCGCTCACGGTGGCGGTCGACCTGAGCGGTGCTGTCAACGACACGATCGACGGTGTCCCGGTCGTGGGCTCGGCTGCGCCTGACGTCGCGCTTGCCCCGATCGAGATTCAGCTGGCCGACGCCGACCGCACCGAGCAGCTGCGCACGGGCTACCGGGTGGCCAGCTGGCTCCAGCAGTGGGGCCTCTGGGCTGGGCTCGCGCTCCTGGTCTTCGGGCTGCTGGTGTCGAAGCGCAAGAAGTGGCTGATCCCCAAGTTCGCGGGCGCGCTGGCTGTCGCGGGCCTCGCGGTCGCCGCGATCTACTACCTCGATCTCGCCGTGCCGTTGGCCGAGGCCATGCCTGGACCCGTGCAGAGCCTGGTCGCCGGGGCCATCGCCGACGAGACCGCGGACCAGGTGCAGTGGAACGCTCTGATGCTCGGTGCAGGCGCGGCCGTCATCGCCCTCGTGTCCACTCTGATCGTCAGGGCCCTGCACCGCAGGTAGCGGGCGCCCGCGCAGGCTAGCGCTGGATCCAGACGGTGGCGTTGCCCGCCAGGGTGCCGTCGAAGTCCTGAGACGCCAGCACGACGTCGCCGGGGTCGTCGATCGGCGCGGGCGTGTCCGACGTGTTCACGTACACCGCGAGGTCTGCCACCGTGAATCCGAGCACCCCAGCAGGAAGCCCCTCGATCCACGTGAGGTCTGCAGTGGACGTGCCGTGGGCGGTGCGTGCCGCCATGGCGGCACGGTAGAGCTCGAGTGTGCTGCCCTCGACTCCCTCCTGCGCGGAGCGCGCATACGCGTCCCAGCCCTCGGGCTGCGGGAGCCATGCGGCGCCGGTGGGGGAGAATCCGTACGCGGGAGCACCCGCCTGCCACGGGATCGGCACCCTGCACCCGTCGCGCCCGTACTTCTCGCCGCCGGTGCGGAACCACGTCGGATCCTGACGTGCGTCCGCGGGAATCTGCGTGGCCTCGGGAAGCCCGAGTTCCTCGCCCTGGTAGACGAACACTGAGCCGGGCAGCGCGAGCATCATGAGGGCGGCTCCGCGGGCGCGGGCGAGTCCGAGCGCCTCGTCGGGCTGCGGGTCGCGCGGGCCGATGCCGCTGCCCTGAGGTCCGGAGTCGCGGAGCCCGAAGCGGCTCGTGTGGCGGACGACGTCGTGGTTCGAGAGCACCCAGGTGGAGGGAGCCCCGACGGCGCCGAACTCCTTCAGCGACTCATCGATCGACGTGCGCAGCTTCGCGGCGTCCCAGCCGGCGAACATGAATGGGAAGTTGAAGGCCTGGTGGTACTCGTCGGGGCGCGTGTAGTTGGCGAGCTCCGTCATCGGGTGGACCCAGGACTCCGCCGTGAGGATGCGGTCGCCGGGGTACTCGTCGATCACCGTGCGCCAGTGCCGCCAGATGCGGTGCACGCCGGTCTGCCCGAAGTAGGGGCAGTCCAGGTAGATGCCGCCGCCGCCGATCTCGGGGTCGTGCTTGGGCTGGTAGTCCGGGTAGGCGGGGTCCTTGACCATGCCGTGGGCGACGTCGACGCGGAAGCCGTCGATGCCGCGGTCGAGCCAGAAGCGCAGCACGCTGTCGAACTCGTCGACGACCTCCTGGTTGTCCCAGTTGAGGTCGGGCTGCGACTCGTCGAAGAGGTGCAGGTACCACTGGCCCGGCGTCCCGTCGGCCTCGGTGACGCGTGACCAGGCGGGCCCGCCGAAGACGGACAGCCAGTCGGTGGGCGGCTGGGAGCCGTCGGGGCCCTTGCCGTCCTTGAAGAGGTAGCGGGCGCGCTCGGGCGAGCCCGGGGCCGATGCCAGGGCCGCCTGGAACCACACGTGGTCCGAGGAGGTGTGGTTGGGGACGATGTCCGCGATGACGCGGATGCCGCGGTCATGAGCGGCCGCGATGAGGGCGTCCATGTCGGCGAGCGTGCCGAAGCGCGGATCGACGTCCCGGTAATTCGCCACGTCGTAGCCCGCATCGCGCTGCGGTGACACGAAGAAAGGCGACAGCCAGATCGCGTCGACGCCCAGATAGGAGAGGTCGTCGAGGCGGGAGGCGATGCCCGCGAGGTCGCCGAGCCCGTCCCCGTTTCCATCCGCGAACGAGCGGGGATAGATCTGGTAGATGACGGCGGTGCGCCACCATTCGGGTCCGTGGGGGGTGGGGGAGGCCGGCGTCGTCACTGCGGTGCTCATGCCTCCACACTACGGGCAACCGGCGGGGCTCGCGGCCCCGCCCGGCCCTTGACCCGCGGTCGTCCACGATGGAACGCTCGGGCCATGACGACGATGCGGAAGATCAAGCGCGCACTCACCCTGATCGTGCTCACCATCACGCTTCTCCGGGCGATCATCGGGCTCGTCGAGTTCGTGCGCGAGTCGCGGCAGATCGAGGGCTAGCAAGCCTCAGTCGTCGTCGCGGTCGGCCTCGTCGGCGTCCACAACGCAACAGCGCCGGCCACCCGAGGGTGACCGGCGCCGTGCGATGAGCTACTGGCGACTAGCAGTCGTAGTAGAGCTCGAACTCGTGCGGGTGCGGACGGAAGCGCAGCGGGTCGATCTCCTCGGAGCGCTTGTAGTCGATCCAGGTCTCGATGACGTCCTCGGTGAACACGTCGCCCTCAGTGAGGTACGAGTGGTCGGACTCGAGCACGTCGAGGACCTTGGGGAGGCTGTCCGGCACCTGCGGGATGAGCGCGTGCTCCTCCGGCGGAAGCTCGTACAAGTCCTTGTCCACGGGGGCCGGCGGCTCGATCTTGTTCTTGATGCCGTCGATGCCCGCCATGAGCAGGGCCGCGAACGCGAGGTACGGGTTGCCCGAGCTGTCAGGCGCGCGGAACTCGATGCGCTTGGCCTTGGGGCTGGAACCGGTGATCGGGACGCGGACCGCCGCGGAGCGGTTGCGGGCCGAGTACACCAGGTTGACCGGAGCCTCGAAGCCCGGCACCAGGCGGTGGTACGAGTTGACGGTCGGGTTCGTGAACGCGAGCAGCGAGGGCGCGTGCGTCAGGATTCCGCCGATGTACCAGCGTGCGATGTCAGAGAGGCCGCCGTAGCCGGACTCGTCGTAGAACAGGGGCTCGCCGTCCTTCCAGATGGACTGGTGGACGTGCATGCCGGAGCCGTTGTCACCGAAGAGCGGCTTGGGCATGAACGTCGCGGTCTTGCCGGCCTTCCACGCCTCGTTCTTGATGACGTACTTGAACTTCATGATGTCATCGGCGGCGTGCAGCAGGGTGTTGAAGCGGTAGTTGATCTCCTGCTGGCCGGCGGTGCCCACCTCGTGGTGCGCACGCTCGACGTCGAGGCCCACCTGCCCGAGCACGGTCGTCATGCTGTCGCGCAGGTCGGCCATCTGGTCGCCCGGGGAGACCGGGAAGTAGCCGCCCTTGATGCGGGTCTTGTAGCCACGGTTCGAGGAGCCGTCGGCCTCGATCGCCGTACCGGTCTTCCACCAGCCCTCGGCGGAGTCGATGTGGTAGTAGCTCTCGTGCATGCCGGTGTCGAAGCGCACGCCGTCGAAGATGAAGAACTCGGCCTCGGGCGCGAAGAACGCGGTGTCGCCGATGCCGGTGGACTTCAGGTACTCCTCGGCCTTGATCGCGATGTTGCGGGGGTCACGCGAGTAGCGCTCGTCCGTGATCGGGTCGACGATCGAGAAGTTCATGACGAGCGTCTTGGCGGCGCGGTACGGGTCGACGAAGGAGGTCGCCACGTCCGGCAGCAGCTTCATGTCGGACTCGTTGATCGCCTGGAAGCCGCGGATCGACGATCCGTCGAACATCGCGCCGTCCGAGAAGACGTCCTCGGTGAACTGGTGGGCAGGAATGTTGACGTGCTGCATGGCACCCGGCAGGTCGCAGAAGCGAATGTCGACGTACTCGACACCTTCGTTCTTGACGTACGCGAGCGCCTCTTCGGGAGTGCTGAACATCCGTTGTGCTCCTTGAGGGTAGATGCGCCTTAACGTGGCGACCCCCAGCCTATGGGCGCGGGGTTACTTGTGCATTCACCGCGTGTTACGCCGACGTTACGCGGTGGCCCTCCCGTGCGGCTGCGAGCATGATCCGGGGCGGTAGCCTGACCCGGTGACCCAGGATCCCTCCGCGCCCGTGATCGGGGGCATCGGCAGGCGTGCCGTCGGCCTGCTGATCGACTGGTTCCTCTCCCTGCTCATCTCCTCGGCGTTCTTCCCGCTCGCCTTCGACGACGACGGAGGCGTCCTCATCCCCTTCCTGAGCGGCCGTCCTGAGGCGACCCTCGCGATCTGGGCCCTGCAGCATCTGGTGCTGGTCGCGACCCTCGGCACCACCATCGGCCACCGCATCATGCGGCTCAAGGTCGTGCGTGCCGACGGCGCCCCGTTCGTCGGGGTGCCCCGAGCGCTGGGGCGCACGCTCCTGATCGCGCTAGTGATCCCGGCGCTGCTGACCGACCGTGAGGGCGTCGCGCTCCACGACTCGCTGATGGGGACGGTGCTGATCCGCTCCGACGTCATGGTCGGCCCCCGCGCCGATGCGGGAGGTCAGTAGCGATGCGCCTCGCCTGCCAGGCGGTGCTGTTCGACATGGACGGCACGCTCGCCGACAGCACCGTGGTCGTCGAAGAGCTGTGGAGTCGCTTCGCTGTGGAGACCGGCCACCCCGCCGAGGACGTCATCGACTTCGCGCACGGACGGCCGAGCGTCGCCACGATCCGCGAGTTCGCGCCGGAGGGCGATGTTGCCTCATGGACTGCCCGCTTCCACGACTGGGAGCGCGAGCTGTTCGACCACGTGCCCGCCGTTCCTGGCGCGGTGACGTTGACGCAGTCGATTCCCCGCGAACGCTGGGCGGTCGTCACCTCCGCAGTGCGGTCGGCGGCGCTGCGGCGACTGGAGGCCATCGGCGTGGGGGAGCCTCCGCTGCTGATCGGCGCCGACGAGGTCGCGCACGGCAAGCCTGACCCGGAGGGCTACGCGCGCGCTGCAGCCGAGCTCGGCTTCCCGCCCGCGCACTGCGTCGTGTTCGAGGACGTCGAGGCGGGGCTCAGGGCGGGGCACGCCTCCGGCGCGACCGCCGTGGTGATCGGCCAGCACCGCAGTGCCTTCGCGGACATGCTTCCTCGCGTCGCCGACCTCTCAGGCGTGACGGCGACGGTGACCGAGGACGGACTGGTGCTCGAGGGCATCGGGGAGCCGCTCGCGCACTAGCGCACGCGGGGCGTGATGATCGAGCTGACCTGGTACGCGTGGGCGCTGCTCGGCGTCGCAGCGCTCGTGGTCGGAGGATCCAAGACCGCGCTCCCGGGCGCGGGCACCATCTCGGTGGCGGTCTTCGCCGCGGTGCTGCCAGCGAAGGAGTCCACCGGCATCCTGCTGCCGCTGCTCATCACCGCGGACGTGGTCGCGATCGTCGCGTACCGGCGTCACGTCGACTGGCGCGCGCTCGGACGCATGGTGCCCGCGGTCCTCGTGGGGCTGCTGCTCGGATTCGGATTCCTCGCAGTCGCCGACAACCATGTCGTGAAGATCGTGATCGGTGTCATCCTGCTGCTCGTCGTGGCGGTCACGCTGGCCCGCCGGCGGCTGGGACGCAAGTTCGCCGACGGCGCCTCGCATCGCGTGGGCGCAGCGGTCTACGGAAGCCTGGCGGGCTTCACCACGATGGTCGCCAACGCCGCCGGCCCTGTCGTGTCGATGTACTTCCTCGCGATGAGGTTCCCGGTCAAGGAGTTCCTCGGCACGGCCGCGTGGTTCTTCGCGATCGTCAACCTCATGAAGGTGCCGTTCTCGCTCGCGCTCGGCCTCATCACCGTGCCGGGGCTGATGATCGACCTCGTGCTCATGCCCGTCGTCCTGGTGGGAGCGTTCTGGGGCAAGCACGTCGCGTCACGGATGAACCAGCGGGTGTTCGACCGGCTCGTGATCGCATTCACGATCGCGGGAGCGGTCTACCTGATCGTCAGCCCGTAGCGGTCGCGCGACCTTCTGATGCGCAGCTCGGCTAGCGGCCGCGCATGGCCTTCCGGTCGGGGCGGGCCGACAGCGGGTCGACGCCCTTCGGCACGGGCGGGCGCATGCCTCCCATGGCCTTGAGGCGCGAATCGATCGCCTGACGCTCAGTGCTGTTGTACTTGCGCGAGGACTTCACGCCCTTGATCGCCTTGGTGAGCTTCGCGACGGGGACCTCGCCCTCGCCGGAGCCCACGCGGATGATCGTCACGTCGACGCCAGAGACGAGCTTCTCTACGCGCTTGGCCTGCTGCTGCGCGGCCTTGTAGCCGGCGGCCCCGCCCTCGGACAGGAGCACGACACCGCGACGGCCGATGCCGCGGAACACGACGTGGCTGCGGCGCGGGTCGAACGCGACCGGCTCCTCGGCGAACTGCCAGCCCGAGCGGATCGACTGAGCGACGTAGATCGAGGCGCCCACCTGACCCTCGATTCGCCGGAAGGCGACGGTCTCGAACCGGCGGGTGAGGACGAACAGGTCGGCCAGCACGGCGACGAGGACCGCGGTGATGATCGCGTACACCAGCACGAGCGTGCCGCCGATGGCGAGGCCGATGAGCGTACCGAGCGCGATCAGCACCACGGGGATGCCGATCATCAGCGGGAGGAGCAGCTTGTCATACGGCTGGGTGGTCTTGTACGCCTGCCAGATGAGCTTGTACCAGGGCTGCTTGGGCTGTTCTTCTCTCGCCATAATGCGCTCGATTCTACCGGTCGCGGGAGAGGAGGGCGGATGCCTCCTGGCGCGCCTCCATCGGCTTCGCCAAGTGCGCCAGCTGCGACGGGATCTCGCGGCCCAGCGAGGTCATCGCCTGGCCCCAGAGCCGGCCTGCGCGGTACGAGGAGCGCACCAGCGGACCGGACATGACGCCCAGGAATCCGATCTCCTCGGCCTCCTTCGACAGTGCGACGAACTCCTCGGGCCGCACCCAGCGGTCGACGGGGTGGTGACGGGGGCTCGGACGCAGGTACTGGGTGATCGTCAGGATGTCGCAGCCCGCCTCGTGAAGGTCGCGCAGCGCCTGCACCACCTCGTCGTAGGTCTCGCCCATGCCGAGGATCAGGTTCGACTTCGTCACCAGTCCATCGGCCTTGGCGAGCGTCAGCACCTCGAGGGAGCGCTCGTAGCGGAACGCGGGCCTGATGCGCTTGAACACGCGCGGGACGGTCTCGACGTTGTGGGCGAGCACCTCGGGGCGGGAGGAGAACACCTCGGCGAGCTGGTCGCGGTCGGCGTTGAAGTCGGGGATCAGCAGCTCGACGCCCGTGCCAGGGTTCTCGGCGTGGATCTGACGCACCGTCTCGGCGTAGAGCCAAGCGCCGCCGTCGTCGAGGTCGTCGCGTGCGACTCCTGTCACGGTGGAGTACTTGAGGCCCATCTCCTTGACGGAGGCGGCGACGCGGCGAGGCTCGTCCCTGTCGAGTGCCGAGGGCTTGCCGGTGTCGATCTGGCAGAAGTCGCAGCGCCTGGTGCACTGGGAGCCGCCGATGAGGAAGGTCGCCTCGCGGTCCTCCCAGCACTCGAAGATGTTGGGACAGCCCGCCTCCTCGCACACCGTGTGCAGGGAGCCGGTCTTCACCAGCTTCTTCAGCTCGTTGTACTCGGGGCCCATCGTGGCCTTGGTGCGGATCCACTCGGGCTTGCGCTCGATGGGCGTCTCGGCGTTGCGGGCCTCGACGCGAAGCATCCGGCGTCCCTCGGGGGCGACAGTCATGCGCTCTCCTTGGCGGTCGTCGTGGTCTCCCAGCGTAGGCGCTCGAGCGGCCCATCCAGGCAATCAATGAAGGCGTCGGCGACCTCGCGCAGCGTGGGCGCCTCGCCGGTCTCGTGCGCGATCGAGGTGACCCCCGCATCGGCGATGCCACATGGCACGATGCGGTCGAAAGCGGTCAGGTCGGGCGCGACGTTGAAGCCGATGCCGTGCATGGTCACGCCGCGCGCGACGCGCACGCCGATCGCGCACACCTTGCGGTCCTGGCCGGTCTCAGGACGCACCCAGACGCCGGAGCGTCCCTCGATTCGCTCGGCAGTGATGCCATACCTCGCGCACACGCCGATCACCGCCTCCTCGAGCGCGCGCACGTAGGCGACGACGTCCACCGGCTCGGCGAGCCTCACGATGGGGTAGGCGACGAGTTGGCCCGGTCCGTGCCACGTGATCCTGCCGCCGCGGTCGACGTCGACGACGGGGGTGCCATCGGCGGGGCGATCCCAGGCCGCGGTGCGCTTGCCCGCGGTGTAGACACTCTCGTGCTCGACGAGCACCACGGTGTCGGGGCGCGTTCCCGCGGCGACCTCCGCATGCAGCGACCGCTGCAGCGCGAGTGCCTCGTCGTACGGGATCAGGCGGGTGCCGATCCCGGTGTCGATGACGTCCATGTCCTGCCAGACTACCCGTGGGAATACATTCCTTAAGGCTCTGCGTTGATTGGCCAGGGGAGTGGAGAGACCTATTCGCTGACGAACTGTGAACCGTGGAGTTGACACCCAATGAAGACAACCCTGTGGCGACCTCTCGCCATCATCGCCGTGCTCGTGGCATGGCTCGCCATCGGAGGCATCGGCGGCCCGCTGGTCGGCCAGCTGTCCGAGGTGCAGACCAACGACTCGGCGGCGTTCCTGCCCTCGAGCGCCGAGTCCACTGAGGCCGCCGCCGCGTATGAGGAGTTCTCCTCGTCCGACACCTTCCCTGGAATCCTCGTCTTCGACGAGATCGACGACTTCGCCGCCGTGCAGGAGTTCGTGGGCTCGCTTGGCGAGCTGGACATCGTCGACGGCGTGACCGTGGGCGACCTGCTCGCGAACGACGAGCTCACCGTGATCCCGAGCGACGCCGGCGACTCCGCCGTGGCGATCGTGCAGCTCGACGCCGAGAAGGCAAGCGAGCGCTATGAGGAGTCCTCGGTTCCCGAGCTGTTCTCCGTCGCCGTGAACGAGGCGTGGGAGGCGTCGGGCAACGCTGGCGAGGTGTACGTCACCGGTGCCGTGGGCTTCGCAGCCGACCTGGTCGCAGCGTTCGCCGGCATCGACGGCATCCTCCTGCTCGTCGCCCTCATCGTCGTTTTCGTCATCCTCATCATCGTGTACCGCTCGCCGGTGCTCCCGATCTTCGTGCTGCTCACGTCGGTGTTCGCGCTCGGCGGCGCCGTGCTCGTCGTGTACAACCTCGCGGCGAACGGGATGCTGACCCTGAATGGTCAGGCGCAGGGCATCATGTTCATCCTGGTGGTCGGCGCGACGACCGACTACGCGCTCCTGCTCGTCGCCCGCTATCGCGAGGAGCTCATCCGCCACGAGAGCGCCTACCAGGCCATGTGGGTGGCGTGGAGGCGCTCGCTCGAGCCGATCGGCGCCTCCGCGGGCACCGTGATCCTGGGACTGCTCACCCTGCTGCTGTCCGATCTCGCCTCGAACCAGTCGCTCGGACCGGTCGCGGCGATCGGCATCGCCGCAGCGTTCCTCGCCGCGCTCACGATGCTTCCCGCGCTGCTGCTCGTCGGCGGCCGCCGCTCGCGCTTCATCTACTGGCCCCGCAAGCCCAAGTTCTACCCCGAGCAGGCGGAGCTCACCAGCCAGTCGCTCGAGGAGCTCGAGGCGCAGTCCGGCGTGTGGGGCAGGGTGTCCCGCGCGGTCGGCACGCGTCCCCGCTTGGTGGGCTCGATCGCCCTTCTCGTGCTGGTCGTGCTCGCCGCGTTCCTGCCGACGCTGCAGGCCAACGGCACTGGCCAGGACGAGGTGCTCCTCGGCGAGCAGGACTCGACCACCGGGCTCGCGATCCTGGAGGAGGACTTCGACCTCGGCGGCTCGACCGAGCCCGTCGTGATCATCGCCGACGAGGCGTCGGCGGATGACGTCGTCGCGGCGGTCCAGGAGGTCGAGGGGATCTCCGCCGCCTACGTCCTCAACGAGGCGATCCTGGCGGGCGCGCCGCCGGAGGCCGTCGCCGGCGCGCTGCCCCCGACCGTCATCGACGGCAGCGTCGCGATCAATGCCGTGTCCGACTACCAGCCGACCACGGAGGATGGCATCGAGCAGACCTCGGCCATCCGCGAGGCGGTCCACGCCGTCGACGAGACGGCGCTGGTCGGAGGATCGGCCGCGGAGTCCTACGACGTCAACGTCACCTCCGAGCGCGACCTCAGGGTCATCATCCCCTCGGCGCTGGCAGTCATCTTCGTCGTGCTGATCCTGCTGCTCCGGGCACTGGTCGCACCCGCGGTCGTCATCGCCGCGAACCTGGTGAGCTTCGCGGCCACGCTCGGCCTGTCAGCGATCTTCTTCAACTGGGTCTTCGACTTCCCGGGTGCTGACCCGGCGGTGCCGCTGTTCGGGTTCATCTTCCTGGTGGCGCTGGGAGTCGACTACTCGATCTTCCTGATGTCGAGGGCGCGCGAGGAGTGCGTCGCGCGCGGCACCCGGCCTGGAGTCAGGGTGGCCCTCGCCGTCACCGGCGGTGTGATCACCTCAGCCGGCATCGTGCTCGCGGCCACGTTCAGCGCGCTCGCCGTGCTTCCGCTGCTGTTCCTGGCGCAGATCGCGTTCATCGTGTCGGTCGGCGTGCTGATCGACACGTTCGTGGTCCGCACCGTGCTGGTGCCCGCCGCGATCACCGATCTCGGACGCATCAGCTGGTGGCCCTGGCACAAGAAGATCTCGGACTGACCCCGACCCTCGCCTGTGGATAACCTCCGCGGACCCGTCCCGGCGGGCACGCTGGATCCATGGGCGAGGGACCGGTCAGGCTGAGGAGGGTCATCGGGCGCGGGCGAATGGTCCACGCGACGATGGCGGAGCGCTGCGAGTCGCTGCGGGCGCTCGACGATCCTCACGTGGCGGTGCCGAGCGAGCTCGTGATGGAGGACGACGTCGTCGTCGCGTACTTCGAGGCGCGCGACGGCGTCGACCTCCGCGAGCTCCTGGAGGACCGCGGCGGCCTGAGTGCGGGTCAGTGCGTCGAGCTCGGAGTGTCCGTGGCGCGGTCCCTCGACTCCCTGCATGGTGCGGGGCTGTGCCACGGCGACTTGTCGCCCGCGAACATCGTGCTCGAGCGCGGTGAGGCCGTCCTAGCGGACACGCTGGGAGGGATCGCCCACGGGAGCCGTGGCACACCGGGATTCGCATCTCCGGAGCGCCCCGACCGTCCCTCGGCGGCAGGAGACGTGTTCTCGCTCGGGAGGATCCTTGAGTGGTGCGTCAGCCCCGCCGATGCCGCGAGGCTCGCGCCCTGGATCGCGCCCTTGATGGAGCGGGATCCCGGTTCGCGACCCACCGCGCACGCCGTGGCGATCGCTCTGCGGGGATGCGCGGAGCCCGCGCCGCTGCCGCGCCCCGCGCGCCCCGACGTGGTGAGATCTCTGCGACTGCGGGCCTCGGACTCGACCGAGGAGCGCCCGGCGGGACGTGGGTGGCGGCTCCGCATGACGCTCACCCGTGTCGCGGCGCTGACGGGCGCAGCCGCCGTCTGCGCGGGCGCAGTCGCCGTCGGTGCGGTGCTCATCGTGGGATCCGCGGAGCAACCGTCGGAAGCTCCGGTCGCGAGCGTATCGGTCGCGCCCGCGCCATCGTCGACGCCGGGACTCGAGGCGGGCGCCGCCTCGACGGACGATCTCGCGGCCGATGCGGCGCAGGCCGCCACGGAGCTCACCTATGCGCGATTCGCCGCCCTCGCGGACGGCGACGGGCAGGCGCTGCTGAGCACCATGGCGACCGGCTCTGAGGCTGCGGCGGGCTCCACGGACCTCGCCGCGGCTCTCGACGCGGGCAAGATGGCGTTCGAATCGCTCACCGTCGCTGTCGTCGAGGCGGAAGTGATCTCCGTCACGGCGGCCGCGGCCACGGTCGTCACGCGCTACGAGGTCCAGGACTATTCGGTCGTCATCGACGGGACGATCGAGCGGCGAGATGGCTTCGCCGAGACGGCGGTGCTTCGCCTCGAGAGGGACGACACCTGGCGGGTCGCGAACGTCAGCGTCCCGGGGAGCCCATGACGTACAGGGCGGCGTCCTCGACGTCCGGGTAGGCCCAGGAGAATCCTGCGTCGAGCAGGACGCCGGGACGGCCGTTCTGGCTGCTGAGTAGATCGTCAGCTGCAGCGCCGGTGACGGCCTTCAGCGCCAGGCCCGGCACTGGGAACAGACGAGGTCGCCTCGCGGCGTCCGCGATCGCCTTGATCAGCGCATAGTCGCGCACCGAGTGGGGCGCGATGAGGTTCACCGGTCCTGAGATCTCGGAGTCGATGAGGAAGCGCATCGCCGCAACCTCGTCGGCGAGCGTGATCCAGGAATGGAACGTGCGTCCCGAGCCGAGTGAGCGCAGCAGGCCCATCTTGATCAGCGGCAGGAGGCGTTGCGCGAACCCTCCATGGTCGGCCAGCACGAGGCCCGTGCGGCAGAAGACGGTCCGGATCCCTGCGTCGAGCGCGGGCTGGGCCGAGGCCTCCCAGGCCCGCACAATGTCGGACAGAAGGGTCGAGCCGGGCGGGGCGTACTCGTCGAACGGCTCGTCGCCCTTCTCGCCGTAGTAGCCCATCGCGGAGCCCTGGAGCAGTACCCCGGAGAACTCCACCTCCGCGAGAGCACGGGTGATCGTGCCGGTCGAGTCGGTGCGCGACGACTGCACGACGACGGCGTAGGACGCGTCGAGTCGCTTGTCGCCGATCGAGGCGCCGGCGAGGTTGACGACGACGTCGGCAGAGGCGAGCACGTCGTGGTCGATCCGGCCCCCGGCCGGATCCCAGGAGGACTCGTCGTCGGCGCGCGCTGGCCTCCTGACGAGGGAGACGACCTCGTGGCCGTCACTGAGGAGGTCTCTCCGGAGCGCCGAGCCGATGAGCCCGGACGCTCCGGAGATGACGACCTTCATGGCGCTAGAGGCCCAGGTCCGCCTCGAAGGCGCCTTCCTCGATGCGCTTCTTGACCGCCTGCAGGAATCGCGACGCGTCCGCGCCGTCGATGATGCGGTGGTCGTAGCTGAGCGGCAGGTAGCAGACCGGGCGGATCGAGATGACGTCCTCGCCGTCCGGGCCCTTGACGACCACGGCGCGCTTGACGATCGCGCAGGTCGCCAGGATGCCCGCCTGCGGCGCCGGCACCACCGGGGTGTCGAACAGCGTGCCCAGTGACCCGGTGTTGGTCACCGAGAAGGTGCCGCCCGAGATCTCGTCGCTCGACAGGCCGCCGGTGCGCGCCTTCTCCGCGAGGTCCGCGATGCCGCGAGCCTGCTCCGCGAGGGACATCGAGTCCGCGTCGCGCAGCGTCGGGAGCATCAGGCCCTTCTCGGTGTCGACCGCGAGGGAGAGGTTGACCGACGGGTGGTAGACGATCGACTTGCCGTCCTCGCTCACCGACGCGTTGATGTTCGCGTGCTCCATCAGCGCCTCGGACACCGCCTTCGTGAAGAAGGGCAGGAACGAGAGCTTGACGCCCTCGCGCTCGGCGAAGGAGTTCTTCGCCTTGGCGCGGAGGTTCCAGATCCGGGTGCAGTCGACCTCGATGACCGACGTCAGCTGCGCCATGCCGTGCAGCGAGTCCATCATCTTGTCCGCCGTGACCTTGCGGATGCGGCTCATCTTGACCGTCTGGCCGCGCAGCTCCGACTCCACCGGTGCGGCGGCAGGAGCAGCAGCAGGCGTGGGGGCGGCCGCGGGTGCGGCTGCGGCTGGCGCCGGGGCCTCGGCCGCGGCGATGATGTCCTCCTTGCGGACGCGTCCGCCCACGCCGGTGCCCTGGACGGCGCCCAGGTCGACGCCGCGCTCGCGCGCCAGCTTGCGCACGATCGGGGTCGCGTAGCCGGAGCCCGACGACGCGGTCTCGGCAGCGGGAGCGGAGGCCGGAGCCGATGCCGCAGGAGCCGCAGGTGCGGCGGCGGGAGCCGGAGCGGGCTCGGGGGCGGCCGCGGGTGCAGGCGCGAGAGTCGGCTCGGGCTCGGGCTCGGGCTCGGGCGTGGGCTCGGGCTTGGGCTCAGGAGCGGCCTCGGGCGCCGGAGCCGCAGCAGGGGCCGCCGAGGCGTCGCCGACGCGGGCCAGGATTGCACCCACCTCCACATCGGCGTCCTCCTCGACGAGGATCTCCAGCACGGTGCCGGCGACCGGCGACGGGATCTCGGTGTCGACCTTGTCGGTCGAGACCTCGAGCAGGGGCTCGTCGACCTCGACGGAGTCGCCGACTGCCTTCAGCCAGCGGGTGACGGTGCCCTCGGTGACGGACTCGCCCAGCGCAGGCAGCGTCACGTCCGTACCTCCGCCGGCGGGCGCCGCCGCGGAGGTGGACTCGGCGGCGGGAGCGGGCTCGGGCTCAGGAGCGGGCTCGGGCTCGGCGGCCGCCTCGGGGGCAGCCTCGACGGGCGCGGGCGCCTCGGTCGGCGTGCCGGACGGCGATCCTGCCTCGGACGCGTCGCCGACGCGCGCCAGCACCGCGCCGACCTCGACGTCCTCGTCCTCCTCGACGAGGATCTCGAGGACCACTCCCGCGACTGGCGACGGGATCTCGGTGTCGACCTTGTCGGTCGAGACCTCGAGCAGGGGCTCGTCGACCTCGATCGTGTCGCCGACGGCCTTCAGCCAGCGGGTGACGGTGCCTTCGGTGACGGATTCGCCAAGGGCGGGAAGGGTGACGTCGTTGCTCATTTCTCTCCCTTAGTTGTGCGCGTGCAGCGGCTTGCCAGCGAGCGCGAGGTGGGCCTCGCCGAGCGCCTCGTTCTGGGTGGGGTGCGCGTGGATGAGCGGAGCCACGTCCTCCGGGTGCGCCTCCCAGCCGACGATGAGCTGCGCCTCGCCGATCTGCTCTCCGATGCGCGCGCCGATCATGTGGATGCCGACGACAGGGCCGTTCTTGACGCGGACCAGCTTGATGAAGCCCTGGGTGGCGAGGATCTGGCTCTTGCCGTTGCCTCCGAGGTTGTACTCGAGCGACTCGACCTGATCGTCGCCGTAGGTCTCCTTCGCCTTGGCCTCGGTGATGCCGACGGACGCGACCTCCGGGTCGCAGTAGGTCACGCGGGGGATCGTCGACTCGACGATCGGGGCGGGGTTCAGTCCTGCGATCTGCTCGGCGACGAAGATGCCCTGCTGGAAGCCGCGGTGCGCGAGCTGCAGGCCGGGCACGATGTCGCCCACCGCGTAGATGTTCGCGACGCCGGTGTGGAGGCGCTCGTCGGTCAGCACGAAGCCGCGGTCCATGTTGAGGCCCTGGGCCTCGTAGCCGAGGTTCGCCGTGCGGGGGCCGCGCCCCACGGCGACGAGGAGCACCTCGGCCGTCAGGGTGGTGCCGTCCTCGAGTTCGACGGTGACGCCCTGGTCGTTCTGGGTCACGCCCTTGAAGCGCACGCCCAGCTTGAAGTCGATCTTGCGCTTGCGGAATGCGCGCTCCAGGCCCTTGGACAGCGCCTCGTCCTCATTGGGTGCGAGGTGGGGGAGCGCCTCGACGATGGTGACGTCGGAGCCGAAGGACTTCCACACGGATGCGAACTCGACGCCGATGACGCCGCCGCCCAGCACGATGGCCGACGATGGCACGTAGTCGAGGCCGAGCGCCTGGTCCGAGGTCATGACGCGGCCGCCGATCTCGAGGCCGGGCAGCGAGCGGGCGTAGGAGCCCGACGCGAGCACAATGTTGGTGCCGGTGTAGCGAGTGCCGTTCACCTCGATGGCGTCCGGGCCGACGAGCGTGCCGTGGCCCTCGATCATCGTCACCTTGCGCGACTTGATGAGGCCCTGGAGGCCCTTGTACAGGCGCTCGATGACGCCCTGCTTGTAGGAATTGACGCCCGGCATGTCGATGCCCTCGAGCGTCGCCTTGACGCCGAAGGTCTCGCTCTCGCGTGCGTTGTCGGCGATCTCCGCCGCGTGCAGGAGGGCCTTGGTGGGGACGCAGCCGTTGTGGAGGCACGTGCCGCCCACCTTGGACTCCTCGACGAGTCCGACGCTGAGCCCCAGCTGGGCCCCGCGGAGCGCTGCGGCATAGCCGCCAGAGCCACCGCCGAGAATGAGAAGGTCGAACGAGCTTGGGGTGGACTCGGACACTATTGGCATCTCCTTGTGGGTCGGTGATGACCATCTTGCCACCAAGGCCGCCCCCGTGAAACTCGACAGGCGACTAGGCTCATTGCATGAGTTTCTTCCGCCGCATGTTCGGGGGCAAGGACGCCTCCGCGGCGCCCAGTCAGGCGCGCTCCCAGACCATTTCCCACTTCACCGAGTTCGTCGGTGCGCACACCGGCTGCGAGGCCTTCATCGAGCCCGCCACGCGCGTGACGCAGACCACCATGGTGATCGTCGCGGGGAGCGGGGAGTGGACGCGGCGCAAGGTGCCGGACGAGTCGACGGCCCGTTCGGTCGCGAAGAAGCTGAACATCCCCGTGTTCGACGTGAACCTCTCGGGATACCCGTCGCGCATGCGGGAGTGGAACGAGAAGCACCGCGGCGAGCACGCCGACTGACGCGCGCTGACCGCGCTCGGGTGACCGCGCAGGCGGCCACCCGAGCGGACGGCTAGGCCTGGGTGCGGGTGGCGAGGAACTGCAGCAGGGTGCGCACGGCGGCTCCGGTGCCGCCTGCGGGAGTGAAGCCCCACGGCGAGCCCTCGTTGTACGCGGGGCGCGCGATGTCGAGGTGCGCCCACGGCGTCTCGCCCACGAACTCCTTCAGGAAGACGCCTGCGCCGATCATGCCTGCGGTGCCGTCGCCGATGTTCTTCAGGTCGGCGATCTTCGACTCGTAGGTCTCGCGCAGGTAGGACGGCAGGGGCATCGGCCACATCGACTCCGCGGCGGCCTCGGAGGCCGCGACGACCTCGTCGCGAAGCTCCTCCGTGCCCATGACGCCGGACGTGCGGGAGCCGAGCGCGATTCCCTGGGCGCCGGTGAGCGTCGCGATGTCGATCACGGCGTCAGGCTCCTCCTCGATCGCGCGGGCGAGCCCATCGGCGAGGACCATGCGGCCCTCGGCGTCGGTGTTGAGCACCTCGACCGTGATGCCGTTGTACGTCGTCACGACGTCGGAGGGGCGCTGTGCGGTGCCGGACGGGAGGTTCTCGGCCAGGCACAGCCATGCGACTGCCTTCACCCGCAGCTGAGCCTTCGCCGCGCCGAGCACCGTGTGCAGCGCGACGCCGGCTCCCGTCATGTCGGACTTCATGGTCTCCATGCCCTTGGGCGGCTTGAGCGAGAGGCCGCCGGAGTCGAACGTGATGCCCTTGCCGACGAACGCGACCGACTGCTCGGCGCCCTCGGGCGCCCACTCGACGCGCACCAGGCGGGGCGGGCGGGAGGAGCCCATGCCGACGCCGACGATTCCTCCGAAGCCCTCGGCCGCGAGCCGCTCCTCGTCCCAGACCTCGACGGTCACGCCCAACGGCGCGGCGAGCGTCTCGGCGATCTCGGCGAACACGGCGGGCGGGAGGTCGCGCGGGGGAGTGTTGGTGAGGTCTCGCGCGCCGAGCACGGACTCGACGACCGGCATGGCCGCGGCCACAGCCTGCTCGGATGCGCCGGCGATCTGCCAGCTGGTCTCGACGGGCTCGGTCGAGGTCGCCGCGCCCTTGTAGTCCGTGTACGTGTACGAGCCCAGGGCGAGGCCCTCGGCCACGGCGGTGGCGTGGGCGTCGGTCTCGAGCGGGAGCGCGACGACGACGGTGGCCGCGGACTTGCCGACGGCGCGCGAGGCGGTGCCCGCGGCGTAGCGCAGGCACCGCGGGGTGCCCTTGCCCAGCCCGACGACCACCACGCGGCGTGCGGCGACACCCAGGCCGTGGCCCGAGGTGGTGACGACCGCCGAGGGCTTGACGCCGGGCTCGAGGCCGGCCGCGGCGTCGGTCAGCGCCGCGCGCACGTCATCGGTCAGCAGCGGGTGCGCGGCGATCTGGTCGCCGTCATAGCCGACGATCAGCGCGTCGGCCTCGAGGTCGTGGACAGGGGCATCACTAGGACGAATCTCAGGCATGGCACGAGCCTAACGCCGCTAGGTTGGGGGCCATGTACCGCTGGTTCTACGACCTCGTCGTCGTGCGCGTCGACGCCGAGCTGGCCCACCGCCTCGCGGTGCTGGGCTTCCGATTCGGATGGCCCCTCGTGGGGCTCGCCAGGGCGGTCGGGCTGCTGGCCAGGCCCCGTCCCGAGTCCGCCGTCGAGGCGTTCGGGGTGCGGTTCCCGGCGCCGATGGGCCTCGCGGCAGGCATGGACAAGAACGCCGAGGCGGTGCTGGGCCTGCTGCGCGCCGGCTTCTCGCACGTCGAGGTCGGGACCGTGACGCCCGTGGCGCAGCCCGGCAACGAGAAGCCGCGCTCGTGGCGCGAGCTCGACGTGCGGGGCATCCGCAATCGCATGGGCTTCAACAACGAGGGTGCCGAGGCGATGGCGCGGCGGCTGGCGTGGCTGCGCTCGAGCCGGCGAGGTCGCGAGGCCGTCATCGGCGTGAACATCGGCAAGAACAAGGTGACGTCCGCGTCCGATGCGGCGTCCGACTACTTCTCGTGCGCCCAGTCGCTCGCGGCGTACGCCGACTACCTCGTGGTCAACGTGTCGTCGCCCAACACTCCGGGATTGCGCGACCTCCAGGGCGTCGAGTCGCTCCGACCGATCCTCGAGGCGGCGCGCGCCGGAGCCGACGAGGGGAGCCCGGACAGCCGCGTGCCGCTGCTGGTGAAGATTGCACCCGACCTTGCCGACGAGGACATCGACGCCGCGGTGGACCTCGCGGTGGAGCTGGGCCTCGATGGCATCGTCGCCACCAACACGACGATCGCGCACGACCGCGGCCCCGGCGGGCTCTCCGGCGCGCCGCTGTTCCCGCGGGCGATCGAGGTGGTGCGCCGCGTGGTGGACCGCGCCGCCGGACGGCTCGCGGTCGTGGGCGTCGGAGGCATCGACTCGCTCGAGGACGCCCAGGCCATGCTCGACACGGGCGTGGACCTCATCCAGTGCTACACGGGCTTCGTCTACAACGGCCCTGGCTGGGTGAGCCGCGTCAACCGCGACCTGGTCGTGCCGGTGAAGGCGCGCGGCTAGCTCTCCGCCCCGTCGGCGAGCGCCGCCTGCAGCAGGGCGATGTGCGCGGCATCCTTGGGCCGCCCGAGGGCGAGCTTGAAGGCGAGGACGTCGCCCAGGGACGCGACCACCAGCCCGTCGACCACCGATGCGCGGTCGAACAAGGGTCCGGCGGGGGAGCCGTGCCATCCGTTGAAGACCTCGATGCCGCCTGGCAGGCGCACGACGCGGTCGCCGAGCAGCGCGGACTCCGCGGCGGCGGTGGCCACGGTCCTCTCCCATGCCTCGCCGCGAGCGACGACGTCGATGTCCCCGACCTCGGCGACGAGTCCGTGGGCGGCCATCGGCACCGATCCGAACAGGAGGCAGTCGCCGTCGGCGAGGCCCGCATCGGCCACCGCGGCCACCACATCGGACCAGGTCAGGGACATATCGAGAATTCTTCCAGGATCCGGGAACACGGCGTCAGGATCGTCCGTTCACCAGATGTGCGTCACGCGCACAGCGATTGTTTTCTCCTTATGCACGCTGAGGGGCCCCGCCAGCAGGCGGGGCCCCTCAGTGCGTGTACGGGAGGTACCGCTACGCGACGCGCCCCGTGGGAGCGGTCTGCGCGGTCATCGCGGGGTCCGACACCACGACGTCGCCGAGCGCCTCGTCGATGCGGGCCATCACATCGGCCTCGATCGTCACGCCGGCGGCCTTGACGTTCTCCGTGATCTGCTCCGGACGCGAGGCGCCGATGATCGCAGCGGCGACGTTGTCGTTCTGGAGCACCCACGCGAGTCCCAGCTGGGCCATCGATAGGCCCAGGTCGTCCGCGATCGGCTTGAGGTTCTGCACCCGCGCGAGCAGCTCGTCGTTCTCGAGGAAGCGCGAGATCATCTGCTTGCCCGACTTCTCGTCGGTGCCGCGCGAGCCCGCAGGCGCAGGCTGGCCCGGGAGGTACTTGCCGGTCAGGACGCCCTGCGCGAGCGGCGACCACACGATCTGCGAGAGGCCCTCGTCCTTGGACGCGGGGATGACCTCGTCCTCGATGACGCGCCACAGCATCGAGTACTGGGGCTGGCTCGAGATGAGCTGGATGTTGAGCTCCTTGGCGAGCTTCGCACCGGCGCGGATCTGGTCGCCGGTCCACTCGCTGACGCCGATGTAGAGCGCCTTGCCCTGGCGGACGATGTCGGCGAACGCGATCATCGTCTCATCGAGCGGCGTCTCGTGGTCGAAGCGGTGCGCCTGGTAGAGGTCGACGTAGTCGGTGCCGAGGCGCTGCAGCGAGCCGTCGATCGACTCCATGATGTGCTTGCGCGACAGCCCGGTGTCGTTCGGGCCGCCGGGGCCGGTGGGCCAGAACACCTTCGTGAAGATCTCGAGGCTCTGACGGCGCTGGCCCTTGAGCGCGTCGCCCAGGACGGTCTCGGCGGCCGTGTTCGCGTACACGTCCGCGGTGTCGAAGGACGTGATTCCGGCGTCGAGGGCCGCGTGCACGCACGCGACCGCCTGGTCGTTCTCCACCTGCGAGGCGTGGGTGATCCAGTTGCCGTAGGTGAGCTCCGTGATCTTGAGGCCGGAGTTGCCCAGATAGCGGTAGTTGATCATGCCTCCACCCTAGGCGGGCGGAGGCACCGCGGAGGACGCCGCGGAGGCGCCGCCGCTACTTGACCGTGTCGCCGCGGTTCACCTTGGGCTTGGGCACCCGAAAGCGGCGGATGTTCATGTAGCGGGTGATGAAGTAGAACGTCCAGCCGCGGGGCAGGCGCCCCAGGCCGAACTTGGCGTCGAATGCCTTCTTGAGCTTGCTGCGGACCCAGATCACCTCGACGACTGCGAGCGCGATCACGCCGTAGAACGCCGCGGTGACCGCGATCGACATCCGGGTGTCGGTGATGAACAGCGACGGGATCAGGAACACGAACATGACAGGGATGAGCCACTCGCCGAGCGACCAGCGCGCGTCGATGAAGTCGCGGATGTAGCGACGCTCGGGACCCCGGTGCTCGAACGGCATGTTCGCCTCGTCGCCGGTGCGCATCGCGAGGTACTCGCGCTCGCGCTGCTCGCGCTGCTTGGCGCGCTGTGCGGCACGGTCGGCCTTGGTGTCGCCGCTGAGCAGGGCCCTGTTGTGCTTGGCCTCCGACTCCTTGCGCTTGGGGGTGGGGCGGCCCTTCTTGGCGCTCCCTCCCGGGACCTCGACGGTCGAGTCGGGGATGTCGGCGGCGATGTCGTCGTGCTTCTTGCTCATGATCCTCAGGGGGGTGTCTCTAGTCGGCGGCCGGCTGCGGTGCCGGAAGGGAAAGCATACGGTCGAGGGCGACTCTGGCCTGCGCCTGGGTCTCGTCGTCGACCACGATGCGGTTGGGCACGTCGCCCGCGACGAGCGACTCGAGCGCCCACACCAGGTGCGGGAGGTCGATGCGGTTCATCGTCGAGCAGAAGCACACCGTGTCGTCCAGGAAGTGGATCTGCTTGTCGGGGTGCGCGTTCGCGAGGCGGCGCACGAGGTTGAGCTCCGTGCCCACGACCCACGCCGAGCCCGGCTCGGCGGCCTCGATGGTGCGGATGATGTACTCCGTCGAGCCCACGTAGTCGGCATCCTTCACGACGTCGTGCACGCACTCGGGGTGGACCAGCACGTTGACGCCGGGGATGCGCTCGCGCGCCTCGTCGACGTTCTGCTTGCGGAAGCGGCCGTGCACCGAGCAGTGGCCCTTCCACAGGATCATGCGAGCGGCGGCCAGCTCCTCCGCGGTGTTGCCACCCAGCGGCTTGCGCGGGTCCCAGACGACGCAGTCGTCGAGCTCGAGGCCCAGCTGCAGTACGGCCGTGTTCCTGCCGAGGTGCTGGTCGGGCAAGAACATCACCTTGCCGTCGCCGTCGACCCCGCCGACCTGGTCGAACGCCCACTCCAGTGCGGTCTTCGCGTTCGAGGAGGTACACACCGCGCCCTCGTGGCGGCCGCAGAAGGCCTTGATCGCCGCGGTCGAGTTCATGTATGTCAGGGGGATCGTCGAGGCGGCGACGCCGGCCTCCTCGAGCTGCGCCCACGCATCCTCGACCTGGGCGATGTTCGCCATGTCGGCCATCGAGCAGCCCGCCGCCATGTCGGGCAGGATCACGGCCTGGTCGTCCGAGGTGAGGATGTCGGCGCTCTCCGCCATGAAGTGCACGCCGCAGAAGACGATGAACTCGGCCTCGGGCCGTGCGGCGGCGTCCCGCGCGAGCTTGAACGAGTCGCCGGTCACGTCCGCGAACTGGATGACCTCGTCGCGCTGGTAGTGGTGGCCCAGCACGAAGACGCGGTCGCCGAGCGCCTCCTTGGCCGCCCTGGCGCGCTCGACCAGGTCGGGGTCGGATGCCAGCGGCAGCGCACCGGGGCAGTCGACTCCACGTTCGGACAGGGGGTCGCGGCGCTCGCCGAGGAGGAGCAGAGCGGGCGACGCGGCCGGTTCGGAGAATCCCGTGCTC